>DHIZ01000109.1:10717-10883 GCA_002404055.1 Chloroflexi bacterium UBA4733
CATCGACAATGCGCCGGAAGAGCGCGAGCGCGGCATCACGATCGCCATCGCCCACGTGGAGTACTCCACGGAGAAGCGGCACTATGCGCATGTGGACTGCCCTGGGCACGCCGACTACATCAAGAACATGATCACGGAAGCCGCCCAGATGGACGGCGCCATCCTG
>DHIZ01000432.1:0-37153 GCA_002404055.1 Chloroflexi bacterium UBA4733
CCAAATACCTACCCCAGAAAGCCTCCCCCCCGCCCTCCGAAGCTGGGGCCTGCTACCCCTGCACGCCTGCGCCGTCGATTGGCAGGGGAAGGCGCTGGTGTTTCCGGCGGTGAGCGGGAGCGGCAAATCCACGCTGGCGCTGGCGCTGCTGCGGGCCGGCTTCAAGCTGATTTCCGATGATATGCCGATCCTCCAGCGGCAGACCGACGGCAGTTTCCGACTGCTGCCGTTCCCGGAGCGCAGCCGGGTGCTGCCCAGCTCGCTGGACTTCTTTCCAGAGCTGGCCGGTGCGAAGGAGCGGGCAGAGCCATCGGGCGCCAAACTGCTGTTTGATCCGGCTGACTACTTCGGCGATTGCTATGCCCAGGAAAGCAAGCCGGTAGCGATTGTGCTACCGAGGATCGCTCACACGGCGGAGAGCACGCTGCGGCCAGCGTCGGCCACGGCAGCCTTCACCGCCATCGTCGCCGGCATGGCCTTCGGATCAACCGGCGACTCCATGGGGAACATGCTGCCGACTCTGGTCGACTTCGTGGCGTCCTGCCGCACCTACGCCCTGGACACCGGCACCGACTTCGACCGGCTGCCGGTGCTGCTGCGAGACCTGCTCGAGGCTGGCTAAGATGCAGGATGTGCGGTGACACGGCCGGGGGCGTGGACCAGAGCGGGCAAACGTCGTAGTATGGGGGCCAAGAGAGCGCGTCCGACAAATCGCCAGACGCAAGGTCGGAATACGAGAGGGAATAATCTAGCGTGGTACAACCGAGTGTGGTCCCTGTGCAACGAGAACGCATCGTGGCGCGGCGCCTCGGTGCGGAGATGGTTTTGCTCAACACGGAGACCGAGGCCTATTTTACGATCAATAGCGTGGGCGCGCGCATCTGGGAGTTGATCGATGGGCAGCGCACCGTATCGCTGATCGTTGCGGAGCTACTGGCGGAGTATGAGGTACCGGAAGCCGAGTTGCAAGCGGACATTGACGAACTCCTGGGCGAGTTCGCCGCCAAACAGATGATCACCTGGGTCGATGCACCGGCCTGACCTCCGCACTGACCTTCGAGCGGCTGCACTGCACCTGAAGATCATCATCTTCCTGCTGGCGCTGCCCGTACTGCTGCGCGTCTCGTCGGTTCGCCGGACGGTTCGCCTGCTGACGCCGCACAGTCCGCCCGCGAGGTGCGCCCAGGGGCAAATCGAGCACGTCGTGGCCGCCGTCGATCACATCTACCTGCGGCGACCCTTGCGCCATTACGGACCCTGCCTGCGCCGCTCCCTGACCTTGTACTACTTCCTCCGCCGGCGCGGCTACCCCGTGCGCCTCGCCCTCGGCGCTTGCCCCAGTCCCAACGGACTTGTGGCCCACGCCTGGCTAACTTTGGATGGCCACCCAGTCTTCGAGCCCAACTCCGTCGAGCGTTACGCCGTCATGGCGGAGTGGGGCGACAACGCCGCCTGACGGCCTGCCGGTATAGCCGCCGCGGTCAACCCTTCGGCTCGCTTAACCGAGTCGTGCGTTGCCAGCGCGTCGGCGGGTGCATGGTTGCCCGCAGCCAGACCCAGGCCTTCCAGAGCACGTAACGCGGCGCCGACGCCAGCGCTTGATACGCTTCCGACGGTGCGCCGGCCAGACGGAGCCCGAGCAGCACATAGGCCACCTGCCCGGCGAGCGCCCCGAGACCGAGGACGCGCAGCAGACGGGATCGTCCGACCAGACCGGCCAGGATCGCCAGGAGGCAGGAAGCGACACAGACCGACAGCGGCGCGACCAACTGCTCCAGCGCCGCATCGAGCGCCGACGGGTCGCGCCGTCGGACGGCCAGTCGGAGAAGGCGCGGCACCTCTTTTGCCAACGCTTCCAGGCGGCCTCGCTCCCAGCGGCTGTTCTGAGCGGCGGCGCCGCGCAGCGTCACCGGCATCTCCGCCTCCACCACCGCCTCCGGTGCAAAGGTCACGTGAATGCCGCGTTCCAACAGCCGGAAGTGCTGTTCGACATCCTCCGTCAAGCCGTGCGCAGTCCAGCCCAGGGCGGCAACGTCGCGGCGGAAGCACATGCCGTTGCCGCGCAGCCCGGCCGAGAGACCGAGGCGAGAGCGGCCAAGCGGCCGCAAATAATGATAAAGGCAGAGCGCGACATAACGCAACATCGCCACGCTGGAGTCGCCGGCATTGCGTACGCTGTAATAGGCCTGGATCGCCTGGGCGCCGGTACCGAGGTGGCAGGCGAGGACGCGCAGAAACTGTGGCGAGAGGTCGCTGTCGGCATCGATGATGACAATTCCGTCATGCGGCTGCCCTGGGAACTCCAGTGTGGCCGACATACCCAGGGCGAGGGCGAAACCTTTGCCGATCCGCTCCGCATCCTCACGCTCGTGGACAATTGCCCCGGCCTGGCGGGCTACCTCCGCCGTGCGATCGGTGCAGTTATCGGCGACGACGTGGACGCGCAGCCGCTCGGACGGGTAATCGAGGGTGGCGATGCTCGCCAGTAGGCGCGGCAGCGTGCCTTCTTCGTTGTGGGCGGCGATAAGCAGGTCAAACTGCGGCAACGTCGTCGAGAACACCGCGGTCTGGCGCGGCAGGATTGCGGCTGCCGTCAAGGTCAGCAAGTACCCGGTACTCAAGACGGCGTAAGCGCCGAAAGGCGCCCCGAGGGCACGCACGGCCCTTTCTGCCACTGGTTGTCGTCGCATACGTTGCACTCGTCCATTACCGGCGTCTGCGCCTGGTCCACGGCGCCCGTCTCCATCCGGCGCCGCTTTCTACGTATAGCTTATACGCCGGGAAACGGCTAGCGGGGTCCGCAGCCAAACCAAAGGTCCCATCTATGCACTAGCCAATTCGACCGTCGATGAGTAGCCGCGGCCTTTCACCGTACACTCAGTGCAGCGGGGCCGCGCAAGAAAAGGATGCACATGTGAGCCGGTTACTGCGCGGTTTGCTCCGGTTGCCGTTCATCATCGTGGTCACTTGCATGAGCCAGCACGCCGCCCGCTCCCGGCGGCCCGACCTCAGCGGCAGAAGCAAGGCGTCCCGGAATGCCGCTCGGGCGATCCGCCGGCATTTCCTTATTCGTTAGGCCTACACCGGTCAGTAGGGAGGTGACTACCGCCTTCGGCAGTCTCCTCCCTACTCGATGTGAATTTGCTGTCATGTTGTCATTGTTGATAACGCCAAACGGTACCGATCTCTGCATAGCTGTTCACACTGCGAGATCGGCTGTTCATCGGTTCCCTAGACGCGCGCCATATCTTTCATTGGTACCAAAGTACCTGGCATGGAAGTACTACGGAAGCGACTAAGGACCGGGAGTGCCGCGATGGCTAACCAAATTGATCTCCTCAATGTTCGGGTCGATCGGGTCGACTTTGCGGCGGCCATGGAGCACGTTCGGCGGGCCATTCAGTTACGACGTCCCCGCCAAATCGTGACCGTCAACGTCGATTTCATCAAGCTGGCCAAGGCGGATTCTGCCTACCGTCGGCTCATCAACACGGCCGATCTCAGCGTCGCGGACGGCATGCCCCTGCTGTGGGCCGCCCGGCTGATCGGCGCGCCCCTGCCCGAGCGCATCACCGGCACCGACCTCGTGCTCGGCTGCGCGCAGATGGCGGCTCTGGAAGGGCACCGCCTCTTTCTCCTCGGCGCTGCCCCCGGCGTGGCGGAGCAGGCAGCGACCGAGCTCCAGCGCCGCTTCCCCGGCCTAACCGTGTGCGGCATCTACGCTCCGCCCTTCGGCCCCTGGGCGGAGGACGAGGATCGCCGGATCGTCGAGCGCGTGCAGGCCGCCCGGCCGGATGTGCTGTTCGTCGCCTTTGGCGCGCCGCGCCAAGATGTCTGGATTCGCGAGCATATGGCCGAACTCAACGTCCCGGTGTCTATCGGCATCGGCGGCACCCTCAACTTTCTGGCCGGCAAGATTCGCCGCGCCCCGCAGTGGATGCAAGATTTCGGGCTGGAGTGGCTGTACCGCGTCATGCAGGAGCCGGGCCGGCTGTGGAAGCGCTACCTCCTGGAAGACCTACCAATCTTCTTCCAACTCCTCGCTCAGGCACGCGTAACGCCGAACGAGGCCCTAACGGAAGAGGCGCCCGCGTTTAGCCACCGTTTCGCCATAACGGCGGACGCCACCCCGGTGTCCGTTGAACTGACACCCCGCTAATTGTCCCCACTGCAGCGTGAATCGAGGTACGTATGATCCAGGATATGCTCGCCGACGATGCCGGAGCGGCCGACTACCCCTGGCGGTCGGTCGCCCCGATAGCGCCAATTCGCCACGCCCATAGCGCGGGAGCGCTGGACCCTACGGCGGAGCCCTGGTATCCGCCGGTGAAGCGGGTGGTAGACATCGTGGCGGCATCGCTCTTAATCGTCTGCCTCCTTCCCCTCTTCCTGGTCGTCGCCGCCCTGGTCAAGCTTGACTCGCGGGGACCGGTATTCTATCGCCAGCAGCGGGTCGGCCGGGGCGGCAGTCCCTTCCGGATGTACAAGTTCCGTTCCATGCACAGCGGCGCCGACCGTCAACTCGTTCATCTGCTGCCATTCAACGAGACGGATGGCCTCCTGTTCAAGCTGCGCAGCGATCCGCGCGTCACCCGGATCGGCAGGGTGCTGCGCCGCCTGAGCATTGACGAACTACCTCAACTCTTCAATGTCATCATCGGTAACATGAGTCTGGTTGGTCCCCGCCCACCGCTGCAGCGCGAAGTGGACCAATACACCTCTCAGCACCATCGCCGCCTTGATGTCACGCCAGGCCTGACCGGTCTCTGGCAGGTGAGCGGACGCAGCGATCTCTGCTTCGACGAGGGCATGGCGCTCGATTTGCAGTACGTCGCCCAGTGCAGTCTCCTCCTCGACCTTGCCATCATCGCCCGGACGATCCCGGCTATCCTCCGTTGTCGGGGAGCGTACTAACTGCTACGACCTACCAGGCCGGAAAGTGACCGAGTGTTGATAGCTGCGCTGAGGGCGGTTCGGTCGCCCGCGCGGCACCGGGATCTCGAAACGGCCGCGGTCACCCTAGCGCTCGCCCAGGCCGACGCCCGGCAATCCGCCCTCGGTCTTACCACACTTACCGACAATGTTGATTGGGCGGCGGTCCTGGAGATGGCCGCTCGCCATCGCGTCACCCCGCTGGTGGCCTGGACGCTCGGCGCCACGGCCAAACTGGCGCCAGGCTGGGTGCAGCAGGCGCTACAAGCCCGCGTCCGCGAGGATGGTGTCAGCGGCCTCGCCCAGGAGGTCGAGCTGGGACGATTGCTCCAGACGCTGGCGGCGGTCGCAGTGGACGTGCTGGTACTCAAGGGGCCGGTGGCGGCGCACCTGTTGTATCCGCACCCCGACCTCCGCCCGTTCGGCGATCTCGACCTCTACTGTCGCGCCGCCGACTATGGCCGTCTGTACCGAGCGCTGATCGCCGCCGGCTACGTCCCATATGCCGGCGCGCAGACCTTGCGACCGATACGGAGTGCTCTGGAGGGCTACGACGAGCGTGGCTTCTCCAGTGCGGGGCAAAAGGTCCACGTCGAGATACATTGCAGTTTGCTGGAGTTTGGCATGGCTGATCGCCACCAGGAAGCGTTCTGGCGACAGGCGGAACCTCTGCACAGCGGTGTTGTAGCGATGCGCGTCCTGGCGCCTACGCACCAGTTTATGCACCTGGCGGCACACCTCCATCGCCATTCGTATGAGCGCCTGATCTGGCTTATTGACCTCGATCTTTTCGTCCACCGGTATGGAGCAGCGATCGACTGGCGAGTCGTTATGCAGACTGCTCGTGACGAAGGGATCGGCAGCGTGGTGCGCCACGTGTTCTGGGTGCTGCATGCGATCCTGCAGACGCCACTACCGGACCTCGGCCCTCCCACCAGGGAGGAAGTTCTCCTGGCGCCCGTGTACCGCCTGCTCTGGCCCGTTGCCGTCGTGCGACGTTTGACCGGTGTCGCCCATCTGCGTCTGGCGCGTTTTGACCCTGCAACCCGTCATCCCCTCGATGTCTTGCCCGGTCTGTTCTTGCTCGGTCGGCGTCGGGAAAAGCTCCGCATCTTGCGGCGCTATGCCGGACTGGGCGCGATCTAAGAACTACCCCGGACAACAGGTACCCCCAGGGCGTAGGACTAAAGGGGGCTACTCAGTTCATTCACCTGCCGTTATCCTGCCTTCATAGGTTGTCCGCAATAGGCGCCGCCGCTCAACCCGGCGCCTGCGCGAAGGGCTCCATCAAAACGTCAGGAGGATCCATGCATGCACGTGTTGGACGACGAATTACCGGCAACGATAAGCAGACTGACGATGGTCGCGGCGACGGCAGTCGTGCCGTCCTCTGGATCGGCCTCGGCCTGCTCTGGCTGGTAGATGGCCTATTGCAGGCCCAACCCGCCATGTTCACACGCCAGTTCGTCGATCAGGTATTGCAACCGGCGGCCCTGGGCCAGCCGCAGTGGTTCGCTGCCATTCTGCAGCTCAACGCCGCGTTCTGGCTCCAACATCCCCTTGTAGCCAATGCCGGCGCGGTGATCGTGCAGCTTGGCATCAGCCTGTTTCTGATCGCCGGGCGTGAACGGCGTTGGGGACGGCTTGGCCTCTGGCTCTCAGTCGCCTGGGGGTTGGGTATCTGGGTCCTGGGGGAAGGGTTGGGCGGACTGCTCGTCGGCTCATCCACCATTATCACCGGCGCTCCGGGTGCCGTTCTCGTGTACATCATCGGCGCGGCCCTCCTGTTATTGCCCATCAAGCGCTGGGCTCCAGGCGGCACGGGGCGGGTGTCGGCAAGGATACTCGGCGCCTTCTGGCTCGCCATGGCCATCTTGCAGGCATTGCCGGGCGCGGGCTTTTGGACAGGCAGGCAGCTCGGATCGCTGTTTGCCACGGTGGCCGCTATGCCGCAGCCGACGGTGCTGGCTGCGCCAATTCAGGGGATGACGGCGGTGGCGTTTGCCGCGCCGGTTCTTTGCAACGCCTGCTTCGTGGCGATTTTGGCCTGGTTAGGCTGGGCCTTCCTCACCGGACACGTGCAACGCTGGACGTTTGGTCTTGCCGGCGTCTGGCTCCTGTTCACCTGGTGGCTGGGTCAGGACTTCGGTGGTTTCTTCACTGGCACCGCTACCGACCCCAATATCGCTCTACCCATGGGCGTGTTCTTGCTGGCCGCAGTGGTTGCTTACCGTGAACCAATGGCCAAGGGAATACTGCTTGGCCAAGCGGTATCCGTCCGAAGCACGCGGGGAAGCTTCCAGTGACGGCATCTCTCCGTCCCAACAACTTGCCGACCGCCGGCGCGCCAATGCCCAGGCGGCAGGTGGATGCAGCGGCAATCGTTCGGGGTACTTCAAGCGAGCGCGTCCCCGTGTCCTTAACGTCGCACCGCGTTTCATAATAGTGCAGAACGCGTCATGGTGCTGACAATAAAGTGAATATGGCCCCCATCTGCACACGTGCCGTTCATTGCGTCGGCGTACAGTAGGGCACTTGGTCGCAGCGGTATCGGGAGAAATGCTCGCATAATGATGCTGACACGGAAGTTAATACCCAGCGACGCGGTCGTGTGCGCCGAACTGGGCGAGGAGACCGTGCTATTGCATGTCGAGAGCGGCGTGTATTTTGGTCTGGACGCCGTCGGGACGAGGATTTGGCAACTGCTGGCTACGGGCAGTTCGGCAGAGGAGATTGTCAGCCAGATGCAGGACGAGTATGATTTTTCGCCCGCCGAAATGGAAGCAGACGTGCGGGCGTTCCTGACACTGCTGGTCGAGAAAGAGTTGACGCGCGAAGTCGAGCGGTAGAGCAGCATGCGCGGTGCTCTATTGCGATTTCAGTCCCTGGAGTACGCTGATCAACGCGTCCTCCTTCGCGCGCTCGTCTGGCTTACCGCAGTGGACTTGGCCCTGCGATTCGCCTGGTATCGGCAACGCATGACCCTGGCACGGCCCGCGGACGTTATTCCCGGATTTACCCCGGCACCCGAGGAATTATACCGCGCTCGGCGCTACGCTTACTGGCTCAATATCGCTTCCCGCCACCATGTCGTGCGGGCGCGTTGTCTCCATCGCTCGCTCGTGTTGCATCACTGGCTGCGCCGGGAAAGGATGCCAAGCGATCTGCGGATCGGTGTGCGCAAGGACAATGGGACGTTAAAGGCCCATGCCTGGGTCGAACTGGGCGGTCGAGTCGTGAGTGACTCACCCTCGGCGGTTGCCGCCTTCAGGCTGCTCGCTCGTAGTGATGACAACGTTAGCAGCGTCGCCAGCAACGCTTGAGGGCATAGCTTGGCTGGCGCGATTTGGAATGGGGGTAGCCCTGTGACGCCCGCATCGATGCAAGATGGCATGGGAGGGGAGAGGATATCCCTCGCCCCTATCTATTCGCTCTTTGGCCTGCGTGTGCGCAGTGACGTTCCCTTACCGGCCGCTCTTTGCGCGGTCGACGAGAGCCGAGTAGACGTCGTCTTTCAACGTCGGCAACCGCCTGTCTACCCTGAACCGGACGGGCCCGTCTTCGCTTCTGTTCCTTGTCCGATCCATGGGGAAGATTTGCGCCTCAATCGTGGTCCGGGCGGCGCCTGGATCTGGCAGCGCGCAGTCGGCACCTTCCACGTCACGCCCGACTTGCACGTGGTAGAGGTCTACCCCGACGATGGAGCCGATGAGCGGGCGATCGGGTTGGGACTGACCGGGCCTGTGATCCTCTTTATTCTGCAAGTGCGCGGGACTCCGATCCTCCACGCCGGGGCCGTGGTAACGTCAGCGGGAGCGGTTGCCTTTCTTGGACGGAAGGGCCAAGGGAAATCCACAATGACCAGCGCGTTCGTTCGGCGAGGGGCGCCGCTGTTGACAGATGATGCCCTGCCGCTACAGGTGTATGGTGGCCAACTTTGTGGAACGCCGGGTCCCCCCTATATGAAGGTCTGGCGCCAGACGGCGCTACACGCACTGGATATATCGGACGAGTTGGCCAATCTGTTCGACAACACTGAGAAAAAGTTCCTGGGACTGGAGGGCCGCTACTCCTTCACCCAGGAGCCACTCCCTCTGCGTAGCATTTATCTGCTGGCACGGTACGACCCCAGGAAAGAAAATCGTTCGGACATCACAATACGTGGCCTAAGTCCACGGGATTGCCTCTCGGCTTTGCTAGCATTTACCTCAATGCAATCATTCCTCTTGCCCGTTGAAGTGGCGCGCTTCCTGCCGTTGTACGCGCGTCTTAGCGCACAGGTGCCGCTGCGCGTCCTCACCTATCCATCCGGCTTTGAGTATCAAGAGGCGGTGCATGCGCAAGTCCTGGCGGACTTGGAAGTCGGAAACTAAGGAATCGTAGACGTCTGCGAATGAGCCATCTGGCGTGCCCACGAACGGGCATACAGGCCGTCGCCGGCCACGAGTTCGTCATGGCTCCCCGACTGGATGACCTGTCCATCCTGCATCACATGTATGATGTCCGCGTACTTCGCAGTGGTGAAGCGGTGCGTGATGATGAGGACGGTCCGCCCCCGAACGAGATCGCGAAATCGCTCGAGCCAGTCGGCCTCGGCCCAGGAATCCATGAAGCTCGTTGGTTCATCGAGGATAATTATCGGCGCCTGACGCAAAAACGCCCGGGCCAAGGCAATGCGCTGCCACTCGCCACCGCTAAGGTCGATACCATCACCAAATGCCGTACCCAGCGTCGTGTCATAGCCATTGGGAAGGCGGGCGATAAGTTCGTGTGCTCCCGCTGCAAGTGCGGCGGCCACAATCTCGGCCATAGTAGGCGCCGACGCGAGGTCGCCCACTGCGATGTTTTGACCGGCTGTTGCGTAGTACGTCAGGGGGAACTGGAATAGGACGCTGATCCGACGCCGAAGTTCGGTGAGCGACAGCTCGCGAAGGTCGAGTCCATCGAGCTGGACGCATCCCGCAGCGGGATCATAAAAACGACAGAGCAGCTTAATCAGGGTGCTCTTACCCGCGCCATTTGCACCAACGATCGCGGTGATTCGTCTGGCAGGGATTTCAAGGCTGAAATCCCGGAGTGCCGCACGCGTGCTGCCCGGGTAGTGGAAGGTGACATGGCGGAAATGAATACCCTGCATCAGGTCTGCCGGGAGTGGCACCGGTTTGGCCGGATCGAAGATGCGTGGTTGCAAAGCCAGGAACTCAAAGAGATTTCCGAGAAAGAAGCTGTTCCCGTAAATCTCTCCGACATTTGCGAGCAGTGAGCGCAGGAGTCCTTGGCCCTGATTGAAAGCTTGATAGAACAGCGCGAGATCACCCAAGGTCGCGGCACCCGCGATAGCCGCTCGGATCATGTAGATCATGGTCAACCCAGACACAGCGAGCGCCACTGCGCTCGCCACGAGTCGCGCTAGATTCTGATCTCTCGAAAGGCTCAGACGCTCGCCACGCAGGCGTCGCCGCAGCGACTGAAACGCCGAAGAGTAGTAACCGCCAAGGTCGAACAGGCGAAGCTCAGCCGCTGCATTGCTATTAGAGAGAATCGTGTCATCGTACTCAGCCAGGCGACGATCGGACGTGGTTCGTTCCCACCACGCATGATACCGGCGATTGAAGCGCAGGAGAACGACGAAAGCAGGTACTGTGCCTACGACAAGTGCCAACGGCAACCAGACGCCATAGGGTAACAGCACGACAGCCATGGCCAGGAAGGTGATGCCATTTCGGGACAGAGCGCCAATACTCTCGAGAAGCGCCAGGGGGCGAGTCTTCGCCTCCCTACTGGCTCGATGGAGGCGGTCATAGTAATCGGCTGACTCGTAGAATGCGACATCCACTTGCATCGATTTAGCATGGATCAACCCACTGACGTAGTCCTGAACGACCTCGGAAAGAGCTGTTCGGAGCCAGTCGCTGCCTCCCTGTAGCAACGTCGTTACCACGAGCGCGGCGGCGATCGCCGCCGCGACAATCAGTACCGGAACTAAACTCTCCCTGCTACCTCCAGCCACCTTCGCTGCTACCAGGTGATTGACCAGCAGCCGACTGAGGTAGACTGGAACCGCCGGAAGGATCCCCTGGATCAAAACGAGAGTTGCCCACAGTACCGTCCAGGATGGGGCTGCGTTCCAGATGAGGCGCAGCGCCTGCCGCAAATAGGACAGCCGGCCGGCGGCGTCCGTTATCTTCGCATGCATGCGCGTTGGTCTACTGCCTACTTCACGTTCTCATCGCTGATGCAGAACACGGTCTGTCTCGGGCAGCCACCTCCTCAGGCAACTCCAGATCCTCGATTCTACGGTATAGGGGCAACAGGGAATGGGCAGTACAGGACAGTTGGTGAAGCCGGCTGTCCGGTACTGCCGCCGCAAGCCTTTAACTTGAGCCGCTGCAGATGATTGCTTGGCCCTGGAACAGAAAACCGTCCGATGATCCGTACGTCTTGTTGCACCCTAGGGTGATCTCTTCGAGAGTACCGTATACAACCAGTTTTGGAGCGGCCCAGACCTTCTTGGCAGGCACTTCCGTCATGACGATATCCCCTTCCATCTTAGCGCGTCGAACTGCGTGCATTACCGTGAACCGTTCTGTGAATTCACCATCCAGCGTCCGTGGCACAGCCATGCCCATGCATCACCTCACTTGTGGGAGTGTAGCGGCAACAGGTGACAGTAGCATGAACATATGACGCGACCAGACGCTATTGCGAACGCAGACCTGTTTTCTCCAGCCAGAGCGCCAGCATCACCGCCCGATAGACCGTGACTACATCTGCCACCGCCGGTGATGCTGCCGACACGCAGCGATCATAGGCAGCTCGCAGAACAGACACGTCCACATACGGCTCGATGGCATATGGCTCGCGGTGCACAATTCGCTCAAGTGTCTCTGCGTTGCAATCGAGGAACCGTCGAATGAAGTTCGGACTTAAATTTGCCTTGTGCCGTCTCCATTGCACTTCTTGGGGGAGAATGCCGGCCATCGCACGCCGCATGATCACCCGAGTCCAACCAGCATGCAGTTTTTGCTCAGGGGGCAAGGCCAGGCAGAATTCCATTAACCGCCGGTCAAAGAAGGGATAGCGCGCTTCCAGTGAAAACGCCGCCGCTGACTTGTCGGCGAGTTCCAACGTATAGGGAATAAGCGCGGAGGCTAAACCGCGGCGGTGGACCTCGCGCTCTGTGCGTGCCGGTGTGCGCTCGGGCAGCGATTGGCTTCGCAGGCGCTCCATAAGTCCAATCCGGCGAGCGAACTCTGAGCGAATTGCCGCCTCGCCGCCCCAACCCACTTGTTGCTGGTGGCGGAACAGGTTTCGCACCCGGAAAGCACTCTCCGGAATCAGTGGCCGGATGCCAAATTCCCAGACGGTTCGACGGCAAGTGTAGGAACCGGAGGTGACCGCCAGCGCGACGGCTTCCCGCATAAGGCGCCGCCATCTACCGGAACCGGCGAGTTCAGCGAAGTAGCCCAGCCCATGGGATACTGTCGTGTCACCATCGATGCCGTCGAGGAAGACACGACAATGCTGTTGCTGCGCGGCGGCATACAGCGCCCAGTGCAGGTACAGATTCGGGGCGACGAACGCTTCGTCCGTATGCCCCAGGATCGTTCCGAGGTCCATAAGGGGATTGAGCTGATCGGCATGGACGTAGTGCGCCTTGAATACGCCGGAGGCAAGCACGGCTTCGATGTACTGCCGTTCATCGATCATTCGCAGTTCACGTTCAGACAGACTTGGGAAAATGGCTGATAATGTGTGGAGGGGAGGTGAACCCCGCGCTCGAAGGATTGGACCTGCCGTACAGGCGATCGACGATGAATCAAGCCCGCCACTCAACGTTGAACTGACCTCGAAAGCGCTACGTAAGCGGCAGCGAACAGCCTCGGAGAAAATCTCGCGGAACTGCTCCGCGTACTCTTGATCGGAACGGCGGCGCACCCGTCGTGACGGGTCCGGCGCCCAATACCGTTGCAGCCGCAGTTCCGTTTCACCGACGACCATGAGGTGGGCGGCAGGCAAGCGAAAGACATCGCGGTAAAAGGTGGCGGCACGGTCCTCAAAATTGGAGACGAGGTACTCTGCTATCCGCAGTTCATTCAACTGCCGCGGCGCGTCCGCAAGGCAGAACAGTGCTTTGATCTCGGTGGCGAATACAAGGGTCTGCCCAGAACAGTAGTAGTACAGACACTTGACACCGATCGGATCGCGCCCTAAGACGAGCTTGCGGTGACGGCCGTCCCAGATCGCAAACGCAAAATCGCCCAAGAAATGTGTTGGGCACTCCTCACCCCAACGCTCGTAGGCACGAAGGATGAGCGCGCCATCGGCAATCTCTGTTGGCGGCGAGCTACCGAGACCAAGGGTCGCGATGAGGTCCTCCCGATTATCGAGGCGCGCGTCGGCGGTCAGTACGAGAGTACCGGCGGCACCGGTGAGTGGTAACCGCTCCTGAAGCGACTCGGGAGTGGTCCAAAGCATCCGGTGCGCCAGACCGACCGCGCCGTGGTGCCAGGTACCTGATCCGTCGGGACCGCGATGGGCAAGCACGTCCACCATCCGCTGGAGATCAGCGGGAGCCACCGGCCGGCCGTCGCGATAATAGATTCCCATAATCGCACTCATTGCTTGGACTCCGAGCGATTCCCGCTCCTCTGACGCGTTGCGCCTGCATCCCTGGCAAAAAAGGCAGTGCTCAGCTTTCGCATGGCCGCATGACCGATATCTGTGACGTGTTGGACGTAAGCGCCACGTAAGTTCCTGGCGGCTAACTCCGGTGCGTACACGCGCATGGCTGTCGGGGGTGGGAAAAGGCGTTCGCAGAGGAGCCTCACCGTGGTCGCCGGGTTGTCCACGACGAGGTACTTCACGAGGGCCCGCCGTTCATCCGTCACTGGATCAAGAATCACCTGCGGATTGAGGACGCGTTCTAGTGCCTGGAGGACGCATCGGGGCGGACGCAGTTCCGTAATGACGCGCTGCGGCACGGGCGCGGACAGTAAATTCTGCGCAAGAGCGAGAGCGAGGAATGTGGCGGCTTTTGCCCGCGCCCGGTGTGCAAGATCGATGGTTGCCTCCCAATCAGCGACCGTCATGGTCCGACCCACCGCCGCGACGTCGGCGAGCCAGATCAGCCGACCCAGGGCGTGGCCTTCTGTGGCAGCATGCGCGGCGAGGTAGACCATCTGGGCGGTTGGCGTCAGAATACGTGCCTCGCGCGTCGGCGCCCCAGCCAATAAGACAACACGAGCTCGAACAGTACAGTCCTCGAGTGCGGCCGGGGTCAGCCGGTTCCGGCGCTCCAACCGGCTGGCTAGATCCCAGTGCAATTCGACCGGCTGGCGGCCTCGCTGCGGATCAGCATAGCGAAAATGGTAGCCGCGTTCGCTGTTGAAGTCGTCATTGTAGTACAGGGGCACTTGCCGATACTGCAGCTCGGCCATAATGGCGAGCATGGCGTCCAGGCGGTCACGTGTCGTCAGCAGATCAATGTCGCCCATCGGGCGAAGAGTCGGATCAGGATACGCTGTGGCCGCAAGCGCCGCACCCTTGAGCACAATGGGACTCAGTCCATGAGCCGCGGCCAGGTCAAGCAACTCCCCGAGCTGTCGCGCAATAGCGAAGTGCGCGAAGCGCATGGCATGGTGATAACGGTCCAGCTCCCGACGCACCTCCTCCGGCAAGCCTTCCCAGCGGGGACTGGCTCGCAGTCGGCGATGCAGTAGCCCGGTCACTCCGTGCACATAACTGAGATCGAGCACGGTTTCCCACTGCAGCGGCTCGTCAAGCAGCCGGCCTAGCAGCGGCTCAGTCTCCTCGGCCGGCGCTAAACTAGCGGTGAGCAGAAGGACCGCGCACTCCGGCCTGACCAGGTACTTTTGGCACAGGAGACCGGAAATGCTGTCGGGCGCACGATGGATCATGTCGTCCATATGTGCCGTTGGGGATTCTCCATCAGTCGCCGCCCTCCACCTGCCAGAAGTCGCATAGCTGATGCCGGATCACCGCCATGATGGCACAGCACTTCTGTTTCCTTCCTAGCGCTCGGGCACTGGGCCACGCTGGGCCGCCCGAAACGCTTGCACGCCGACCAAGGCAACGAGCTATCTTGTGACAATATGATCCCCAGCGCGAAGCAGGGCGGCGATACGCGCGACGTACTGGTCAAGCGTCATAAGGCACTCAATGAGGCGGCGACCGCGAGCGCCGAGTTCCATCGCCTGATCTGGATGGGCCATCAGTTGCTCAATTGCCTGTCGCAGGAGGCCACTGTCGCCAGGCGGGACGTAGAGGCCAGTTTGATCGGCGCTGGCGCCGCACTCGTTCTCGAAGTCGGGAAATCCGGATGGCGGTCTGCCGACGACTGGCAGGGGTAGACCAGTCTCTCCCCGCACGACATCTCGCTGTCCCCGCGTCTGCGTCACCACTATAGCCTTCCCCATGGCCATCGCTTCCAGGATCGTGGTGATTCCCGCCTGGAAGTCCACCTCCTTCAGCGGTACGACGACGAAACGGGACTGCGCGTAGAGGCGGCGCAAATCCTCGTAGTTCAGAGCTGTCACCCGAACGTTCGGCGGCAATGCGATCTGATTGGCTTCATTCTCGCGTTTCGACCAATGGCTGGCCGCGGCGATGACGACGTCCAGCGGTAGGTCCCGCACCGCAGCGATGAGGGTGCGGTAGTCACGGAACTCCAGTCCTGCACTGCAGATCGGGCCTGCCGGCGCCGCTGCCGCCGGCCGCCAGAAGCGTTCATCTACTGCATAGGGGAGCAATACGACCCGCTCCGCCGGCACACCCTGCTGCCCAATGAGCAGCCGGCGCTGCAACGACGAGTGGCAGATGATGCTGTCAATATGGGAGTGGACCTTCAGGTACCGAAAGAAAAGTTGTTTCCAGCTCGTCGAAGGGAGGTGGCCAATCATGACATGGCGGCGCCGCACCCGGAAGACTTTGAACAACAAAGCCAGCCAGAGGCCGATATTCTCGGCGTCGGTAAAGACCACGTCGAACTCCCGCCGACGCATGAACGCCAGTGCCGCCTGAGCAGCGGGCACGCCGAGTAACCGGGCGACGATGCGGCTGATCGGATGTTGCGAGACTACACTTCGGAAGAGGATCTGGCCATTGGTCGCCTTTGCTAACTCAAGGTAATCTTTTCTCGGGAAGCGATCCTCGGCGATGCGCGAAACGAGATCTGGATCGGGCGAGGCCGAAATGACAAGAAGAATCCGGGCGCCGGATTCGCGTCCCTGCCGCCCATCATCATGCGCACCATCGCCTGCCATTGCGCTACTCCGGCCCTTCGAATATGGGGAGCACGTCACGATGCGCGAACTCCTCGTTCACTGCCTGGAGCAAGTGCGCGTTATCGGCGTCGAAACCGTACTGTGCCGCCTGCGTGCTGATGATATAGGAGAGTGCCGGCGCGGGCAGCCGAAACTCCGGCTCGGACTCGGTATCCTCGTCATGATCGACACGTTGCTGAATGTAAATGTCGACGATCATCTCGGCAATCGTGCGGATCACCGCGTCCTGGTTCTTCATGAATGATTCCTTGCTCACACCTCGTGCCACGGCCGCGCGAACTCTCCCTATTGCGGTGATCGACGAGCCGACGGATAAAGCATAGCGCGTAAGAGCGGCCATGCCATGCTGTAAGGCCGGTGGGAGTCTGTTCGCAGACCGGCCACCGCAAGGCCAATAAGCGCACTAACCGCCATGCCGACTGCGCGTCAGGGGGTGTAACTGGCGTAGATGGAGAAGGCGCCGGAGGTCGTGACGGCCGGGCCGAAGCTGGCGGGCCAGGCGCCGAAGGGCGTCGCACTCACATTCCAGGCCTCCCCAGCGCTGCTGCTCGGGTCGTAGTGCAGGTTGTTGAGGGCAGCGCTGCTGCCGTTGGTGTTGTACATCAGCCAGTACGCCGTGTTGGGGGCGAGGGTGGCGCTGATCGGCAGGGTGTTCCAGGCGCGGACCAGCCGCCGAGTGGTCCCGGTGGTGGCGGCGAGGGTGCCGGTGCCACTCTGCGCCACCAGGGTACCAGGAGCACCGTTTTGGTCCGTGTAGATCGCCACCTGGAACCGGTTATGGGGGGGGGTATCCACGGTGCCCACGGCGACACTCATGCTCGTCACCGTGCCGCCCGCGCTCCCTGTCGTGAAGCGCGAGCCGTTCATGTTGTTGGCGTCGCCACTATCGAACGCGATGCCGACGCGGGCATCCCCCAACACGCCCCCACCGCTGGTTGGGGTCGCCGTCGGCGTACTGGTAGCGACCGGCGTGGACGTGGCCGTCGGTGTCGCGCTCAAGGTGGCGGTTGCTGTCGGTGTCACCGGTGTCGAAGTCGCCGTGGCCGTCGGCGTGCTTGTGGCCGTCGGCGTGGCGCCGCCTAGACCTGCGTAATACGCCTGGGCCTCCATGCGGATGTAGCCGCCATCATCGTCCGCGACCGTGCTGCTGTGGTTGTTACAGATCTGGCCACTGCTCAGTCCATCGGTCGTACAAAAGCTTGGCGGATTCGTTATGCCATCGTTATTGGCATCCCAGTGGTTCGTGCTGCCACCGTTGCCGGAGCCGAAGAGTAACGCAATAATGCCGGCCTGCTGCAACTCGGCTACGTGGCCAAAGAAATACTCGGCCCGGTTGTCCTGGTAGTGCCCGTAGGTGTTGTTCTCCGTATCGAAGTACTGGTTGCCTTCCGGAATCTGCCATATGACTATCGAGCGCCCCGTCGCCGCATGCACAGCGCCGACGTAGCTTTCCCAACGGTGGAAGTTGGGGAAGGTACCATTCAGGCGATCCCACCAGCGGGAGGCATCGCCCCAAACATACTTATAGTAGCCGGCGTCACGATCCAAGACGTCGTTGAACACCAGGTCGAAGCTGCTCGTGCCGGACGGCACGCCGGCCACGCCGGCCTGGGAGAGGAACTGTCCCGCTTCCTGGCCGAGCGTCGCTGCGTCAAGGGAGGGATCGCTACTAGAGCCGATATCAACGCCTGTGGCCCAGTTGCTCAGGTGGAGGGCCAGCAGGACGTTGGGGGCGTACAGGTCGCGCAGATGCAGCAGCGCCCAGTTGAAGCCCTGGTACGAATTGGGATAGCCTGCCACAGCGGGATAGCCGGAGGCGGCGACCGCTGCCTTTAAGTAGGCGGGATTGTTGCCCTGGCCCGTGCAATAGCCAAAGCAAGAACCGTTATTGAGCACTGCCTGCTCGGCATAGCCGGAGAAATCCGGCTCGACCTGAACAATGGCGGTCTGCCCGAATCCCGAGATGCCGTCATAGCTGCCGGAACCGAGTCGCTGCATCAAGAGCGCAAAGTTCTGGAAGTAGCTGGCCATCGTCGTCGCGTCGTTGAGGTTACTAATGTCCTTTTGACCCTCACCGCAAGTATTACAGGAGCCATTACTCTGCAGGAGATCGTAGTAGCTGAAGACGGGGACGTAGTGGTGAGACGCTGCATCCTGGGCATAATAAAGGGGAAACTGGCCGTTGCTATTCCACGTTTCCCACCCACTGTTGGTATTTACTCCACCCGAGAGATACTGATAGGCATAGTCCCAAGGGATACCAGAATTCGGCATCCAGCCGTCAAGACCATTGCTATTGGGAGCCGCACTCAGCCCAATCCCGAAGTGACTGGGCAATCCTTGTGGCGCCGAGGCAGCGTGAACCACGCTACGCTGGAAAGGGCCCAAAGCACTGTTAGCAATGAGCACGATCGATACAGCGATGACCAGGAATACTCCTTTGAGCTTTGTGATGATCAATCCTCCTCGTTTCCAGCGTTGCAGGTATGTGATTCACGCCTACGGCTCAGAACATAGTCGTTCGTACCAACGGACATATTACCGTCGACCTTCCGCTTTATGAAAACGGGACCGGAAATTAGGAAATTTGGTGTAGTACTCTGCGGCTTCTCCGTGCGGTTCATCGCTGCTTCAGGCGGGCCATCCTAATTCTACAGCCTCACTTCCAAAGACCCCCTCTGGAGAGTACCGACGAGCAATTCAGCCGGGCGACGTTCTTGCATCTGGAGCTATCGAGCGCCGTAGCGGAAGTGAGGCTGCAGTACTAAGCCCAATACGGTTTAGATAAGGGAAGCAAGCAGGTGAGGTGACTCCTGGGGGAGCGTGTGGCATTCTGGGATTTGGACGATCTCAAGGGGTCGCACGAGCCGCAGAGGAGTCATCTCATGGGATCTATAGCACGTCACCGTCCCGCGACCAGCACGTTTACGGATGCCGTAGCGTTGGAGGCATTGGAGCAGGTCGTGCCGCTGGCGATGATTCATAGGGTGGCTGCGGACGCCGATGTGCCGACGGAGCGGCGGCGCAAGCTGCCGGCGGATGTCACGTTGCTGTTGTGCGTGGCGATGAGCCGGTTCAGCTAAGAGGCGCTGACGGTGGTGCTGCACAAGCTGGTGCATGGGCTGCGTTTGTTCTGGCCGGACCCTGAGATCGCCCTGGCGAGCAAGCGCCCAGAGGGCACCCGGATCAGCCAGGCCCGCTATCGCCTGGGGGCACGCCCGGTGGTGGCGCTGTTCCACCGCGTGTGTGGGCCCTTGGCCACCGTCCAGACGCCAGGGGCCTTCCGCTTTGGGCTGCGGCTGGTGGCCATCGACGGCTTGGTTGAGGACGCGCCCGACTCCCCGGCCAATGTCCGCGCCTTCGGGCGGCAGCACAGCGACCGGGGGGCGAGCGCCTTCCCCCAGGTGCAAGGCGTCTAGCTGAGCGAGTGCGGCACCCACGCGCACCCAGAGGTACCGCCGGTCGCGTTCGTTGGTCGCGGCAGCTATCAGCGGCACCCACGCGCACCCAGAGGTACCCGCGACGCCGGCTTCTGGCCCTGCCACTCCAGCGGGTGGGCGCGCTCCGCCCCTTGCGCAGCGTCTGCGCGGGGATTGTAAAAGCCGGGTGTCAAGCGGCTCTGGTGCGTAAAGTAGGGAGCACCGAGGATAGGGTATGCTATACCAGAGGGCTGAAGCAAGCGCCGCGCAGCGACAACACGGGCCCGGACCACCTCCCCACTTTATGCACCAGAGCCGATTTCGGTGGGCTGTTTACCGGCATATCCACCGCCCCAAACGCCGCCTTGCCGCTCGGAGTCTTCGTCATAGCCGCAGCCTTTGCGTACCGTGAACCGGCGACACAAGCAGTGCTGCCCGCCTCAATCCTGCGCACTCGCTAGTTCAATGGCGCAAGCGTTGTGACAACGCCCCACCATCCGATACAGTGCGACTGGTGTCCCCTGGCATCAGGTTGTTAAATGCAAGGCTCCCAAGTATATCAAGCCAGGACGAACATGACAGCGCCGTTGGAGGTCGTGCCCCCCGATCTCACCGGGTTACCCGAAAAAAGCACAGGTCGTCAGGGGCGAAGCACCAGGCGTTGTAATGTCGCATTCATTCTGCTGGGTTATCCCTATAGTTATCTGGATTAGGAGTTACACATGCGCCGCCTCGGGATCGTCCTCATTATAGTCGGATTCATCGCAATCGGAACTTCGTCGGTCACGCTTGCAACCGCTCAAGGAAGTGGGGGCAATAATCCGGGCGGCAGCGGCACTTCAACTACCGGCTCTGGACCTGACGCCGCCGCGCCAACGCGTGAGCTAGCTGACGGTACAGCCCTCCAGGTAGGCGCGAACGGTACTGCACCAGCAAATAACCTACCGGCTCCGACACGCGAACTGGCGACGGCAGGAGGCGCGCCAGGGCCCACTACCACGGATACAACACAGCATGCGCCGGCCAGTCGAAGCAAGGGCCTGACCCCCGAACAACGACTCGCAACCCTCCAGGCGGATGGGTTTATTCCAGAGGCGAAGCCGCCGGTGGCGGAGAACGACCCGCGCACTGTAGCCATCAAACAGCAATTGGACGGTTTGGCCGCTCGCTGCATGGAGAGTCCCGATCAACTTGCGGACTTGACAGTAGAAGCACGAGCGATCAAGGCAAAGCACGGCATCAACTCGAACGATGAAAGCGTGTTAGCGAGCGTTAGGGCGGCACTTCCCGCTGGCACGGCGCCGGTACGATGCAATGCGCTATTCACCAGCCATGGGCAGAGTTAGTCAACCATTTCCTTCCATTAGGGGTCGCCAGACCATCCGTGAACGGTAGCTGCGACTTCGTACCGGCGGCTTCTGTGGCCCGCTTGGTCCAAGGTGGCTGTGCACCTGAAATAGCGTTCATCTCCCGTTCACAGATTCAACGTAGAACGATGGGAACCTTAGCTATTCAGTCAGCACAAGGGTTTGCCTGCTTGATTCGTCGCATATAGGCTAGGATAAATTTGTTATGTCTCCGTCGGCACGCCAGCTTTACCGGTTCGCTTTGGTGGGCTTTGCCTGTATTCTTCTCGGCGTACTGCTCGGCGTACAGCCCCACCCTGTCACCCGAGTTCAAGCTGCCGGTGGATGTACCAGTAACCCCATCGTCTGCGAGAATGCCTTGCCTGGTACTCCACAATCACAGTGGGACATCAGCGGTGCCGGCGACTCCAGCATTCAGGGCTTTTCCACCGATATCAGCGTCAATCACGGCAACTCCATCTCCTTCAAGGTCAATACACCTGCCACTGCTTACCGCCTCGACATATATCGGATGGGCTACTACCAGGGGAATGGCGCCAGGCTCATCTCCAGTATCCTACCATCCGTCGCCTTGCCTCAGAGTCAGCCGGCTTGCCTGACCGACTCAACGACCGGGCTAATCGACTGTGGCAACTGGGCAGTGTCGGCGTCGTGGGCAGTTCCCTCGACCGCCGTTTCCGGCATCTACTTCGCCAAGTTGGTGCGGACAGACGGCACGACCGGCGCGAGCCAGATCGTGTTTGTCGTTCGTGACGACGCCAGCACGAGCGATGTGGTGTTCAAAACATCCGACACCACCTGGCAGGCGTATAACGACTGGGGTGGCAACGACCTCTACACGGGAGGACCAGCGCCCTGGGGGGCCTACAAGGTCAGCTACAACCGGCCATTCAATACCCGAGGCGACAGCAGCCAGGACTTCGTTTTCAACGCCGAATACCCGATGGTGCGCTGGATGGAATCCAACGGCTACGACGTCAGCTATATCAGTTCCATCGACGCCGACCGTTATGGCTCCCTGATCAAGCAGCACAAGACATTCCTGTCGGTTGGTCACGACGAGTACTGGTCCGGCAACGAGCGCGCCAACGTCGAGGCGGCTCGGGCTGCCGGCGTCCACCTCGGCTTCTTTTCCGGCAATGAGGTTTTTTGGAAGACGCGCTGGGAACCGAGCATCGACGGCTCGAACACCAACTATCGCACGCTCGTAACCTATAAGGAGACGCATGCCAACGCGGTGAGCGATCCCCAGGATCCGCCGACCTGGACGGGCACCTGGCGAGACCCCCGCTGGAGCCCACCGGCCGATGGCGGCCGACCTGAAAATGGCCTCACCGGAACCATCTTCATGGTCAATGGTGGCGTCAATCGACAGGACTCCATCGCAGTGCCGGCATCGTACGCAAATCTGCGCTTTTGGCGCAACACGAGCGTCGCCGCCCTGCAGCCGGGGCAAACGGCGACCTTTCCGGCCGGGACGCTTGGCTACGAATGGGATGAAGACCTAGACAACGGCGCCCGCCCGGCTGGCCTGATCGACATGTCCTCCAACACGCTCAGTATTTCAGGCGACTTGCTTCTGGACTACGGCAACACGTTCGGCAACGGCACGGCCACGCACCATCTGACGCTCTACCGGGCGCCAAGCGGGGCGCTGGTCTTTGGCGCCGGAACTGTACAGTGGTCATGGGGCTTGGACGGCAACCACGACAACGGTAGCGCCTTCACCGTCCCGGCGATGCAGCAAGCCACGGTCAACCTGTTCGCCGATATGCATGTGCAACCGGCAACCCTGCAGACCGGCCTCGTCACTGCGGCCGCCTCAACCGACACGACCCCACCGACCTCGATCATCACCTCGCCGGCTAATGGCGCAACCATCCCCGTGGGCAGCAACGTCACCATCTCCGGCACCGCTTCGGACGTAGGGGGCGTCGTTGCAGGCATGGAGGTATCCATCGATGGTGGCGCGACATGGCATCCGGCCAGCGGCCGCACGAGTTGGAGCTACACCTGGACAGCGAGCGTCAGTGGATCTGTCACCATCGAGAGTCGCGCCACCGACGACAGTGGCAACATCCAGAGCCCGGCCACCAGTGTGACGGTGACAGTGCCCGGGCCGACCTGTCCCTGTTCCTTCGGCAATACCGTGGCAGGGGCCGGAGTAGACAGTGGTGATGCCAACAACATCAATGGGACACGCTTCACGATGGGCAGCGCCAACGGCACGGTGACGAGCATGAGCGTCCACGTCGGCAGCGTCGCCGCCGCCCCCAATAACCAGTTCCAACTCGCCATCTACACCGACCAGGCCGGCCAACCGGGGACCCTCGTCGCCAAGAGCGGATCCGGCACCCTGACCGCCAACACCTGGAACACGCTGCCGCTGAGCGCCACCCTCACTGCCAACACCGCCTACTGGCTGGTCTACAACAGCAACGGCACCAGCGACAACTCCCTCAACGACATGAACTACAGCGCCAGCAGCAACCCGGAGGTCTGGACCAACAGTCCCGTGACCTTCGGCGCGTGGCCCAGCAGCTTCCCCGCCTCCAGCCAGGGCAGTTGGTCCTTCTCGATCTATGCCTCCTACACCACCAGCGGCAGCGCCACGCCCACCCCGACCCCTACCACTGGTCCAAGCCCTACCCCAACCGCCACCGCGACGGTCGGCACACCGACAGCCACACCAACCACTGGTCCGACCTCAACCCCGACGCCGACGGCCACCACCCCAGCCTGTCCCTGCACGATCTGGCCGAGTTCGGCGACGCCGGTGACGCCCGCGACGAGCGATGCCAGTGCGGTCGAGGTGGGTGTCAAGTTCCAGGCGGACACCAGCGGCTTCATCAGCGGCATCCGCTTCTACAAGGGCAGCAGCAACACCGGCCCCCACACCGGCGACCTGTGGAGCAGCAGCGGCGCCTTGCTCGCCACCGCCACCTTCAGCGGCGAGACCGCCTCCGGCTGGCAGCAGGTCACCTTCTCGTCACCGGTGGCCATCACCGCCAACACCACCTACGTCGCCGCCTACCACACCAACTCCGGCAACTACGCCGAAGACGATAACTCCTTCACCGCAGCGCTGAACAGTCCGCCCTTGCACGTCCTGGCCAGCGGTACCAGCGGTGGCAACGGCGTCTACGCCTACGGCGCCAGCAGCACCTTCCCCAACCAGACCTACAACGCCGCCAACTACTGGGTGGATGTGGTGTTCACGACCGCTGGTGGCAGTGCCACGGCCACCCCGACCGCCACCAGCACGGCCACGGCCACCCCGACGGCCACCAACACCGCCGGCCCGACGGCCACGCCGACCGCGACCAATACCGCCGGCCCGACGGCCACGCCGACCGCGACCAACACACCAGTTGCGACAGCAACCAGCACCCCGACGCCGACCGCCACGACGACTGCAACGCCAACAAAGACGCCGACGGCCACGGCAACTGCTACCGCGACGCGCACCCCAACCGCCACGGCAACGACGGCTCCGGGTGCCAAAACGCTGGGCAATACAGTGGCTGGGGCTGGCGTGGACAGTGGTGATTCCAACAACATCAACGGCACCCGGTTCACGATGGGGAGCGCCAACGGCGCGGTGACGAGCATGAGCGTCCACGTCGGCAGCGTCGCCGCCGCCCCCAACAACCAGTACCAACTCGCCATCTACACCGACCAGGCCGGCCAGCCGGGGACCCTCGTCGCCAAGAGCGGCTCCGGCACCCTGGCCGCCAACGCCTGGAACACGCTGCCGCTCAGCACCACCCTCACTGCCAACACCGCCTACTGGCTGGTCTACAACAGCAACGGCACCAGCGACAACGCCCTCAACGATATGAACTACAGCGCCAGCAGCAACCCGAACGTCTGGACCAACAACCCCGTGACCTTCGGTTCCTGGCCCAGCAGCTTCCCCGCCTCCAGCCAGGGCAGTTGGTCCTTCTCGATCTATGCCTCCTACACCACCAGCACCAGCACGCCCACCCCGACCCCCACAACCGGACCAAGCCCCTCCCCAACCGCCACCGCGACGGCGCCGACATGCCCCTGCACGATCTTTGGCAATGCGGTGCCCTCGACTCCCTGGACCAGTGACTCCGGTTCTGTTGAGGTTGGCGTGAAGTTCAACGCGGACCGCAACGGCCAGATCACGGGCATCCGTTTCTACAAGGGCAGCGGAAACACCGGAGCACACGTAGCCCATCTCTGGACAGCGTCCGGCGCCCTCCTTGCCACGGCAACCTTCACCAGTGAGACAGCGTCCGGCTGGCAGCAGGTGACGTTCTCCTCGCCCGTCGCGATCACGGCGGGGGCGACCTACATCGCCTCCTACCACAGCACCAGCGGCTACGCCGAGGATGACGGCTACTTTACTGCTGCAGTGAACAACGCGCCGCTGCATGCTCCGACAAGCGCGACGTCCGGTGGTAACGGCATCTATGCCTACGGCAGCGGGGCCGTCTTCCCCAATCAGACCTACAACCAGGCCAACTACTGGGTCGATGTCCTATTCAACTGAGTACACAGTGATGCCGAGTCGGGACACTGACCGGTGGTCGGAGCCGGCAAACCGAAAGAGAGTGGTGGTGTGAATAGCAAGAGTAGTAAAACAGCCTGGGTGATGAAGCACCCTGCGTTCAGCGTCGTGCCCGGGGTAGCCAGACTGGTCTTCGGGATTCTGGTAAGCGTGCTGCTCGTCTTGCCTCCACACCCGGCCAACATTGCCAGCGCGCAGACAGCGCCCACGGCGACAGCGACGCCGGTGCCGCAGACCTGTCCCTGCACGATCTGGCCCAGCTCCGCCACACCGGCCGTGGCCGACGCCAACGACAGCGGCGCCATCGAGCTAGGGGTGAAGTTCCAGACGGATACCAGCGGCTACATCCTCGGCGTGCGCTTCTACAAAGGCAGCGCCAACACCGGCACGCACGTCGGCAATCTCTGGTCGAACACGGGCGCCCTGCTCGCCACCGCTACCTTCAGCGGCGAGACCGCCTCCGGCTGGCAGCAGGTCAACTTCTCCAGTCCGGTCGCCGTCACCGCCAACACCACCTACGTCGCCTCCTACCACACCAGCGTCGGCGAGTACGCCTACACCGGCGGCACTTTCGCCACGGCCGGGGTCGACAACGCCCCCCTGCACGCCCTCTCCAACGCCGCCGCCAACGGCAACGGCCTCTACCTCTACTCCGCCGCCAGCGCCTTCCCCACCCAAAACTACAACGCCACCAACTACTGGGTCGATGCGCTCTTCAACACCGCTCCCAAGAATCCCAATCCTCCGGTGATCAGCAACGTGGGCGCCGTCGCCACCTCGTCGGGAACCGTAACCTTCTCCTGGTCGACCAATGAGGGCGCGAATTCCCAGGTGGATTACGGCGTGACCGCATCCTACGGCTACTCCACTGCAATTGATACGAATCTTGTGCTCGCTCACTCGCAGCAGATCGTCGGGCTGCCGCCGAATACCACGTACCACTATCGTGTCAAAAGCACCGATCAGTACGGCAATTCGACAGTGTCGGGTGATTACACTGTCACGACACCCGCAGCAACGCCATCACCCAACCAGGGTCCGGGTGGCCCCATTCTCGCTATCAGTTCCGCCGCCAACCCATTTTCGCTCTACTACGCCGAAATCCTCCGAGCGGAGGGGCTCAACGAGTTCACGGTGACCGACATCTCAGCAGTTTCCTCGACGGTGCTGAACAGCTACGATGTCGTGATTCTAGGCGATATGGCCCTCACCGCCGGCCAGGCCACGATGTTGAGCAACTGGGTCACCGCCGGCGGCAATCTGATCGCCATGCATCCGGATAAGCAGCTCGCCGGCCTGTTGGGACTGACGAGCACCTCGAACACACTCTCCAATGCCTACCTTCTGGTCAATACGGCCAGTGGCCCGGGTGCAGGCATCGTCAACCAGACCATGCAGTTCCATGGCAGCGCGGACCTGTACGCGCTCAACGGCGCCTCAGCCGTGGCAACCCTCTACAGCAACGCGACGACTTCGACGCCGAACCCGGCCGTAACGCTCAACACCGTCGGCACGAATGGCGGTAAGGCCGCTGCCTTTACCTACGATCTGGCACGGTCCATCGTCTACACCCGCCAGGGCGATCCGGCCTGGACGGGCCAGCACCGCGACGGGCTCACTGTCGTCCGTTCCGACGATCAATACTATGGCGCTGCCAGCAACGACCCGCAGGCCGACTGGGTCGACCTGAACAAAGTGTCGATCCCGCAGGCCGACGAGCAGCAACGACTCCTGGCCAACCTCATCACCGAAATGAACCAGACCAAAAAGCCGCTGCCGCGCTTCTGGTATCTTCCCAGCGGCTTGAAAGCGGCCGTTGTCATGACCGGTGACGACCACGCCAATGGCGGTACGGCCGGCCGTTGGGATCAGTACATTGCCGATAGCCCGCCCGGCTGCAACGTTGCCGACTGGCAGTGCATCCGCGGCACGTCCTATCTCTTTCCCGGTAGCCCCCTCACCGATGCGCAGGCGAAGCAGTACACGGCCCAGGGCTTTGAGGTAGGTCTGCACGTCAACACCGGCTGTGCCGACTGGACGCCGCCGGACCTCAACTCCTTCTTTTCGCAGCAACTGACTGCCTGGAGTGCCAGCTACCCAAGCGAACCGGCACCCATTACCGAGCGCCTCCACTGCGTCGCCTGGAGCGACTGGTCCACGGTGGCGCAGACTGAGCTCAGCTATGGAATCCGGTTGGACACCACCTATTACTATTACCCCCCCGCATGGATGGCAAGCAACCCCGGCTTCATGACCGGCTCCGCCATGCCGATGCGCATCACCAATAGCGACGGCTCGATGGTCGACGTCTACGAAGCAGCGACCCAGTTGACGGACGAGTCCGGCCAGACCTACCCCGACGCCATCAACAGCGTGCTCAATAACGCGCTCGGCGCCCTGGGCTTCTACGGAGTATTCACCGTCAACGCCCACACCGATTCCGCAGCGTCGTCTGTCAGCGACGCGGTGGTCGCCGCGGCGCAAGCGAACCACGTGCCGGTGGTGTCGGCCAAGCAGATGCTGACGTGGATCGATGGTCGCAACAACTCCTCCTACAGCAACATCACCTGGGGCAACAACAGCCTGAGCTTTTCCGTGACGCAGGCGACGGGAGCGAACAACCTGCAAGGTATGGTACCGACCAGCTCGAACGGCTTGCTCCTGGCCGGCATCAGCGAAAACGGCGCCGCCATCGGCTACACGACAGAGACGATCAAGGGCATTGAATACGCCTTCTTCCCGGCGACGACCGGCTCCTATCAAGCGGCCTACCTCGCCAACACAACCCCTCCGACGATCAGCCACGTCACCGCGAGCGCCATCACCTACCTGGGCGCGACGGTCGCCTGGAACACGGACGAAGTAGCCGACTCCCAGGTGGACTACGGGACGACAACGGCATACGGGACATCGACCACGCTCGATACTACGCTGGTCGCCAGCCATTCACAACAGCTCACGTCGCTGACACCGAGTACCCTGTACCATTACCGCGTCCGGAGCCATAACGCCGCAGGCGTCGCAACAGTATCTGGTGATTACACCTTTACGACCGCCCCGCCGCCGCCGTGCCCTTGCACCATCTGGAGCAGTACCGCCAAACCCGTCACAGCCTCGTCCGGCGATGCCAGCGGCATTGAGGTGGGTGTGAAGTTCCAGACCGACATCTCCGGCTATATCAGCGGCATCCGCTTCTACAAGGGCAGCAGCAACACCGGCCCTCATACCGGCGACCTGTGGAGCAGCAGCGGCGCCTTGCTCGCCACCGCCACCTTCACAGGCGAGACCGCCTCCGGCTGGCAGCAGGTCACCTTCTCGACACCAGTTGCGGTGACTGCCAACACGACGTACGTTGCTGCCTACTACGCGCCCTCCGGCAACTATGCCGAGGACGACAACTCCTTCACGGCGGCGCTCAATAATCCGCCCTTGCACGTGCTGGCCAGCGGGACGAGCGGTGGCAACGGCGTCTACGCCTACGGTGCCGCCAGCACCTTCCCCAACCAGACCTACAACGCCGCCAACTACTGGGTGGATGTGGTGTTCACCACCTCCATTCCGACCACGCCGACTCCCACAATCACTCCAACGCCCACGGTTGGCCCCTCGCCAACGGCTACAACGACCCCAACCTCCACACCGACCGTCGGGCCTTCGCCAACACCGCATAGCTGTCCCTGCACGATCTGGCCGAGTTCGGCGACGCCGGTGACGCCCGCGACGAGCGATCCCAGTGCGGTCGAGGTCGGTGTCAAGTTCCAGGCGGACAGCAGCGGCTTCATCAGCGGCATCCGCTTCTACAAGGGCAGCACCAACACCGGCCCCCACAGCGGCGACCTCTGGAGCAGCAGCGGCGCCTTGCTGGCCACCGCCACCTTCAGCGGCGAGACCGCCTCCGGCTGGCAACAGGTCAGCTTCTCCAGTCCGGTCGCAATCACGGCCAACACCACCTACGTCGCCGCCTACCACACCAGCTCCGGCAACTACGCTGAGGACGATAACTCCTTCACCGCAGCGCTCAACAATCCGCCCTTACACGTGCTGGCCAGCGGCACGAGCGGTGGCAACGGCGTCTACGCCTACGGCGCCGCCAGCACCTTCCCCAACCAGACCTACAACGCCGCCAACTACTGGGTGGATGTGGTGTTCACGACCGCTGGTGGCAGCGCCACGGCCACCCCAACCGCCACCAGCACGGCCACGGCCACCCCAACCGCTACCAGCACCGCCGGACCGACCGCGACCGCGACCAGCACCGCCGGCCCGACGGCCACGCCGACCGCCACCAATACCGCCGGCCCGACGGCCACAGCGACCGCCACCAATACCGCCGGCCCGACGGCCACAGCGACCAACACACCAGTTGCGACAGCAACCAGCACCCCAACGCCGACGGCCACGGCAACTGCAACGCCAACAAAGACGCCCACGGCCACGGCAACACCGTAGTGCGCCTCGATGCAGGGCTTCGGGGATGTTTCCCGCGGTCCTGCATCCGGACGGCCGGTGAGCACTGGCCTCAACACCTCTTGCGGCGACTCAGCGCCTGAACGTCTGGTATGCCAGGCGCGGAAACAGTTCAGATGTCCGTCATTATCCTGACGTACCCTGAAGCATCATGAAACGCGTAGAGACGCTCAAGGGGACAGCAGAGCAAGCCGCCAGTCCACTATGTTTTGCCCGGCAGGACCGGGAAGGGAGGAGGAGAGCAACGTGATAACTGACGACGTCATCTTCGGGGAGAATGCCAAAGTCTATCAGCCCGGCCTGGTGAACCTGTACGGTTGCCGGATTGGACCGGGCTCGACAGTCGGCCCCTTCGTCGAGATTCAACGCGGGGCAGTGATCGGCACCAACTGCAAGATTTCCAGCCACACCTTCATTTGTAAGGGAGTCACGATCGAGGATGGCGTATTTGTCGGACACGGCGTCATGTTCATCAACGATCTCTATCCCCAGGCTGTGAACGACAATGGCAGCATACAAGTAGAAGCCGACTGGGTGATGGCCGATACCCTGGTGAAGTCGCGCGCGTCGATCGGCACTCACGCCACCATCCTGGGTGGCGTGACCATCGGTGAGCACGCGCTGATCGGCGCCGGCGCGGTGGTCACCCGCGATGTACCGGCCTACGCCATCGTCATGGGCGTGCCGGCACGCGTCGTCGGTGACGTGCGCGAGCGCGGCGCGCAGGTAGACCATCGTGACCAGGGCGAGACCGCCCGGGATTTCCAACTGGTCGTCACGTCATAGGCACGTCCGGCCTGCTGGCGTCAACGAAGAAACGAAGGTACGAGGAGAACGGCATGATTCGGGTCGGTGTGATCGGCTACGGCTACTGGGGGCCAAACCTGGTGCGCAACTTCGCCGAAACCCCCGGCGCGCAACTCGCGGCAGTGAGCGACATGCGCCCCGATCGCCTGGCGCAGGCCAAACAGCGGTATCCCAGCATCCGCACGACCACCGACTACTGCGACCTGTTGCGTGATCCGCATATCGATGCTATCGTCGTCGCTACCCCTGTGGCCAGCCACTTCGAGCTGGCCTGGCAGGCGCTCCAGGCCGGGAAGCATGTCCTCGTCGAGAAGCCGCTCACCACCTGCGCTGATCAGGCCAGGCGGCTGATCGCGGAAGCTGAACGGCGTCACCTCACCCTGATGGTGGATCATACCTTTGTCTACAGCAGCGCCGTCGGCAAGATCAAGGAACTAGTCGATAGCGAAGCGCTGGGCAACCTCTACTACTATGACGCCGTGCGCGTCAACCTCGGTCTCTTCCGCCACGACGTGAACGTCATCTGGGATCTGGCGATGCACGATCTCTCAATCATGGACTACGTCCTGCCCGAACGGCCGAGAGCCATCTCCGCAACAGGCATGAGTCACGTTCCCGGCGAGCAGGAGAATATCGCCTATCTGACGCTGTTCTTCGACAGCCGCTTGATCGCTCACATCCACGTCAACTGGCTGGCGCCGGTCAAGGTGCGGCGCGCCCTCATCGGCGGCAGCGAGAAGATGATCGTCTACGACGACATTGAGCCGAGCGAGAAGATCAAGGTGTATGACAAAGGGATAACCCTGAGCGACAACAGCAACGGGAATGGCGAGAGCCTCTACAAAATGCTCATCGGCTATCGGACGGGCGATATGTGGGCACCGCAACTGGACATGACGGAGGCGCTGCGGACCGAAGCCTCACACTTTGTGCAGTGCATCGAGCACAATCAACGGCCCACGACGGATGGTGAAGCCGGGCTGCACATTGTGCAACTCCTGGAGGCGGCGACACAATCTATGAAGGAACAAGGTCGGCTGGTCGAATTGAAGAGTGGAGTGGCCCTGTGATCCCCTTTGTCGATCTGAAAGCACAATACCACAGCATCAAGCCAGACATCGATGCGGCGGTTCTAGCGGTGCTGGAGAGTACTCAGTTCGTCCTCGGCAACGAAGTCGCGGCGTTTGAAGAGGAGTTTGCCGGCTATTCCGGCGGCCGCCACGGCATCGCGGTGAACTCGGGCACCAGCGCGCTGCACCTGGCCCTGCTGGCCGCCGGGATCGGGCCGGGCGACGAGGTCATCACCACCCCGTTTACCTTCGTGGCCACGGCGGCAGCCATCCGCTATACGGGCGCCAGGCCGGTGTATGCCGATATCGATCCGCACTCCTTCAACCTGGACCCGGCCAGGATCGAAGCCGCCATCACCGAGCGGACAAAAGCGATCCTACCGGTGCATCTGTACGGCCAACCTGCCGATATGGCGGCAATCATGGAAGTGGCGCGGCGTCATAGTCTGGTCGTCATCGAGGATGCCTGCCAGGCGCACGGCGCGGAGTACCACGGACAACGCGTCGGCAGCATCGGTGACATCGGCTGCTTCAGCTTTTATCCGGGCAAGAACCTGGGCGCCTATGGTGAGGGTGGTCTGGCCGTCACGAATAATCCCGATTTCGCGAAGACGATGCGTATGCTGCGGGACTGGGGCCAGGAGAAGCGCTACCACCACGTCCTGCCAGGCTACAACTACCGGATGGAGGGCATCCAGGGCGCCATCCTGCGCGTCAAGCTGCGACATCTGGAGGACTGGACTGAGGCGCGGCGCGCCCACGCCGCGACCTACGACGCCCTGCTGGCCGGTGCCTGCCTGCAGACACCGGCGACAACGACCGACGTGCGCCACGTCTATCACGTCTACGCCATCCGCACGACGCGCCGGGACGCCGTTCAACAGACTCTCCAGGAGCGTGGCATCCAGACCGGCATCCACTACCCGATCCCCGTCCACCTGCAGCAAGCCTACGCCGACCCGCAGTTCCAGGCCGGCGACTTCCCCTGCGCCGCGGCGGCGGCGACGACGGTGCTGTCGCTGCCCATGTTCCCCGAGCTGACGGAGGAACAGATCGCGACGGTGGCGGCAGCGACACGGGAGGCCTGCGGCGATGGCCGCTAAGGCTGAGCAGGTTGCTCGGCGCGTCGCGGCCATCCACGGCCGGCAGGAAGTCAGTCCGGATCCCGAATTTGAACTGGGCCTGGCCGATTACCTGCGTGGTCAGTATGACCGTACTGGCCTGATCGACCTCTACACGCGCTACGCGCTTGGCGACGGCGATCTCGATCTACGCATGCGCCGGGCAATCTGGCGGGCGCTGGCCCGGCACTGCGGCCACGGCCTCCAGGTGGGGAGCAGCGTGGGCTTCAAGCATGCCGAGACCTTCGAGCTGGGAGACGGCGTCTTCATCGGCGCCCAGGCCTACTTGCAAGGGCGCTTCGACGGGCGCTGCGTCATCGGCAATCACGTCTGGATTGGTCCCCAGAGCTACTTCGACGCCCGTGACCTCGTGATTGAGGACCACGTCGGCTGGGGCCCTGGCGCGAAGGTGCTTGGTTCCGCTCACACCGGCCTGCCGGTCGACGTCCCCATCATTCAGACCGATTTAGACATCAAGCCGGTACGCATCGAAGCCTGGGCCGATATCGGCGTCAACGCGGTGATCCTGCCGGGCGTGACGGTAGGCAAAGGGAGCATTGTCGGTGCCGGAGCCATCGTCACTAGAGACGTGCCCCCCTTCACGATCGTGGCCGGAGTGCCGGCGCAGGTACTACGGCAGCGGGAAGACCGGGTCGAGAAGACCAAGAAAGAGCAGCATGCAGAATAAGCGTATCGTCATCACGGGCGGCGCCGGGCTGATCGGCTCCCACATTGCCGACCAGCTCGTCCAGCAGGGGGCCGGTGAAATTATCGTGCTGGACAACCTGGTGCGGGGCCGGCTGGAGAACCTGGCCTGGGCGCGCGCTCACGGTCGACTCACCCTGGTCGAGGGGGACATTCGTAACCGGCAGCTCCTTGCCGATGTTATGCGGGGAGTCGACGTCGTCTTTCACCAGGCGGCTATCCGCATCACGCAGTGCGCCGAGGAGCCCCGGCTGGCGCTGGAAGTGCTGGCGGATGGCGCCTTCAATGTGTTGGAAGCGGCCGTGCAGGCGGGTGTCGGCAAGGTCGTGGCGGCATCCTCCGCCTCCGTCCTCGGCATGGCCGAGGAGTTCCCGACCACGGAGCAGCATCACCCCTACAACAACCGCACCCTGTACGGCGCCGCCAAGGCCTTCAACGAAGGGCTGCTGCGCAGCTTCAACGACATGTACGGCTTGCAATACGTGGCCTTGCGCTACTTCAACGTCTACGGTCCCCGCATGGACATCTTCGGCGCCTACACGGAAGTGTTGATCCGTTGGATGGAGCGCATAGTCGCCGGCAAGCCGCCGCTCATCTTCGGTGACGGCAACCAGACCATGGACTTCGTGTTCGTGGAGGACATCGCGCGGGCCAACATCCTGGCGGCCCAGTCCGCCATCAGCGATGAGGTGTTCAACGTCGCCAGCGGCGTGGAGACCAGCCTGCGCGACCTCGCCCACGCCCTGCTGCGCGTGATGGGGTCGAACCTTGAGCTCGAGTTCGGCCCGGAGCGCAAGGTGAACCCGGTCGGCCGCCGGCTGGCGGACACGCGCAAGGCCAAAGAGCTCCTCGGCTACGAGGCGCGCGTCTCGCTGGAAGAGGGCCTGCGCCGCCTGGTGGCCTGGTGGCAAGCAGAGCAACGAGTCAAGGAGGTGGCGTATGCCGGTGTCTGAAGCAGTCCGCATGATCCCGATCGCCAAACCCTGGATGGACGAGCGTGAGGCGGAGGCAGCAAGCCGGCCGATCCTGGCCGGCTGGGTCACCCAGGGTCCCGAGGTCGCGGCCTTCGAGCGTGAGTTCGCCGCCTACGTCGGCGCGCCGTATGCCTGCGCCGTCTCCAACTGCACGACGGCGCTGCACCTGGCTTTGCTTGCGGCCGGTGTGCAGCCCGGTGACGAAGTCATTACCGTCAGTCACTCCTTCATCGCCACTGCGAACGTCATCCGCTACTGTGGCGCCACGCCGGTCTTCATCGATATCCAGCCGGAGACCTACAACATCGACCCAACGCTAGTAGAGGCAGCTATCACGGAGCACACCCGGGCCATCCTCTGCGTCCACCAGATGGGCATGCCCTGCGACCTGCAGGCGCTGATCGCCATCGGCAAGCGCCATGGATTGCCGGTGATCGAGGATGCCGCCTGCGCCACCGGCAGCGAGATCCTCTGGGACGGGCAGTGGGAGAAGATCGGCAGGCCCCAGGCCGATGTGGCCTGCTTTTCCTTCCATCCGCGCAAGGTGATGACCACCGGCGATGGCGGCATGCTCACGACCGCCAATCTGGAGTGGGATAAGCAGTTCCGCCTCTGGCGGCAGCACGGTATGAGCGTGCCCGACATGGTGCGCCACAGGGCGCGGGAGGTCATCTTCGAGTCCTACCCGACGCTCGGCTTCAACTACCGCATGACCGACATCCAGGCGGCGGTTGGCCGAGAACAGCTCAAGCGGTTGCCTGAGATCATCGCTCGCCGTCGCAGTCTGGCTGATCGTTACCGCGAACTGCTGGGCGACATCGACGGCCTAGTGCTGCCGGAGGAGCCGTCGTGGGCGCGGAGCAACTGGCAGAGCTACTGTGTGCGATTACCGGAATGGTGCAATCAGCGTCGGGTGATGCAACAACTCCTGGACGAGGGCGTGTCCACTCGACGGGGCATCATGTGTGTCCACCGCGAGCCGGCGTACGATCGGGAACCGTGGTCGTGCGGCGATGGCGGCGACGGCCACGGCACGGGCGGCTGCTCGCGGCTGCGTCAGAGCGAGCGGGCTCAAGACCATGCGATCATCCTTCCGCTGTTCCACCAGTTCACGGGGAGGGACCAGACCGTGGTGGCCGAGGCGCTGCGAGCGACTTGTCGACGCGCTTGATGGTTCCCTGCAACCGATGCTATTCCCGTGTGAGAGATTGCCCATGTCGAGTCTCTCAATGGTACTAACGGGTAACGGAGGCTCCGGAGTACTGGCTGTTACTCGCCACTCCATCAGGCCAGGCATCAATTCCACAAGAGGCAATCCTTCTCCCCCTGGGTTTCAGACGTCCTCTTGCTTGAAAGGCATGTGTTATCGACCGGATGACACTGCTCGAGGATGCGACGCTTGGAAGGAGTAGTGCGATGCATGTAACGGTTTGTGTCTGCACGCGTGATCGTGGGGACAGCATTACCGACACACTGGAGAGCTTTCTGGCCCTTGATTATGACGACTACGACGTTGTAATCGTGGATCAGAGCGCGGCCGGCGGTACGGCTAAAGCCGTCCGGTCAGTCGATGCCGCGCGGGGTAAGCTCACTTATATCCGATCCTCGACCACCGGTCTGTCTGCCGCTCGCAATGTGGCCATCGCACAAGCTTGCGGTCAAATCATCGCTCTCACAGATGATGACTGCGAGGTTCCTGCCGATTGGTTGACGCGCATCGTGCGCCATTTCCGAGCGAATCCCGATGTCGGACAGCTCTGTGGCGAGGTACGCGCCGCTCCACACGACCCGTCCGTCGGATTCATCCCGACATTCGGAGTGTCCCGACGTAGGAAGATATCCTCTCCCTGGCTCAAATGGCGTGAAGGCGGAATCGGCGCAAATATGGCGTTCCGCGAGGAAACGCTCCGGGCCGTCGGGCCGTTCGATGAGCTGCTAGGGGCGGGAGGTGCGCTATACAGCTCTGAAGACAGAGACATAACGTATCGCGTATTGCGGGCCGGCTATGCCGTACTCGACGTGTCCGATGTTTACGTCGTTCATAGTGGCTTTCGACCCTGGGGTGAGGGGCGATCTCTAATGCATCGGGCCGGACTGAGTATGGGTGCCGTCTACATGAAGCACCTACGCCTGGGAGACGTGGCCGTATTGCCCACGCTAGTGTACGAGTGGTGGACGTCCATTTCCTGGCGGCGTTTGCTCCTGTTCCGGCCCCGCACCGGCGTTGGTCGGTTCCTGTGGTACCTCCGCGGCTTGCACGCCAGTTTCCGATACGACATCGATCGTAGGTGGCGCGTCTATGTCCCGATTGCACGCCGCGCACGTGCAGAGCGATGCATCGGATGCGGGAGTAGTTCGGTGAGGAGTGATCTAAAGTGACGCCACGTTGGGATCTGCATGACAGGGCCCTCACCCCCAGCCCCTCTCCCCGTGGGAGAGGGGCGA
>DHIZ01000432.1:37261-39748 GCA_002404055.1 Chloroflexi bacterium UBA4733
TCTCCCCGTGGGAGAGGGGCGACGAGCCTTGGCGAGCCGGGATGAGGGCCTGCGCGTTTGCCCGTGGCCTGAGTTTAGGTGGACCGGAACTAGCGCAGTCGATCGAGAGGGATGCAAGCCGTATGACCCAGCCAAAAGTAAGCCTGATCGTGCCCGCACACAACTATGGGCGCTACGTCTGCCAGGCTATCGACAGCGTGCTGACGCAGACGATGACCGAGGTGGAGGTCATCGTCATAGACGACTGCTCCACCGACAATACTGGTGAAGTTCTCTCCGCCTACGACGATGACGATCGGGTTCAGGTGATACGGCATACCAGGAACCAGGGACACATCAACACCTACAACGAGGGCCTCAATCGGGCTCGGGGCTGTTACGTGGGCCTGCTATCTGCCGATGACTACTGTCTACAGTCACACGCGCTTGCACGGCAGGTCGCCGTGTTCGAGGAGAACCCGCGTGTCGGTCTCGTCTACTCGGCCCAAGTCTTAGTCCCCGCGTCCGGACCGATCTCAGAGATGCGACCATGGCCGCACGATTATGTGCATTCGGGCTTGGATGAGTTCCGCCAGCTCATGAAGGTCAACTACGTGCCGGCGTCCGGGACGCTCATCCGGCGGGAGGTCCAGGACCAGTTGGGTCTCTATGACCCGCGGCTTCCGCATTCGGGCGATTGGGACATGTGGCTGCGTGCCTTTGCCCGTGGCGATGTCGGCTATATTGCTGAACCGTTGTACGCCTACCGTGTCCACGGCCAGAATATGAGCATCCGGAGGATATCTCCGGGCAGGGCAATCGATGACCTACTCCTCACGATGGGGAAGGCGTTTGAGGCGCTACCTGACGACGCCCCGGCAGGCCTTCGGGGGGCCCGCCGAACCGTACTTGGGCACGCACTGTTCCGTACCGCCTGGATTGATCTTTACGCTGGCCGTCGGGACAGAGCCTGGCGCGGCTTCGCCTATGCGCTCCGATACCACCCTGCGCTCGCGCTCAACCGGGAATTGGCTTCCATGTTCCCGCAATTGCTCCTCATGACTGTCCTCCCGAAGGAGGCGTTCTGGCAGGTCATGCCGCGGCTCAAAGGCGCGCTGGGTCGCGTGGCGCGCGCGACGGGCCCGGGTGATCGCTCAGGCGACGCCGCAGCCACTACCAATTGATGCCGAGCGCTGGAGAGCCGTCCGGCTTGTGGAAGGACATTAGCGTACTCACCTGCGGAGCCCGTGTCAGAGGCGAGAATAGGTGATAGCCGCGTAAGCGCAAGAATCCAGCGCCGGACCAGCGTTGCTGGACGCGCTCGAGTCTATGACTCCTCGAACGAGGGCCCGTTGTGGGGGATTGTAACCCGGCCCGTACACCCGTGCCGCTGGAACGGCTCTGGGCAGGTCGCCTCCGTCGCCCGCCAGTGCGTCGCGCGGCGATGGCCGGGCACCGCTCCGGGCTGCCCGCCGCAACGATCGGCGTGACGCCGTCGGCGCTCGACCATTAGCAGCGTTGGCGCTTTCTCGTTTTGCTTAGACAAGGTTCAAATCCGGCCTATTGGGCAGGACAGTTGAGGCGGGGCGGTTGTGCCAACCTGGCAGGTATGGTTCTGGTGTTGAAGCCAAGAACCAACCTACCAGGGGGGACCCATGGGCACGACAGATGGTAGCACGGTCGTCGATCGGGTGCTGGTCGTCGGGAAGTTGCGAGTGCGCCGCAAAGTTTTGCGTAGCGAGGGGGCGGTGAAGCGAAGGGGAAAGTTAGTTTAGACTGAGGCTGCCGCTGGTTGGCGAGGATGGACCGAGGAGGCAGCGTGATCGACGAGACGACGCAGGATGGCTGGGATCTGGCGGGGCGGGCGGTGGCGCAGGAGGTGGCTTCGTGGCGGCGGGCGCATCCGCGGGCAACCCTGACCGAGATCGAGCTGGCAGTGGAGGCGGTGGTCAGCCGCTTGCAGGGGCGGCTGGTGGAGGATCTCGCCAACGGTGTGGGAGCGGAACCGGCGGTGGAGCGGCCCACCTGTCCAGAGTGTGGTCAGCCCATGCGGCCGCGGGGGAGGCAGAAACGGGAGGTATTGGTGGCGCGGCGGGCGACGCCGCTGCCACTGGAACGGGAGTATTGGGGGTGCTCGTCCTGCGGGACGGGTCTTTTCCCCCCTGGATCAGGAATTGGGCCTCGTGCCCGGTAGCCTGGGTCCGCGCCTGTTGGAGGCAGCGGCGCGGCAAGGGAGCAAGATGCCGTTCGCTGAGGCCAGCGGGGAACTGACGTTCTTCTGGGGAGTCTGGATCAGCGACGACACGCTGCGTCGCCAGACCGAAGCGGCTGGCGCGGCGCTGACGGCGCTGGAGGACGAGGCGTCAGCGCAGCTGGAGCGGGAGTTCCCGGCGGCGCCGCAGGGGCCGGCCATCCAGCAAGTGAGCGTGGATGGGGCGATGGTGCATCTGGTCGACGGCACGTGGGCCGAAGTCAAGACGGCGGCCATCGGGACCGTGACCACGCGCC
>DHIZ01000432.1:39870-40151 GCA_002404055.1 Chloroflexi bacterium UBA4733
GCCGACGCCGAAGGCGGCCGTGTGGTGGCGGTGCAGGACGGGGCGGACTGGATCCAAGGGCTCCTCGACACCCACCGGCGGGACGCCGTGCGCGTCTTGGACTTCGCCCATCTGGTGGAACACCTGGCAACCGCCGCCCGCGCGGTGTACGGCGCGGACAGTCCGGCCTTCCGGGCGTGGCTCGGCGTGGCGGCGCACATCCTCAAGCACCGGGGACCGGACGAGATCTTGGTCGAGCTGCGGGAATTGCCGATCCACGCTGCGGCGGATCGCGCGACCGC
>DHIZ01000432.1:40423-40756 GCA_002404055.1 Chloroflexi bacterium UBA4733
GCGCTGGGCCCGTCGCAACGTCTGTCCCATGGTTGCCTTGCGCGCCGCACGCGCTTCTGGCCGCTGGGACCAGACGTGGCCTGCCATCTGCCAACGCCTGCGTCAGCAGGAACAGGAGCGTCGCCAGGCCCGACGCCACCAGCGGCGCCTGGCAAAAGGTCTGGCCGTGCCAGTAGCGCCCCCCTGTCCCGTTGCGCCGCCCAAAGCCCGCCCCAAACTGTCATGCGCCCACGCCCGCATGCGCGCTGCCGCGCCGCCAACCATCGTCAATGGCAAACCGACCGACCGCCATCCTTGGAATCAGTCCTCCCAACAAACAGGCTAACGGCGATC
>DHIZ01000432.1:40940-41256 GCA_002404055.1 Chloroflexi bacterium UBA4733
AACGGCGATCTACGCAAAACTTTGCGGCGCACTCGGAAGTTGCTCAGCCAGCAGGGCGAGTACGGGGTGGTGACGCGACTGAGCCGTCAGGTCGGCGTGGCGCGGCAGACGCTGTATACCTGGCGGGAGCGCGGGCGGGCCGCCCTGGAGCAGGCGTTCGCGCCGCCAGCGGTCGCACGGTCGGCGGATGACGCCTTGGGGCGTGTGGTCCTCACGCTGCTGGTCGAGGGGCTTGCGAGCGAGCGTGGCATCCAGCGTTGTCTGGTCGAGCAAGGGCGAGCGGTGAGTCTGGGCACGATCAGCGCCGTGGTGACGG
>DHIZ01000218.1:0-189 GCA_002404055.1 Chloroflexi bacterium UBA4733
GGACTTCACCCATATGACGGATCTGGGCGTGACGCTGGGTGGGGCGCCGTTTGCGCACATGGTGTTCCATATGGTGCTGACGTACTCCAATGTCGAAGCGATCACGCTCTGCTTCACGGAGAGCTTCGAGGCGTTGGCGGAAGGGATCGAGTCCTGCCTGTGGCAACTGGGCGGCGTACCGAAAGCGCA
>DHIZ01000218.1:464-1227 GCA_002404055.1 Chloroflexi bacterium UBA4733
CCCAACGCAATCACACCCGGACCACCCGCTTTGCTGCCGAGCAGACGGTGTTGCGTCCGTTGCCGGCGCAGACCCCTTCGGGGCGCCGCTGTTGCCGTGCCGGGAAGTGCGGGCCCTGGTGGGCCAGGGCAGCACCATGCAGGTCTTGGGCAATGGCTACTCCGTGCCCTCCCGGTTAATCGGCACTACATTAACAGTGCGCGTGCGGGCGGAGACTTTGGAAGCCTACGTCGGCACAGCGCTCGCCGTCACCCTGCCCCGGCTGGCGGGCAAGGGCCAGGTGCGCATCGACTACCGGCACATCGTCTGGTCGCTGGTGCGCAAACCTGGCGCATTTGCCGCCTACCGCTACCGCGAGGAACTCTTTCCGACGCTGACCTTCCGTCGCGCCTACGACCGTTTGGTGGAGGCCCGGCGAGAGCGGGCGGACCGCGAGTATGTTCGCATCTTGCACCTGGCGGCCAGTACTACCGAAGCCGACGTGGAGACGGCGCTGAGCTTGCTCTTCGAGGCTGGCGCCGTTCCCACCTTCGATGCCGTACGGGAACTGGTGCGCCAGCCGCAGCCGACAGCGGTGCCGGCGCTCACCATGCCGGCGGTGACGTATGGCGTCTACGATCAGTTGTTGCCCTCCCGGTCCGCTCATGGCGAGTGAACCAGGACCGGCCAACCGGCACGATGAGTTGGACGCCATGCTGCGGAGCCTCAACTTGAGCCACACGGCCAAAAGCTTCGCCGATCTCGCCTTGCGAGCGAGCAAAGC
>DHIZ01000218.1:1310-1981 GCA_002404055.1 Chloroflexi bacterium UBA4733
CGGGAAAAGACGTTCCGCACGTTCCAGTTTGTGCTTTGAAGACGTACTTTGCGGCGAATTGCAATCGAGTCTTGCAGCAAGGAATCGTCGTCACCAGAGGGAGGCTCGCCGCTGGCCAGTGGGAAGCAGGGCCAAAATTGCAGCTTAGGATTGCAGTCGGGAACGAAATGGGCGGTTGCCTTTGCAGTGAGGAATCTCGTGCTGCAGAGAAGCGTCTCCTAGAGGGGCACTGGCATTCCGGCCGTCATCCGTTGTCCCGTCCCGAACGGACCAACGCGGCCTCTGGGAAACCCCGCGCCCCCGAGCTTGAAGGTCAAGTTGGCAGTCGGGAATTTGAAGCTCAATCCTGCAGTCTCTGCAAACCCTAACTTCAAAGCACACAGTTGGAGCCGCTCGGGCCAACCCTGCGCTTGCAACTGGAACGGCTGCGCAGCGGCGCCTTCATTGAGGAGGCGATGAATGTAATTGCCGTCGGCAAACCGGGCGCCGGCAAGAGCCATCTCCTGGCGGCCCTCGGCCACGATCTGGTCGTGCTGGGCCACCCGGTGCTCTGGGTCTCCACCGCCGCCCTGGTCCAGCAGCTCCTGGCGGCCAAGCGGGATCTGCGGTTGCCGCAGGAACTGGCCAAACTCGATCGCTTTGCCTGCGTCTTCCTCGACGATATCGGCTAC
>DHIZ01000218.1:2274-14299 GCA_002404055.1 Chloroflexi bacterium UBA4733
CCTCAACCACTACGGCCGCGGCAATCTCTCCGCCGGCGCGCGCCGCGTCATCGACGAGGCCATCGCGCGGCAACAGCAGGTGGTCACCCAATCGGCAGAGACAGCCCCAACCGCGCCATCGCCTCCGCAGGCCACCGCTCAGACCGACCGGCAACCCTAAACGCATCGGAGGGAGAACAGGAACAGCCGGCGCCATCCATCGGTCTCGCCAACCGACCGCGAATCGGCAATTGTAGTTGTCGCCACCGGCAAATCTAGTTGACTTTCATCACCCTGGTCAACCTGGTGTTTGCGGACATGGCAAACGGCACTTCGTCTGCCTCTGGACATCTCGGAGGAATGGGCGGCATCAAAAGTGCCGGAGAACCTTCCGGGAAGCATCGCCGGACCTATAACAGGCTATAATTCGAGTTAGGAAATGCCCTCCTAATCGATATTAGCGGGTATTCGTCCTTCCGACCCCGCTGGCGTCACCACAGGTCCGCCGTGTAGGCTTCCCAGCCGTAATGGGCCACGTAGTTGAACGGCAGCGTGCCGTAGCCGACGCCGAACCGGCCCTGCATGGCCCAGCGAGCACCCCAGCTGCCAAGATTTAGCCCAAAAAGGCCAGGGTTTGACTTGGGAGGAGGAGGGGACGGAAGCCGGAGAGCAGGGCGTGGGCGCGGGGATGTCCCTGCTTGAGGCGGGAATGGAGCGGTTCACCGTCGATGAGCTTGACGCGGCCGGGGACGGCCCAGACTTCATGAATCAGACGGACGATGCCGCAGCCGGCGAGGTGGGGTGCGTGGGGAGCGAGCCAGCGGCGGGACCAGATCAGGACATTGTGGGCCAGTTCCGTGAGGAGGACCACCATGGTCTGGGCCGCCAGTTTGTGTTTGCGGATGGTCGCCAAGGCGAGGCCGTGTTTATCAGCCTTAATTTCGGCCTCGATGCCCGCCCGGCCATCGTAATGATCGACCGTGGCGGACATGGGCAACTCGGACCGGGTGCTGACCAGCACGGCGTAGTAGTACCCGTCGGTCTGCTCTTTGGAGGGGGTTCGCACGGCGTATTGCTGCGTCGGCTTCGCCAGCGCCACCGGCGTCGGGACCGGCGCTGCCTCCCGGCCCGGGCTCGAGGTTGGCTGCCAGGCGGTGATGCCCTGCACCAGCTTCTTGACCCGGCTGGGCGCCTTGAACTTCCCGGTCACCTGGTAGCCCCGTTCCAGCAGCCAGTTCAGCATCTCCTCACTGCCCCAGCCGCTGTCCAGGCGCCACTCCACCCGCGCGCGCCGGGCGAGCGTCGCCGCGTCGTCGCCCTCCAACTCCAGGAGCCGCTCGGTCGCCTCCACCGCTGCCTGGAGCACCGGCAGCGTCTCTGCCGTCTTACCGGGAACCACGTCCTCCCAGACCAGTTCGTCATAGTCGGCCGCGCGCACTCGCACCAACTTGCGCCCGGTCTTGGAGCGGCAGCGGCCAAAATAGCCGCGCTCCGCCCCTTCACACTGCTTGCTCGACGGCATGGGGGAGAGATCAAGGTCGAGGGTCAAGATTCCCCGCACCAGGTCGTGCCGCCGGGTCTGACTGTGCCGCCGGAACTGCGCCTCCACCATCTCCCGCAGCGCCGCCACGTCATCCAGCGTCGCCGCATCCAACGTGTCGGCAATCACCGACTGCTCGGCACAGCCCGGCAGCCCGAAGGCCGCTTGCAACGCCCGGTCCACCCGCAGCGTCAAGCCCGTGTGCGCCACCGCCTTGGCGCCCGCCAGCAACGCCGCGAAGAGCATGACCATCTTCTGGGCGGAGGTGTACTTGAGGGCCTTCTGGCCGATGCTGATCCCCTCCGCCAAGCACTCCAAGATCCCAACGTGCCGCAGGTACCAGCCCAGCAGACACAAACTGGCGTGGGCGCTGTCGTGCCACTTGCGCCCACGCGATCGACGGCTATTCTTATCCATGGGAACTCCTTTCCACTCCAAGCAGATACAACACCGCTCAGTGTGGCCCAGGACGCTCCCTTTTGCTCCTTGCTTCCCATTATCCCAAAGTCACGCCCCACCAATTTTGGGCCAAATCTTGGCAGCTGGCGAAGCAACCGGCGTCGCGTGATGATCGGCAAGAGCGTGGTGGCGTGCATCGCCAGTTCCTTTCTCTTCATTCCGTAGTGGTGAAACTACTGTAAAACGTTTGATAGCCTTTGTCAAGGCGAACGCATGCCTTGACTCCTTGCCGCCAAGTCGGTACAGTTCAGTTGCGAAATCCTTTTCGTTCCGTTCGTCGGACCGGTGAGCGTCGGGTCCAGCCCACTGTCCCGAGGTGATGAGAATCTGGGCAGGCGAACAGAAGAAAGCGCAGGAGACACTGTTCGGTGGGAGCCAGTTGAAGATTGCTGCCTGGTCAGGGAGGTCACGATGACCGAAGTCGCCACCGTGCCGGCACGCGGCGCCGGGCTGCCCGCCCAGGCGTTTCCGGCCGGTTGGGGAATCCTGGCCAGGGAGGACTTTCAGGACTTCCCGGTTGGTCCGTTCCCCTACGACTACTCACCGGAGGCGGAGTACCACGATATCCAACCGGAGGGCTATCGCGGCCGCTGGCGAGAAGCTACCGTCTTGAGCGGTTGGCGGGATGCTGCCTCCTGGAACGTGGTGGACGACGACGGCCAGCCGGCGCTGGAGCAGTCCTGCCTGCGCGACCGCCATCTGCCGATGGTCGAGACGGGATCGCGCGCCTGGTCGGACTATCGCCTGACGGCTCGCCTGCGCCCCCTCTTCAGTAAGCCGGCCGCGGGTGCGCCGGTCATTGCGCCGATGGCCAGGACCGCTCAAGGCGTCGTCGGCCTGATTGCCCGCTACGCCGACAGCCGCAACTATTACGCCCTCGTGTTGACCAGCGACGACACCATCGAGCTCCGGCGCAGCACCCATGATGGGCAGCTGGTGCTGGCCGCGGCGCCGTTGCCGGTGGACCAGGACCACACCTACCTCCTCACGCTCGAAGTGGTCGGCGATCAGCTCAGCGGGCTCGTTGATGACCAGCCGGTCGTCGCGGCGACCGATAGAACCTTTCGGGAGGGCAAGGTTGCCCTCGTCGCCAACGTGCCGGCGCGTTTTGGCGACGTCATCGTCGCCGCGCCGCCGGCTGCCCAGCAAGCCATACGGCGACGGCTCGGCGAAGAGGAACGCCTGCTGCTGGCCGAGCGCGAGCAGTATCCCCAGCCGGTGCTGGTCCGGTCAATCGCCACGCCGGGTTTTGGCGCCAGCAAGCATGTGCGCTTCGCCGATCTGGATGGTGATGGCCGCCAGGAGATCATCCTGGCCCAGGCGCTTGACCGTGGCCCGCGCGACGCCTACCGCATGCTCACCTGTATCACCGTGCTTGATCTGGACGGCCGGGTGCGCTGGCAGTTCGGGCGCCCCACCGCCTTCAAGGGCCGGCCGACCAGCGACCTCTGCTTCCAGGTCTACGACCTCGACCTGGACGGCAACCTGGAGGTCATTCTGACCAAGGACTTTCAGCTCATCGTCCTGGATGGGCGGACGGGGCAGATGAAGCAGGCTGTACCGACGCCGCCGGCCCCGCCGCCGGAGAATATGTTCTACCGGACCATCGGCGACTCCCTCGCCATCGCCAACCTGCGTGGCCGGCAGGTACCCCAGGATCTCCTCTTGAAGGATCGCTACCACAACGTCTGGGCCTACGACGACAAGCTGGAGCTGCTCTGGACCGCCCAGGGTATTACGACCGGCCACTTCCCGGCGCTCTACGACCTTGATGGCGACGGCAAGGACGAGATCGTGATGGGCTACAGTTGCCTCGATCACGACGGCGCGCCGCTCTGGAGCCTGGCCATCGGCGACCACGCCGACGGCATCGCTGTCGGCACGTTTAACCACGAGCGTCCCGACGAGGTGGAAATCCGCCTGGCGGCCAGTGACGAGGGCCTGTTGTGGGTCAGCGCCGATGGCCGCATTCTGGAGCGCGACCGCACCGGCCACGTCCAGCGCTTCAGCATCGCCAACTTCCGTCCCGATCAGCCGGGGCTGGAGATGGTGACGATCACGTTCTGGGGCGAGCCGGGCATCATGGCCTTCTACGATAGCTCGCGCCGGCGCTACGCCTCGCGCGAGCTGAACCACCAGGCCAGTCCGCTGCACCCGACCAACTGGACCGGCGACGGTCAGGAGCTGATCTTCTACAGCGGCAACAGCCGCGAGGGCGGCCTGCTCGACGGTTGGGGCCGGCAGGTGGTGCTGCTCCCTGACGACGGCCATCCGAGCCGCTGTCATCAACCGGTTGATCTGTTCGGCGACGAGCGCGACGAGTTGGTCGTCTGGGATTACCAGCGCCTCTGCATCTACACGCAGGATCGCCCCTCCTCCAGTCCACGCGCGTACCACCCGCGACGGTTACAGCCGTACAACGTCAGTAACTACCGCGCCGAAGTTTCCTTGCCGGGCTGGGAGGAACCGCGTGGGTAGCAGGCAGCGAGCCTCGATTAAGGATGTCGCCGCGCTGGCCGGTACGTCGCCGGCCACGGTGTCCAAGGTGCTCAACGCCATGCCGGGGTCCGGCATCTCGGCGCCGGTGGCGGAGCGCGTGCGGCAATCCGCGAGTGCCCTGCGCTACGCCCCGTCACCGGCCGCGCGATCCTTGCGCCGCCAGCGAACCCAGACTGTGGGCATCCTGACGAACGACCTCCTGCCCTTTTCCGCCGACGTGGTCCACGGTGTTGCCGCAGCGGCGCTGGCTCGTGGCTACACCAGCGTGCTCGCGCTGCACGGAGAAGATTCGGAGCTGGAAGCGCAGCACCTCCAACTCGGACTACACGGCCAGGTTGATGGGCTGGTCGTCGTCCCCGCTCGCGGCGACGGCAACCAGGCGCACTACGATGAACTGCGGGCACGGGGCATCCCGTTCGTCTTTGTCAGCCGCTACTTGCCCGGCTACCCGGCGGACTTCGTCGGCCTGCAGAACGAGCAGGCGGCCTATCACCTGACCAGGGTGCTGATCGCCCAGGGAGCCGACATCATCGCCTACATGGCCGCCCCTGGCCCGCGCAGCAGCACGCAGGTTGAGCGTTTCGCCGGATTCCAGCGGGCGCTGGTCGAGGCCGGCCTGCCGCATGCCGATGACATACTGGCGGCGAGCCTCGGCGAAAGCAAGGCGAGTTACCTCACGCGCCTGCTCCAACGCCGCCCCCGCGTCAACGGCCTCCTCTGGGCCAGCTATTTTCACATTGAGCCGGCACTGCTCGTCCTGGCCGAGCACGGCATCCGTGTACCCACCGATATCCGCTTCGCCGGCTTCGATCCGATCAGCCTGGTGCTCTTCGGTAGCGACGACTATCGCGCGCTCCGCGTCCTCGACGCTCCCTGGCCGACGGCCATTCAACCCGGTTTTGCGATGGGGCAACGGGCGCTGGAGTTGCTCACGTACATGTTGGATGGTAGCTCTCCGTCCGCTCCGCAACACATTACCCTGGAGCCACGCTACCAATGGCTGCCGGATTCGGCACATAAAGAAGGAGTAACCCTATGATCTGGTCCAATCGTTCTTCCCGTCGCCGCCTGTTGGGGAGGCTGGCCGCCCAGGCGGCGGCACTGGGCGTGCTGGCGGCCTGCGGCGGTACGCCCGCCACAACTGCAACGCCGACGACGAGTGCCGCGGCTGCCACGACATCGGCGCCAACCACGACTGCAGCGGTCGCTACGACCTCAGTGGCCGTCACGGCGCCTGCGTCGACCACCACTGCCGCGAGTGCGATATCCAGCAGCGTCGGTAGCGCGTCTCACCTCGCAGCCACAGCTACGCCGGTCCCGGCGGGCGCGGCCAGCCCGGCGGCGGGGTCGTTGCGGGTCGCCATCTACGGTACTACCCCCCAGATTCAGGTTTGGACCAAGCTGCTGAGCGCCTATGCGCAGAGCCACGCCGGCGCCAGGGCCCAGCTCGAGAGTACGCCTTCCGGCGACGTCTTCTACAACAAGGTGCTGGCGGAGGCGGCCGGCGGCTCGCCGAGTGACGTCATGATGTTCGAGACGAAGCGCATGCCGGCCTACGCCAATCAGTCCTTCTTCCTCAGCCTGGATAGCTACATTGCCACGTCTTCGCAAGTCCACCCGGCGGATTACTTTTCCTTCTCCTGGAAAAAGGGCCAGTTGCACGGGAAGCAGTACGCCATCAGTTGGGACGAGTCGCCCGCCGTGATCTTCTACAACCCCGACCTCTTCAAGCAGAACGGCTTGACGCTGCCGCCGCAGACCTGGAATGCGCCTGGCTGGGACCTGGCTACCTTCCTGGAGGTCTGTCAGAAGCTCGCCAAAGGCGGCAGCAAGCCGGTTTTCGCCGTGCATAACTCCGATTGGTGGGTCTATGCCCTGCCCTACATCTGGGCGAATGGCGCCGACGTGCTCAATGCGGACTACACAAAGAGCACGCTGACGTCGGCCAACACGCTGGCGGGCTTTCAATACCTCTACGACCTGCGCTGGAAATATCACGTTGATCCGACACCTGCGCAAGCCCAACTGGGCGACACCAAGATGTTCGACCAGGGTCTCCTGGCCATGGTGCCCAAGATCCCCGACTTCGCCTCCAGCGCACGCCAGCAGATCACGCACGTGCCCTGGGATGTTGCGCCCTATCCATCCGGCAGCGCCGGCGCCTGGACCCGCAGCCCGGACGATGCACTCACTGCTTCCTCGGCGAGCCGGCTGGCCGACGCTAGCTGGAAGTTCATCGAATGGGCCTGCGGCGCGCCGGGTCAGACGATCCTGGTCGAGATCGGCAGGGTGCCGACCCGCGTGGATGTCGCTTATGGCCCCTATCTGCAACAACAACCGGCGATCAACTGGAAAATGATCGTAGACGGCGCCAGGGATCATCAGGGCAACCAGGCGGTCACCGATCAATGGGGCGCGATGGACACGCTGCTGAAGAGCCACTGGCAGGACGTGTTCGATAAGAACGCCACCTCGCCGCAGGCGTTCGCGGAGGCCATGACCGACCCCGTCAACGCCCTGCTCGACCAGGCCACCTACCGCCGCGTCATCAAGAGCTGAGTTGCCCTCCACCGAAACGGGTGAACGGACGTCGGCTACTGCTGCGCTTGCTTGATGATGCCCATCATCGTTGAGCAAGCCTGGGACATGCCGGTGTGGACTGCTCTGACTGGCGCATCGTAGCCTGATGTTGGGGTGAGACAACGATTCCTGCATTTTCGAGCCATTTGCCCGAATGTCGGGAGCACAGTCTGGATCGCTCGGACGTTGCCGGCGTACTGACGGGTGATGGCGGCGCCGCCTTTGCCAGAGCATGCGCGTTCTCTGGCAATGCGCCCCCTCCATCGGCGCCCTTGACGCACGCCTGAGCGCCCAGTACCCTGGCCGCAATCTGGATTTCTCTGGCGAAAGGGGCCACCGCTCTGCCAACGACGCTGGTGGCCACCTACGACGCCTTTTTAGCCGACATGCGCCACCTGGAGCAGTTGCGCCCCGGTACCCTGCGCGCTTATCGCTATGAGCTGGCGGCGGCCGCCGCCAGCTCCCGTTTCGCTGCCGGCCTCGATGCGCTGACGCTCGCGGATCTGGAGGACTGGATCGCCCGCCACTCCCAGTACCGTCGGGCGGCGCGCCGCCACCTTCCGCCGCTTCTTCGGCTGGGCCATCCGCCATGCCTACTGCGCCCGTGATCCGATGGCGGGCTACGGCTCCGTTCGGGCCCGCCGGCGGTTGCCGCGCCCCATCCGGGAGGCGCGGGAGCAGCAGGCGCTCGATGCGGCCATTGCGGTGGGTCGGGAGCCCTACCGGCTCATCTGCACGATCCTGCGGGAGACCGGCATGCGGGCGAGCGAAGTCCTCGCCTTGCGCCGAGGCGATGTGACGCTTGATGCCGGCCGCGAGGCCCTGCGGGTACGGGAGGCGAAGAATAGCTGTGAGCGTGTGGTCATCCTGGGGCCGACCGCCACGCCGCGGACCTTGCGCGGCCTGCGCGCCCATACCAAGCTGGGGCAAGTGGCGGCGCCGTTCGAGTTGCTCTTCCGTTCGCGGCACGGCACGGCGGTGTCGTACGATGCGTTGCACTACCAATGGGGCAAGCTGTGTGCCCGGGCCGGCCTGGTCGACACGTCCGGCCACCCGCGCTACACCCTCCACCAGTTGCGCCACACGCGGGGCAGCGAACTCATCGCGCAGGGGCAGCGGGTGGAAATCGTCCAGCGGGTGCTGGGGCACCGCGACATCCGCTCCACGCTCCTCTACGCCGAGTTGCAGGACGCGCAGGTGCGCGCCGCGCTGGAGGGCCACCGGACGCACTGAGCGCGTGCCCGAACTGGGGCGCTGGGGCGGAGCGCGCCAGCGCCTTGCGCCAAGACGCCGGCCAGAGAGGAATGGACGCATGGCGGGCCTGCGTGATACGGCGTATCCACGGCTGAAGACGACGGTGACGCCGCACGACCTGGCGGACGTGTATACCCCGACGGCGGACGAACTGGCCCTGGCTGCCCAGGTGACGAAGGGAGCGCCGGCGCGCGCCGGCGCGCGCCGGCTTTCTGATTGTGCTCAAGGCGTACCAGCGGCTTGGCTACGCGCCGCCGGTGGTGGCGGTCCCGCCGGTGGTCGTCGAGCATATCGTCCGCGCGGCCGGCCTCCCGACCGTCCCCACCGATCTCGCGGGCTACGATCATTCGGGGACGCGCATTCGCCACCTCGCCGCGATCCGCGCCTATCTCCGCGTCCGGCCCTTCGACCGGGCCGCGCGGCGGGCGATGGTGCGGGCACTGGCCGACGCTGCGCGCACCAAGGACGATTTGGTGGATCTCATCAATGTCGCGATCGAGGAACTGATCCGCCAGAGCTACGAACTCCCGGCGTTCGACACGCTCAATCGGGCGGCGCGGCACGTGCGAGCGAGCACGGCCCGCTCGTGCTCTGCGCAGGTCTTCTACGGACTGGCTGTGGCGGCGCGCGCCGCCATTGATGCCCTGTTCATCGGGGCGTCGGAGACCGGGCGCACAGCATGGAATGACCTGAAAGCCGACCCCGGCCGGCCGACGGTGGCCCACCTCCAAGCGCTGGCCCTCCGTCGAGACTGGTTGGCCGCCCGCCATCTGGGCGGTACGGCCCTCGCGGCGCTCCCGGTCGGGAAAGTGCGCCAGTTCGCGGCGGAAGCGAAGACGCTCGATGCCGGGCGCATGCAGGCGCTGGAGCCCCACAAGCGCTACACGCTGGTGGCAGCGCTGCTCGCCGTGCAGAACGCCCAGACCATGGATGACCTGGGGGAGATGTTTGTGCGGCGCATGCTGCATCTCCAGGCCGCCGCCAAAGCGGCCCTGGAGCGCTATCGTGCCGAGTCGGCGCAGCGCACCGACTTGCTGGTCGCCGCCCTGCGCGATCTCGTCGTCGCCCATCAACAGGAGGGCACCGTCGAGGAGCGCTTCGCCGCCATGGATGCGGTGATCGGTCCCCGGCGGGAGGGGCTCCTGGAGGACTGCGATGCCCACCTCGCCCACGCCGGGAACAACTACTTCCCCTTCCTCTGGCGCCGCTAGCAGAGCCACCGCGCCACCCTCTTCCGCCTGCTGGCCGCCCTGACGCTGCGCTCGACCAGTCAGGATACGGCCCTGCAAGACGCCGTACGGTTCCTGCGGAGCCACCAATACTGCAGCGGCGACTGGCTCCAGACCACCCGGAAGGAGCGGACGGGGACAGCGGCGCCTCAGGCAGTGCCGCTGCTGGATCTCTCCTGGGTGCCCGACGGCTGGTGGCGGCTGGTGACCGGACTCGCTGGGCGTGGGACCTTCCCCGAGCGCGTGAACCGCCGGCACTTTGCGGTCTGCGTCTTCTCCCAGGTGATGTGGGAGTTGAAGTCCGGCGACCTGGCCATCGAAGGAAACGCCGCAGGTCGGCCGCCTGCTCGCGCTCTACGTCGACGAGACGGTGGCCGACGCTACGCCGTTCGGTGACGTGCGCCAGCGTGCCTACACGCTCATGCCCAGGGATGCGCTGGCCCGCGCTGCCCAGCGCATGAGCGCCAAGCCGGCGAGCAAGCTGGCACGGCACTGGCAGGCCGTGGACGGCTTGGCCGAGCGCATCCGTCGCCAGGTGCGGCCGCTGTACAGGGCGCTCGACTTCGCCAGCGTGTCCCCCAGCAACCCGTGGGTGGCCGCCCTGGCCTGGGCCAAGGGCGTGTTCGCCAAGCAGCAGCGCCTCTCGCAACGACCGCTCGCCGAGTGCCCGGCGGCCACGCTGCCCAAACGGCTGCGGCCGTACCTGCTGACCGGCGACGCGGACGGCAGGCCGACGGGGCTGCACGCCGACCGCTACGAGTTCTGGCTCTACCGCCAGGTCAGGAAGCGGCTGCGGTCTGGCGAGCTGTTCCTCGACGACAGCCTGCAGCACCGCCACTTCTCGGACGAGCTGGTCTCACCGGACGAGCAGACCGAGGTGCTCGCGCAGATGGACATCCCGTTCCTGCGTTCGCCGATCGAGACCCAGCTCACGGCGCTGACAGCGGCGCTGCATGCGCAATGGCTGGCGTTCAACCGCGAGCTGAAGCAGGGCAAGCTGGCACATCTGGTCTACGACCAGGAGACGCAGACGCTGACCTGGCGCAAGCCCAAGGCCGACACGCAGCCGGCACACGAGCAGGCGTTCTACGAGCAACTGCCGTTCTGCGATGTTGCTGACGTGTGCCGCTTCGTCGACGGCGAGTGTCAGTTCCTCTCGGCGCTGACGCCGCTGCAGCCGCGCTATGCGAAGAAGGTGGCTGACGCTGATAGCCTGCTGGCGGTGATCCTCGCCCAGGCGATGCACCACGGCAACCTGGTCATGGCGCGCACCAGCGACATCCCCTACCACGTGCTGGAGGCGACCTACCAGCAGTACCTGCGCCAGGCCTCACTGCACGCTGCCAACGACCGCATCAGCAATGCCATCGCGGCGTTACCGATTTTCCCCGATTACGGGTTCGACTTCGACGTGCTCTACGGCGCCGTCGACGGCCAGAAGTTCGGCGTCGAGCGCCCGACGGTCAAGGCGCGCCATTCGCGCAAGTATTTCGGCCGCGGCAAGGGCGTGGCCGCCTATTCGCTGCTGTGTAACCACGTGCCGCTCAACAGCTCCCTCATTGGTGCGCACGAGTACGAGGGGCACTACGTCTTCGATAGCTGGTATCGCAACACGTCTGACATCGTGCCCACCGCGATCACCGGGGACATGCACAGCGTTAACCGGGCCAACTTCGCCATCCTGCACTGGTTCGGCCTGCGCTTCGAGCCACGGTTCACCGACCTGGGCCATGAACTGAAGGAACGCTCTTGCGCCGATAGTCCGACGCGGTACGAGCAGTGCTTGATTCGCCCAGCCGGCCAGATCGACGTGCAGGCGATCATCGACGAGCAGCCGCACATCGACCGGATCGTCGCCACGCTGGGCCTCAAGGAGATGACCCAGGGCACGCTGATCCGCAAGCTGTGTACCTACACCACGCCGAATCCGACGCGGCGCGCGATCTTCGAGTTCGATAAGCTCGTCCGCAGCAGCTCTACGCTGCGCTACTTGCGCGACCCGCAGCTGGAGCGCACGGTGCACCGCTCGCAAAACCGCATTGAGTCGTACCACCAGCTGCGCGCGGCTATCGCCCAGGTCGGCGGCAAGAAGGAGTTGATCGGACGGACCGACATCGAACTCGAGATCAGCAACCAGTGCGGCCGATTGATCGCCAACGCGATCATCTCTTACAACTCAGCGATCCTGTCGCGGCTGCTCACCCGGTACGAGGCGAGCGGCAACGCGAGGGCGCGTGCGCTCGTCACGCAGATCTCGCCGGCAGCGTGGCGCCATATCCTGCTGAATGGGCACTACACCTTCCACAGCGACGGGAAGGTGATCGACCTGGATGCCATCATAGCCGGCCTGGATCTCGGGTGACGGAAATTTCGGTGGTTTGGGCTTACATCCCCCTACTGGGTCAGTTTCACACCGGCGATGACAGCTCCTACATAATGAACGCACGAAATAAGTACGATTCCTGCTTGTTCAATGACGTCCAGA
>DHIZ01000350.1:0-1899 GCA_002404055.1 Chloroflexi bacterium UBA4733
TGTTTGAGTGCGTCGACACCGAAGGCTGCCGACACCGCTGCGGTGGAAGGACGGAGGGTGTAGCTGAATGACCGCATTGACCAAACCGCTCAAGCATGAGAACAGGCTCCCAGCACCAGATCAGCACGGCTGAGCGCTAGTGCAGCTGCGGCACGACCTGCCTGGGGCTGGAGATGGCGCTCGTTGTGGCGCTCGCGGCGCGCTTTTGCGCGAGCGGTCTTGCTGGCCTCACGGCCAGCTCGGCGGTTGGACGGTTCCCGTGCGGTGCTTCCTCGGCGGGTCCGATCGACGCCATGACCAGCAGCCATCGATTGCGGGGACCCGCACCCGCGCCCAGGTGCTGGTTGGGATCGGCTGTGGTCCGCTGCTCGCGATCGAGAACCTTTAGCTGAACACAAACGTCTCGAGGAAGGTGTTCCGGAAAATCCCGTTCGGATCGAAGGACTCAAGCAGCGCGCGGAAGTCTGGCAGACGCTCGTAGCGCGCTTGCAGTGTCGGCGCCGGGATCGTGAACAACTTGCCCCAATGGGGTCGCGCGTCGAACGGCGCCAGCCGCTCCTCGATGCGCGGCAGTAGCTGCTTCACGCCCTCCCAGTCGTATCGCCAGGTAAAGTGCAGCGCTACGCAATCGCGTCGGTAGAACGGGCTCATCCACAGGCTGTCCGCCGCGATCGTCCGCACCTCCGACATCTGCAAGAGCGGCGCCACGTCGCCGCGAATGTCGGCGATCGCCCGCAGCGCGGCCGGCGCCTGCGCGCGGGGCAGGAAGTACTCGCTCTGCAGCTCCTCGCCGTAGCTCGGCTGGAACTCCGAACGGAAGTGCGGCAGACGCTCGTGCCACGGGCCGACCACGCCCATCTGCGGCGTACAGGTCGCCGGGTCGAGCGTAGGCAGCGGGTGTACATCGGTTGTGGCGCGTGTCGCCCCGTAGAACGTCGGCGCGGAAGACGCTGCGTCCCTGCTCGCCGCGACCGTCTTGATCCACGCCTGATTGAAACGGCTCTCGCGCCAGTCGCTGAACAGACTGACGCTGTACCCGCTGGACATGATCGCTTCGAAGTGCTCCTCGACCTGGGCCAGTGGTAGGTTCTCGTACACCACCTGATACATGTCGAAGGTCGGCGAGACGTCGAGCGTGAGCCGGGTGACCACGCCCAGACCGCCGAGTGCGACCACCGCGCCGGCGAAGCGATCGCCGTCGTCAGCACGGGAAATCGTTCGGACCGTGCCGTGCGCAGTGACGATCTCCATAGCCGCCACCCGCGAGCCGAGGATGCCATTTCGACTGCCAGAGCCGTGCGTCGCGGTTGCGCAGGCACCGGCCACGGTGATGTGTGGCAGCGAGGCGGTGTTGTGTAACGCGAAGCCCGCTGCGTGGACGCGCGGCGCCAGCCGGCCGTACGTGACGCCGCCATCGATCGTGATCTGCCGCCGCTGGGCGTCGACCTCCAGCACCGGCTGCAGGCGGTCGAGTGAGATCAGGTCACCCGTCGAATCGGCGATAGCGTTGAAGGAATGGCGCGAGCCAAGCACGCGCACCTGCCGGCTCTTGCGCACGATCTCCTGCACCTGGCCGACCGTTTCGGGATGGTGCACGCGATCGGTGCTGAAGCGGATGTTGCCGGCCCAGTTACGAAGCTCCATCGTCGAACGACTCCCGTGCCTCTGCGTGTGTCGAAGATTCCGTCGTCGCGCCCGTCATGTCCGCGGGCTGGTCGAAGAACTGGCACTTATGGGTACCTTGTCTCGAACAAGCATGGTATGGGCCGGCAGCCCGCTCTTTGAGGGCCAGTGCTCGGGTCAACGTTGGGTCGCGCGGTAGCCTGTCGCTGGGCGCATGCAGTTCGGCGAGCGGGACCTGGCGGGCTGGGCTGAACTGCGTGCCTGGCAGGATGATGA
>DHIZ01000350.1:2098-3905 GCA_002404055.1 Chloroflexi bacterium UBA4733
GCGCGGGACCTCCTTCGTCGACTGCGGGATGTCGGCGAGTAGAGGCTCTGGCGACGTTCATTGTCTGAGAGCGTGATTTAGCAATGGCGTGCCTCGCTCGAGTGAGCGGATGCCGAAGTTAGGGACGCGGCTTGATGTGTCGTCAGCGCTGGCTGGCGGCCAGGCCGCGGACGTGGCTGGCGAATGGCGGCGTAACGAAGACTACGGCTCGATCGACGTCCAGTTCTTTCAATCGCTCGCGCGCCGCTGCGCTCAGGTCCGAAGACACGGTGACGACGAATGGAGACGAGTGGCGCGCCGAAGCAGCCCGAGACGCCCTGGCTATCTCCACCAGGCGGCCCAGGCCGGGTCCAGCCGGCAGGTTGACGCCGTCGGCCACCCGACCAGCCAGCTGGGCCATTTTCGGCCCGAAACCCCCGATGATGATCGGTGGCGTAGGGTCCGGACGCAAGAACCCGCCCACGCCGTCGATCGTCCCTGTCCAGACTGACCGGATCGTCGCCACTGCCGCTTCGAGCGCTGCCCGCCTGGCCGTGTCGCCAGGCACCGGCCGCCCGAAGACCTGCTGCTCAGCCGCGTACGGCGTATGCCGTCCACCACCCGCACCGAGGCCCAGGAGCAATCTACCCCCACTGACTTCCTGAAGCGTGGCNNGGCCGCCCAAAGACCTGCTGCTCGGCCGCGTACGGCGTATGCCGTCCACCACCCGCACCGAGGCCCAGGAGCAATCTACCCCCACTGACTTCCTGAAGCGTGGCCGCCATCACGCCAAGTGTTCCAGGATGGCGATTGGCGACGTTGAGGACCATTGGCCCGAGCGCGATACGCGGCACTGTCGCCGCAATGGCAGTTAGGGTCGTCCAGCACTCCAGCACCCGCTGCTGGCCGTGCACCGACCCTGCCAGGTGGTCGTACAGCCATACGCCGTCGAACCCCTCGCCCTCGGCGGCGATGGCTCCCTCTTGTATGTCGTGCCAGCTGGCACCGAATGGGTCGAACAACAAGTCGATCTTCACCTTGCAAATCCTGCCGCTTCTCAAGGAGCTGATGCAGCCGCCAACCCTGGACCGATCACGTGTCTCTACGGAACTCCTCGAAGCCCCAACTCGGCGCGGCCTTAGGATCGTGCCTGTAGGGAGCGCCAAGTATGAACTATCTAACGTATACTGCTCCCTACGCCAGAATGAGTGATTCGGGTTCGTGCGAAGGTTCTCAGGCGTCCTTGGGCGGCGGCAGCATCGTTGTTGCTGCCCGCGAGGCCATCGCGCGCGGAGATCGGCAAGCGGCGCTTCGCTTGTTGCGCGCGCTCACTCTGAGCGAACCGAAAGAGGTGGTCAACCTTACACCGGCGACCGCCGAAGCGCTGGTTGCGACGGCACAGGCGGAACCCGAAGAACGAGGGCGAGCAGCCCTCGAGACGTACAGAGCCGCAGAGGCCACGTATCTTGTGATCGCCGAACAGATTCGGCAGACGCCGCTCGAGCGAGAGCACGTCGCGGGGCTCAAAGCGTTGCTGGATGTGCGGGAGCGCGAACTCGACAAGGAACTCAACGAGCACCGGCTGAAGGACCAAGGCGCGGGGGGGACATCGCCATCAGTTCGAGTCGGCAACGGCTGGCTTGAGGTGAAGTGGATCCCTAGGAACAGCGGCAAGCTGAGCGGGCCGTACCTGTACTTATAAACCCTGTCCGTCAAGGCCCCGGGGCGAGATCAGCGGCCCATGAGCCAGTAGCGCATGAGAGAGTCCGCTTTTGGGCGCAGTTGCGACGTTCAGGGATGGGACGCCCAAAAGCGCCAAGCCTTGATC
>DHIZ01000083.1 GCA_002404055.1 Chloroflexi bacterium UBA4733
GCCATGCGCGTCTCGATGTAGTAGGTGGGGTAGCCGACGCCGGTGGGCGACCCGGCCATGCCGGCGCCTTCGCTGCCCGGATGGATGCCGACGACCAGCTCGTGCCGCTCGCAGGCCTCCCAGATCGGGTGGTAGTGCCGGTTGCCGTAGGGCATGCGCGCGCCGGTGGAGAGCATGATCGCCTTGACCTTGGGATGATCGCCCAGGCGGTCGATCTCCCGCGCCGCCAACTGCGGATCGGCCGTGGACACCGCCATGGCCATCAGGAAGCGATCGTCCTGTGCCACCCAGGTTTCCAGCGTCCAGTCGTTGAAGGCGCGGCAGACGGCGGCGGCGAAGTCTGGATCAGGGATGATCGAAGCGCCGTAGACGCTGGAGCCGGTGAGCAGGGCGTGGTCGATATGCCACATGTCCAGATGCTGCTCCCGCAACATGGTGTACTCGTTGCCACGGGAGCGACCGTCGTGCTGCTTGCTGACGTCGCAACCATCGGCAAGGTCGGTGCGCGCCGCGTTCTTGGCCACGTTGAAATAGCCGGAGGCGGGGAAGCGCAGGCCCTGCTCGATGATCTGTTGCTTGTAGACGGACGGCAGGTAGGGAAAGAGATCCTCCGGCTTCTTGATGCTCTGATGCACATCGCAGTCGATCAGAGCGAGGTCGGTCCGGGGTTTGCCGGTCCAACCCGGCGCCTTCATGGGCCGTGTTCCCAGCATCGTCACCATAATGCAACACCTCCAGGCTCCGAGACCAGGGTCACAGATGGCTCTGGCACGAGCGTCATTTCCAGTACGATCATAGCAGATAAGGGACGCCGACAATCGCCCCTGTGCGGGCTATCGTCACAGACAGTATAAAATATGCCCCAGCTATATTCTGTGGTCCATGAGCGCGATCAGAGGAGAGGAAACGGCATGAGCCGCTTGCGTGTGGCGATTATTGGCTGCGGGAACATCGGGCGGGCACACGCCCGCGCCTGGCTGAAGATCCCGGAGCGGGTGGAGTTGGCGGCCATCACCGACAGCAACCAGGAAGCGCTGAACGAGGTCGGCGCTGCCTGGGGAGTGGCGGAGGAACACCGCTACCTGGACTTTCGCGCTTTGCTCGATCAGGAGCACCCCGACATCGTGTCGATCTGCAGTTGGCACGGCCAGCACGCGCCGATGACGATTGCGGCGGCAGCGCGCAAGCCGAAGGCGATCCTCTGCGAGAAGCCGATGGCGACTTCGTTGCGTGAGGCCGACGAGATGATCATCGCCGCCCAACGCAACGGGGTGAAGCTGGCAATCGGCCACATGCGCCGCTTCCTGCCCAGTTGGGACGAGGCACGGCAACTGATCGCAGACGGCGCCATTGGGCGACCGGAACGCCTCTGGAGTTCAGTTAGCGACGGCCTGCTCAACTGGAGTACGCATACCGTCGATGCCATGCGCTTCTTGCTGGGCGACCCTGCCGCCCAATGGGTCGTCGGCAGCGTACAGCGAGAGACGGACCGCTTCGAGCGCAACCTGCGCATCGAAGATTCTTGCCTTGGGCTGATCCAGTTTGCCGGCAAGGGCGCGGGTCCCGGCCCCCAGGCCAGTATCCAGATGGACCTCGGCGCCGAGCGGCATTGGCAGGTGGTCGGCACCGAGGGCATCATCGAAGCGCGTACCGCCCGCGTGCGCGTACTCACCAGCGAGGGCGGCGGCTGGCGCGAGCTGGACGGCGCTCGCATGACTTCGCAGGATGCCTTCAACGCGCAAGCTGTCGCAATGGCGGACTGGGTCGATGGCGTCACCAAGGGCTACCGCAGCGAGGCTGCCAACGCCCGCGCCACCCTGGAATTGCTCTTCGCAGTCTACGAGTCGGCCCGCTTGCACGAGGTGACGCGCCTTCCACTGCGTACCCTGGAGAACCCGCTCAACCTGATGGTGGAATCCGGCCAGTTGCCGGTGCTGCGCCCCGGCCGTTACGACCTACGGTCGAACCTGGTACGGGGGGAGGCGATGCGTTGGGAATAGCCTTGTGGCTGACGTAGGCATAGGAGCATCACCTTCTGGCGACGAGAAAGAGAACAGGTTGCTGATGACTGATCACCGGACAGATGGCAAGGTCGAGCGGCCCGCTCCTTCGTCAACCTGGGACCTGGGTCAGCGCCTACAGGTTATCCCGGCGACAGGTAAACCTCCGGCACGTCTTTTGGAGTCCATCATGCGCGGCGAGGAGCGGGGTTCAGATCGACCCAAACCACCCAGGGTCAATGTCAACCTCCTCCACGAGGCGAGTGCTCACGCCGAGCTTGAGATCCTTCAGGAGGTCGCAGAGTTGAGTTCCATCGATGAGGTCGATGGGCGGTGCGCCGTCTCTGGTAGCTTCGCGCCTGGCATCTGCCGTGAAACTGCCGGTGGTAATGAGCAATCCCTTGTCGGTGCGTCCCATCATCGCGCCGCGAAAGTCTCGCACCGTTGATGCGCTCACGTTGCCGGCGTAGCGCTTGCATTGGAACAGCACGGGAAAGCTCAGGAGATTGATGCGTAGCACACCGATTCCGTCAATCCCGCCATCGCCTGACCGCCCGGTGATCTGGACGCTCAGGAAGCCGGATTCCCGTAACAGCCGCTGGCAAAGCCGCTCGAAGGCGGGAGCCGGTATATGGAGGAGAACACGAAGTAACTGGTCCCTCCAGTCCTCTGCCGGAGCGAGCTCGGGCGAGATAACATCTTCATTCTCGCCAGGCCCGCTCCGTCTGTTCGTGCCCCGTGACCGAAGCGCTATGCTCGCTGTGGCAAGCACCGCCGGCATGTCGACCTCCGTCAGTGCTCTCCCTTCTTCGGTCAGCGCCCAGATGCCCCTGCCCTGCTGATTGTTCACGGCACCGGCAGCCTTCAAAATCGTCCTAGCCCAGGCGAGCTGGTACGAAAGCTCGCTTTGCGGACCCTCCTTGTGTACCGCCGTTTGCTGCTCCCTGGTGAAGCCCCCGGTGTCCACCGCTTTGGTCTCGATCTCCTGAATAGAGCCGGATCCACCTATTTCAGATAGGGCACGTAGAGTCACCCAGAGTAGCTGGCTTGCTTTCGGAACGGTTGCGGGGGCGTCTGACACTGGCGGTTGGGTTGGCACCGGCGATTGCCGCGCGAGACGGCCTACCGCGGCTCTAATCGTGGCCAAAATTCTACCTCTCCGTGCACGGGAAACAAAGGAATCCAGAGCATGGCCCCGGGCGTCGGGAAGAATATAGAACGTTCCGTTGGCGAACGCAAGCCGGTCGGCGCTAGCTGCGTTTCGGCTAGTGGAGAACAGGGACCTGGCACGCTCGTCTTCAGGACTGGACAATTTTGACCCGGCAGCCGCTTCGGTGCGATACTACGTTGGCGTTGGGTCGCTGGATTGTGCTGTGCCTGGTGCAGCGTGCTCCGCCACACGAGGAAGGTAGAGGACTTGCTGGCCGAGAAGATTCGTGACATCCCCGACTTCCCCAAGCCCGGCATCCTCTTTAAGGACATCACCACCCTGCTGCAGGATGGGCCTGCATTCCGGGAAGCGATTTTGGCCTTGACCGAGTGCTGCCGGCGGTTGCAGCCCGACGTGATCGTTGGCATGGAGTCACGCGGCTTCATCTTTGGGGCGCCGGTGGCCTACGAGTTGGGCGTCGGCTTCGTGCCGGTGCGCAAGCTGGGCAAGCTGCCGGCAGCGACCATCAGCGAGGCCTACGCCCTGGAATATGGCACGAACACCGTCGAGATGCACCGCGACGCCATTGCACCCGGACAGCGGGTCGTGATTGTGGACGATCTGCTCGCCACGGGAGGCACCTGCCGGGCGACGATCAAGCTCGTCGAGCGGCTGGAGGGTGTCGTGGCCGGCATCGCCTTCCTGGTCGAACTCACCTTCCTGAACGGCCGCCAGGTGCTCGAGGGCTACCCCATCGAGTCGGTCATCAAGTATTGAGCAGGACCGGGTATTCGGTGTCTGGCTGGGCGCGGCGAGCGGCGTCAGCCCCGGCATGTGATCAGAGGATCGGAGGAACTATGCTGACCGTTCGGGATGCTGTTGAGCCGGCACTGTCAGCCGGCTTCCTGCCCTCAAACACCAGCCCCATCGTCAAGACCGTCTGGTGGCAGGATGACGCGGTCTGTTTGATTGATCAGACGCGGCTGCCGCTGGAGTACTGTGTCGTCACCTGCCGGAGCGTGGCCGACGTGGCACGGGCTATCCGCGATATGCAGGTGCGCGGTGCGCCGGCTATCGGCGCGACTGCTGCGTTTGGCATGGCCCTGGCGGCGCAGCTAGCAACAGGCGACACGGCAGCCGTGCTGGCCTACCTGGAGCAGAGTCGCGCGGCGCTGGCGACGACCCGCCCGACCGCTGTCAACCTGTTCTGGGCCCTGCAGCGTATGGGCGAGCGGGCGCAGGAGCTGGCGGGGTGTACGCCGGAGGCCCTGCGTGCCGGGATGTTGGCAGAAGCGGAAGCCATTGCCGCCGCCGACGAGGCCGGTTGCCGGGCCATCGGCCGTTTCGGCGCGGAGCTGGTGCCGGCGGGCGCCGGGATCCTGACCCATTGCAACGCCGGCGCGCTGGCCTGCGTCAGCTATGGCACGGCGCTGGGCGTGGTGCGCGCTGCCTGGGAGCGGGACAAGCAGATCAATGTCTACGTCGACGAAACCCGCCCCTTCTTGCAGGGCGCCCGGCTCACCGCCTGGGAACTCGACCAGGAGGGAATTCCCATGACGCTGATCACGGACAATATGGCCGGGCACTTCTTGCACACCGGCAAGGTGCAGTGCGTGGTGGTCGGCGCCGATCGCATTGCCGCCAATGGCGATGTCGCCAACAAGATCGGCACCTACAGTCTGGCCGTGCTCGCCAAAGAGAACGATGTGCCCTTTTACGTGGCGGCGCCGATGTCGACGCTGGACTTCAACATTGCCTCGGGCGCGGAGATACCGATTGAAGAGCGCGATCCGGCGGAGGTGACCAGTTGGCGTGGCCAGCAGACCGCGCCGAACGGCGTGCGGGCGGCGCATCCCGCCTTCGACGTCACGCCGGCCCGCTACGTCTCGGCCATCATCACCGAGCGCGGCGTGGCGCGCGCGCCGTACCTGGAGCGCTTGCAGCAACTGAAGGGACAATCGTGAGTCTGGTCGTCGTCGGTTCGGTCGCCCTGGACAGCGTGGAGACGCCCTTCGGGGCGGCGGTTGACGCCCTCGGCGGCACGGCATCGTATTTCACCACGGCCGCCAGCCTCTTCACGCGCGTGCAGGTGGTCGGCGTGGTAGGCGAGGACTTCCCGGCGGAGTTCATGGCCTACTTGCAGTCGCGCGACGCCGACCTCAGCGGCGTGACCAGGATGCCTGGTACCAGCTTCCGTTGGAAGGCGCGCTTCGATTACAACCTCTCCACCGCCCAGACGCTGGACACCCAGCTCGGCGTCTTCGCCGGCTTCCGACCGGAGTTGCCGCCCAGCTACCGCGACGCCGAATTCGTCTTCCTCGGCAACATTGACCCCGAGTTGCAACTGACGGTACTGGAGCAACTGCGCCGCCCGCGCTTCGTGCTGCTGGACACCATGGACTACTGGATCACCAGCAAGCGCGAGGAGCTGGGCCGGGTGGTGCGCCGCGTCGATGGCGTGCGCATCAACGAAGGCGAGATCCGGCAGTACACCGGTACCTTCAACCTGCGGGCGGCGGCGCGCAAGATGATGGAGGAAGGCCCGAGCGTGGTGATCGTCACGCGCGGCGAGTACGGCGCCTTGCTGTTCAGTCAGGACGACCTCTTTGTCGCCCCGGCCTATCTGCTGGAAGAGGTACGTGATCCGACCGGCGCCGGCGACACCTTTGCCGGCGGACTCATGGGCTACCTGGCCCGTGAAGGCAAGGTGGATCGCCTGTCGCTGCGCCGGGCAATGCTCTACGGCGCCGTGCTCTCCTCCTTCACCGTGGAGGATTTCAGTCTGGGCCGCTTGCGCGAGGTGACGCTGGTGGATGTGGCCCAACGCTACGACGAACTGGTGCGAACCACCCATTTTGACGAGGCCGCGCTGATGCCGGCCGGAAGGAAATAACGACGATGGCTGCCCCTACCATGACCACGACCACCGCCTCCGACGTGCGCGACCTCAGCCTGGCCCCGCGTGGTCGCCTGCGCATCGAGTACGCCGACGCCAGCATGCCGGTGTTGCGCCAGATCCGGGAGCGCTTCGAGCGCGAGCGGCCGCTGGCCGGCATTCGCGTCTCCGCCTGTCTGCACGTGACGACGGAGACCGCCAATCTGGCGATCACCCTCCAGGCCGGCGGCGCCGACCTTTTCCTCTGTGCCTCCAACCCACTTTCCACGCAGGACGACGTAGCAGCCTGCCTGGCCGTCGATTACGGCATCCCCACCTTCGCCATCAAGGGCGAGGATAACGACACCTACTACCGGCACATGACGGCGGCCGTAGATCACCGGCCCAACATGACGATGGATGACGGCTGTGACCTGGTGGCCATGATCCACAAGTCGCGGCCCGACTTGATCCCCGCCATCATCGGTGGCACGGAGGAGACCACCACCGGCGTCATCCGCCTGCGCGCCATGGCGAAGGACGGCGCGCTCAAGTTCCCGATCATTGCCGTCAACGAGGCCGACACCAAGCACATGTTCGATAACCGCTACGGCACCGGCCAGTCCACGCTGGATGGCATCATCCGCGCCACCAATGTCCTGCTGGCCGGCAAGGCGATCGTCGTGGCCGGCTACGGTTGGTGCGGCCGCGGCGTCGCCAGTCGGGCTCGCGGCATGGGCGCCAACGTGATCGTCACCGAGGTGGACCCGACGCGCGCGCTGGAGGCCGTGATGGATGGCTTCCGGGTGATGCCGATGGCCAAGGCCGCCACCGAAGGGGAAATCTTCATCACGGTCACTGGCGACGTCAACGTCGTCTCCAGCGGCCTCTTCGCCAGGATGAAGGACGGCGCCATCGTCTGCAACAGCGGCCACTTCAACGACGAGATCGACCTGACGGCGCTGGAAGCCGCTGCCGAGAGCAAGCGTCGCGTGCGCGACTTTGTCGACGAGTACCGCTTCGCCGATGGCCGACGCCTCTTCCTGCTTGGTGAGGGTCGCCTGATTAACCTGGCGGCCGCCGAAGGCCACCCGGCCAGCGTCATGGATATGAGCTTCGCCAACCAGGCGCTCTCCGCCGAGTACATTCGGCAGAACTCGTCGTCGCTGAAGCCTGAGGTCTACATCGTGCCCCGCGATATCGACCGCGAGATCGCCCGCCTCAAGCTGCTCAGCATGGGCGTCCAGATCGACACCCTCACCCCCGAGCAGGAGCGGTACCTGTCGTCATGGGAGAGCGGGACGTAGGGCTCTCTCCTCCTGACCTCCTGGGTGGCGAAGTGAAGGGCCCCCTCCCGAAGGCTTTAAGGGGTAGGTATTTCTGAGAGCAAGGGGGTAGTGAAGCGGGACTCCTCTATCGGGGATGCTGTGCAGATTGAC
>DHIZ01000391.1:0-882 GCA_002404055.1 Chloroflexi bacterium UBA4733
GCGTTTCTCCAGCTCGCGACCACCACCTCGTCAATCGTGCTCGGAACGAACCGCCCTCTCCACTACGCAGCCATAACGATGATCCAGGTGGTGGTGGCGCTGGTGATCCAGGTCATCCTCGCTGTGGCCGGCTCCCTCACAGCGACCTCGGCACTCGCGGCGCTTGTGGTCGGAGCAGCAACGAGCGCCGGCTACGGCCTGGTGCTCGTCGCACGCGAAGTACCTCTTCGCCTGGGTCTCGATTCGAAGGTACTGCGGAGCTTTTTCAAATTCGGCATCAGAGGCTACGCCGCCAATCTCATGATGTTGCTGAGCTACCGCCTCGATGCGCTGATAGTCAACGGATTGAGAGGGGTGACGAGCCTGGGCTACTACTCGGTGGCCACGGCCATGGCTGAAACTCTCACTTACGGGGCTGTCGGCTTCGCCCTCATCCTGTTCCCGCAGGTGTCCTCAGTCGAACGGAGAGAGGCAGACCGGATCACGCCGGTGGTATGCCGCAACGCTGTTTTCATGACCCTGATAGGGGCGGTGGTGATGTTCGTTGTCAGCCGCCAGCTGATCCTGTTTGTTTTTGGATCCGGCATGACCCCCGCGCTACTCCCACTCTGGCTCCTCCTGCCGGGCATCGTCAGCCTGGCGCCGACGAGAGTCATCGCAAGCTACCTGAGCGGCATCGGAAAACCCATCTACACCACTTACATCGCAGCGGGGGCGGTGATCCTCACAGTCATCCTGGATCTATTGCTGATCCCGCCCTTCGGAATAAGCGGCGCCGCTGCAGCCTCGAGCATCGTCTACACGTGCACGGCGGTGGCCTCGGTGGTGGTCTTCAAGGTCGAGTCTGGAGCCGGATTGATGGAAACCCTTGTCGTCCGGCCC
>DHIZ01000391.1:1033-1824 GCA_002404055.1 Chloroflexi bacterium UBA4733
AACGCGGTCGTGACCTACTTCAGCGTCTTGTTGTACTCCATGTCGAACCACATCGCGAACAGCAGGAACTGAAGGCCGCCGATCAGCAGCATTGCCACCAAAACGATGGTTGCGACGGCGATGCCTCCCGTGAAGATCTTCAAGATCGACTCCAAGAGGCCCAAGAGCGTCCCCACGATCAGAAACACGATCCCGAAGAAATAGAAGAAGACCAGGGGATGGAAGTCCTTGATCACGTACTTGGCCAACAAGCGATTGATGAAGCCTCGCCACAGCAGGAAGCTCACCGTGGGGATGACCTTCAGGACGTTCATCGAAGAGCGCTCACCGATCCCATAGCGCGGATGCACGGGCACATCGGCAACCCGGAAGTTGCGGACGTTGAGCTGGATGAGGAGGTCGTTCGGATAGCCGTAGCTGGGATACAAGCGATCGAGGTCGAGAGCCAGTAGCGCTGTGCGCGAGATGGCCGTGTACCCCGATTGGGAGTCCGCGACATGCCAGTACCCGGACGCGATCTTGGTCAGCATGGATAGGAATGCGTTGCCCAGGTAGCGCACGTGGGGTGTCTTGCTCCAGGCCTCTCCTGTGAACAGGCGGTTGCCCTTGCTGTAGTCGGCCTTGCCTGTGATGACGGGATCGATGATCAGCGTGAGGTCGTTGGGGTCCATCTGTCCGTCGCCCGCCATAACTGCGACCACGTCGATGCCAATCTCGACGGCGCGCCGGTAGCCGGTGGTGATGGCGGCGCCCACGCCCTGGTTCTTGGGTTGCTCGATCACCGTCAACCG
>DHIZ01000391.1:2046-4354 GCA_002404055.1 Chloroflexi bacterium UBA4733
ACCTTGCCGATCTGGCGCTCTTCGTTGTAGCAGGGCACGACCACGCCCACGCTGCAGCCGCCACGCACAGCGGTAATCCTACTTCGAGGGTGTCGCCTCGCAGGTTCCGCCCGACTGAGTCGGATAGAGCGTGATCCTGTCAACCACCGCCCCGACTCGAGATTCTGCGGGCACCCAGTAGGTCAGCTCGTGGGACGAAGTACCGACGCTTGCCACGATCTCGAGCTCGCGAACTCCCTTTACGCTGCCAGACCAGGTGGTGCCGACCTGGTTGCCGCCAAGACCGACGCTGATGCTGCGTGCACGCCCATCGCCGGGATCGTAGACATCCAACAAGAGGCAGTAGCTCCCGGGAGCTTCTGCGAGAGGATGGCTGGCCACCCATCCCACGAGCAAGTTCGCAGCCGCCTGTCTGCGGTGGTAGATGACGTTGTCGACCACCTGCCAACCGGCCGGCGCATTAAATCCGCGCCTGTAGTTCTGGAAGGCGCCGGCGAAGAACTCGGCCTCGTACGCGTGACCGACATCGACCCGTCCGGCCTTGATGGGCTGGGCGCCGGGCACGATCACATTGATCTGGTACGAACCCACCGGCGCCGAATCTGGGAACACAAGGGCCACCGTGACGGTGGCGCCCGCCTGGCCTGGAACCGCGATCGTGGCCTGGTAGACGGGACCTGAAGTGCCGGTAGAGGCAACTACCTGAGCCAGGCCACTTTGCCCCGCTGACGCAATGCGAATGAAGACCGCCCGCCCCGCTATGACGCGCGATGGGAACATGGCGGTCCCGCCATTCAGGGGAATCGCCAGGGCTTGGTCGATCCGGCCGGCATCGAAGCGGTACAGCGTCCAACCCTTGCCAGCGGCAACGACCGTGAGCTCTTTCTGACTGGCCAACCAGTCCCAGGTGTCCTTACCATCCCGCACCTTGTCGGCCATCACGAAAGTCACGTGATAACGGACCAATACCGAAAGCAGGTCTGCAGGATCGACCGAGGGCTTTAGCGCGTCTGCCACGTCGCCGCGCCTGAGGGCCGCGTCGCGCGCCTCGTCCTGGTATGGAGTGTGGCCGCGGGGGACCGCGACGACGTCGCGTCCTGTAAATCCTGCCAGCTCGTAACTGGTCTCCAGGGCGGCGAGGATGGTGCCCGGGCCGGCCGAGTTCAGTGCGCGGAGACGGTCGGCCCAAGCACGGGTGAGATCGAGCTGGCGGCTGGTGCTGAGCGCTCGGGTGCCATGGCCGAAATAGATCGGGAGGGTCCCGGTCACAAGCCGGTCGGCGACCACGTTGATGGTCGCGGCGACGAGCAGGAGCCCCGCCACCAGCGGCACTGCCGCTTTGGGTGTTGCGACTCGCGCCTTGACCTTCGCGGCCAGCCCCGTCAAGGCTGCCAATTCCCAGCCCAGCGGCAAGAAGAGAAGGGGCCCCAGGAGGACAAGGATCCTGGCCAAGGCGTAGATCTCGGTTGAAGAGCCTGTCACCAGTGGTGTGGCCATGACCGCGGGCACAAACAGCAGTGCACCCCACAAAAGAGCGGCTCCCGCGTCGCCTTCCAGCAACAGGCGGCGCGCGCGGCCCAGGAGGCAAGCGGTGCCGACGGTGGCGAGGGTTATCGGGGTGCTGCCGAACCAGGCCCGGAGATCGACAAACGGGTAGCCATGGAAGACGATCACCCTGAGGCGGGGCGAGTACGTGGACAGATTGGCTTCTATGCCCGGCGCCGGCAATGCGGCCAGCAGGCGGACCGCCAGCACCGGCAGCACGACCAGCACCATGGCCCCGCAAGCGATTGCGATAGGAGCAAGCGAGCGAAAGTCGCGACGCTTCAGCGCGGCCAATGCCGCAAAACCGAACGTCGCCATGGCCAGAATCACCAGGAGGGGCGACATCCCCGGGTAGACGGATCCTGCGGTGAATCCGAGCAGGCACATGGGCACGAGCTCGCGCCAGTTCTCCCTCCACCCGGCGGCGGGCGAATGGGTAGAGTGGGGGCCGTTGACGAGCAAGCCTGACGAGCGCGTGTACCGCAATAGAAAGGCGAGCGACAGCCAGCCGAGGGACTGTCCGATGCGATCGGGGTAACCCATGTCGCGCATGTCGAGGTACACGCTGGTGAGGAAGTAAAGCGAGGCGGCGATCAGCGCGGCGGGTGTCGACCGAGTCGCCTCACGCGCGAACGTGCTGAACGACAGCGCCAGCAACGCGGACCCGAATATCGTCAGGGCGACCCATGCCGGGACGATGCCGCCGACCAGCGAGAGCCAGGCCAGCGCCACCTGCAAAGTTCCGCTGGTGGCATCCGGGTAC
>DHIZ01000391.1:4549-4929 GCA_002404055.1 Chloroflexi bacterium UBA4733
GCCCCCCACTCAAAGAAACGGTCTCCACCCCACCGGGGCAAGGGCGCTGCCTGCTTGCGCCAGGCGATCCGGCCGCCCACTAGCGTTACCGATGCCAACCCGGTTAGAACAGCGGCTCCGATCATTCCCGTGCCGCTCAGCCAAGCCAGCCACGCTGCCACTGACACGATCGAGAGGCCGATGCCCGCCGACGCCGGCATGGCGAGAACAGGGGAAAGACCTTTGAGGTTGAGCAGCGAGAGCAAGCACCATCCCGGGACCAGGAGGCCCGCGACCAGGGCCACCAGGGCGAGCAGGGTGCTCAGCGGATTGCCTTCAGGGCCGTTTGGTCAGGCTGGAAGACCGCACGTGACTGGGCGCCTGCCGGCCGAGCACGTTCC
>DHIZ01000222.1 GCA_002404055.1 Chloroflexi bacterium UBA4733
CGGCATCCCTTGCTTGCGCAAGGTCGAGATGTAGCCGCGAATGCGACAGAACCGCTCCGGCCCAGTCGTGGTACGAAAGCAGCCGGAGATCTTCTCCCGCACCTTGGTCATCCGGATGTCCCGGTCGGCCTGATTGTTGTCGAAGGGGACCGCAAAGTCGTGCATGAAGGCCAACGGTTCCTCTTTGTGCTCCCGCAGACGCTGCAGCAGACTCCCGGCTTTGCCCAACTTGGGCCGACCGCGCTTGCCGGAGGGCGCGGGGCGTGGATTTGCCTGGAAACCTGCCTCCAGGACGCTGTCGTAGCGGCGCGCGAAGGCGTGCTTAGTTTCGGTGGGCAAGGCCGTCAACCCCTGCCCCCGCGCCGTGTCCACGGCCTGCTTGACCTCGCACAGCACCGTCTTCAAGTCCTTGGCCCATGGCTGCCCCAGTTGTTCCTCGATGAATGTCAACTCCCGCAGATGGTGGGCGTTGCAGAGCGCGTGGGTACACGCCTGGTACCGCTCGTAGGAGGCCAAGCCGTCATGCACGGCCCGCCCCTGGAACGCCGGCAACACCCCAATCGCGTCCATCGCCTGCCGCCCCCGCTTCGGATGGGCGGCGTAAAACGTGAGGTCCGGGGTACTCGCCACATGCAGCCAGGACAGCTTCCCGCCGATGTTCACCCCCGTCTCGTCGAAGTGCGCGACTGCGGCCTGCTCGATCCCCCGCTTGATCGCCGCCTCGGTCTCGGCCAACTGCTCGTGGCAGTTCGCCACCGCCCGCTCCAGCGTCCCCTCGGAGATCGGGCAGCCGCACACCTCGTCCAGCACCGCGCAGGTCCGCTCCAGCGGCAGCAATTGCTCCTGATTCAGATAGACGCCCAGCGTCGCCACCCGTGGCCCATACTGGACCGGCGCCGCCACCGCCGCCGGGAAGGCCCCACTCGTCTCCACCCCGCAGCCTGGACAGCACTTGGTCTCCACCCGATGCTCGATCACCCGCACCTGAATCGGGGGAATGTCTCGGGTACCCACGTGTGGGTGTTGCCGCCGCTCGTGTCGGACCGCCGGCACACCTGCCAGGTTCTCGCCACAGGCGTGGCAGTGCGCCGGCCCATGCACCGCCACTTCGTCGGGATCCTCGACCAGCCGCAAGGTGTGCCCCGCATGCCCCGGCTGCCCACCAGACTTGCGCCCACTGACGACGCGCTGACTCTTCGGGTGCGGCCTGCTCCCAGGCCCATCAGCGCCGGCAGCCGCAGGCTGACCGTGCGGCTTGCTGCTATTGTGGCTGTCCGTCCCCAGCCGCGCCCGCAACGCCGTGTTCTCGCTCTCCAGGACAGCGACGCGCGCCGACAAGGCAGCAACGTGCCCGCCAAGCTCATCCACCAGCCTGACGACCACCTCAACGACCGCAGCCAGCCCGTGCTGGTAGGCCTGCCCCCACTCGCTCGCGAACGCTGTCCATGCCCATGTCACAATCATGCAACAATCACCTGGAACTGTCAACCCGTCGAACCGTTTCCGCCCGAGCCTACCTAGGCAGTTACCGTCCGGTCGACTTTTAGCAGCCCAGCCACCTCCGCGACGGTGAAAAAGCCCGGTAGGTCAGTCGGTCTCGGTTCGTGCTGAAGCGGTACATCCGGCAGGAGTTGAGCAATGTGTAACAGGATTGCCCGGAGGCGAGCCTGTTCCTGGGCAACCTCGCCCAGTTGCGCTGCCAGATCGGTCGCGCTCCGCGTCGTGTCCTGCGCCGCATGACGACTGGAACAGGTGGTGTATTTGCCTTGCATGATGCTCCTCCTCAATTGCCTGAAAACTGCGCGCCTGTTCGCGCTGCGGAAAACAGCTCATCGAGCAGGCGGGCGTACTCGCCACGCATGGAGAGCCAGACGTCTGCCCGGCCAAAGCGGTTCGGCGCCAGGACGTCAAGCGTGCTGAAGATGTAGCGAGCCCACCGACCTTCCGGCACTTGTTGCCGTCCGGCTTTCCAGATCCCACGTAGCCGATCCCAGGACTCGACTAAGACGACGAGGCTGCCGTCCGCATGGCCCCAGTCCGCCCCGAAGCGGCCGCTGCCGACGTAGGCCTCCCACGCCCGCAGCTTGCGTTGGAAACGCTCCACCGTCAGCGTGCCCCTGTCAATCTCGACCATAGCGCAGCCGGTGTGGCCGTCGTCATCCTCCAGCTCGACAAAGCCGTCGAGCAGGACCGGCGTACCCGATCACGGGGGGTAAGGGAGCAGTGAAGGGATAGGCTGGCCGGCGTGCTGTGCGGAGCAGACGGCGGTGAGGTAGTCGAGGAGTGGCCGCTGCTGTTGCTGGCAGCACCCGCCAGCGGGTACCCGGGCGACGGAGAGCATGCGGGCGACGAACTGGCTGCCGGCCTCGGTTTTGGTACCGAGGCTTTGTTTGCGCCAGAGGACGGCTGGACGCCGACGCCCGCAGGGCGGCCGTGCGCGCTCGGCGGCATTGTTGGTGGGTTCGACGCCGGGCACCGTGACGAAACACCCGCAAGCGGGTACCCGTAAGGCTGGCCACAGCGCGAGTAGATCCCGACAGAGACCAGCGGCTTTGTCGCTGGCGCTGGCTTGCCCGGTCTCGAGGAGGGTGCGGAAGTCGTCCTGGATGGGCTGCATCGTCTG
>DHIZ01000072.1:0-281 GCA_002404055.1 Chloroflexi bacterium UBA4733
GTCGCCGATGTGGTTGTAGAGCCGTTCCAGTTCCAGCAGGATGGTGCGGATCACCTGCGCGCGCAGCGGCACGGCCACGCCGGCGAGCTGCTCCAGCGCCTGGCAATAGGCGGTGGAGTGAGAGAGCGAGCAGGCGCCACAGATGCGCTCCGCCAGGAACAGCACTCGCTCGCTGCTCTGGCCCTCCGCCGCCTTCTCGATGCCGCGATGGGTGTAGAACAGCCGCGCCTCCAGGTGCAGCATCAGTTCGCCCACCGCGCCGAAGCGGAAGTGGCCCGGCT
>DHIZ01000072.1:445-41233 GCA_002404055.1 Chloroflexi bacterium UBA4733
GTGGCCCGGCTCGATGATGCCGGCATGAATAGGGCCGACGGGAATCTCCATCACCCCTTCGCCGTGGACGCCGGTGATCGGCCCATCGGCGTGCTCGACGCGCGGCAGCCGCCTGGCCGGATCGAAGTCCTTGCGCAGCGGGTGCTGGCCGCGCGGCCAGTCCGGGTGCAGCACCAGCCGGCGCGGATCGGGATGGCCGACCGGATCCAGCCCGAGCATGTCCTTGACCTCCCGCTCGTACCAGTGGGCCGCCGGGACGACGGGCGTGACGGAGGGGTAGGCGGTGTGCGCGCCATCTAGCATCGTCTCGACCGCCACGAACTGGTCGGCAGGGTCCATGGAGAACAGGTAATACAGCCCGAAGCCGCGGCCGAGCGGACGCTCGTCCGTGCCGGTCATGACCGACAGCGGCGCCTGGTAGGCGGCGGAGAGGTGGGCGCAAACGGCTGGCAGCCGGTCCGGGGGGACGCCGACGTGGACGATCCGGGCGGCAGGCTCGGGCCAGATGCGCACCCCTTCCCCGAGTTCATCTGCCAGCCGCGCTGCCAGCGCCGTCAGTTCCATCACCCTCCACCTCCGCCCAGCACCAGGGCTACCTGGCCCAGGGCGTGGGCGAGCGGCGGCGGCAACCAAAACTCCGCCATCACCAGGAATAGGATGGGGACGATGAGGACAGCGCCCAGCAAGGTGGAACCCTGATCGACCTTGAGCCGGCTCGGGGCGTTGCCCAATGTGAGGCGGATCGTGTGGCGGAGCAACCCGGCAAAGACGAAGGCGAGGGCGACGAGCAGGACAATGCTGGCGATGATCGTCCACGGGCTGCTCGTCGGGCCGCCGAAGCCGGCGCTGATGATGCCGAACTCGCTGGCGAAGGTGGCAAAGGGCGGCGTGCCGGTGATGGCGAAGCCGCCGAGCAGCATGGCCCCACCGGCCAGCGGCGCCGCCTGCACCGCCCCGCGCAGGCGGGAGAGGCGCAGCGTGCCGTAGTGCTGCCCGAGCCGGCCGGCCGCGAAGAAGAGCACGGCCTTGGTCAGGGCGTGGTTCAGCATGTGGAAGGCGGCGGCGAAGAGGGCGAGCGGACCGCCGATGCCGACGCCCAGGGCGATGATGCCGATGTGCTCGACGGAGGAATAGGCGAGCAGGCGCTTGAGGTCGTGCTGCACAAGGATGAAGGGGACGGCGATGACGACGGACAGCATCCCAAACACCAGCAGCAGGTGACTGGAGAAGTTTGGTCCCAGTGCGCCGGCCGCCAGTACGTGAAAACGGAAGATCGCATAAAGCGCGCAGTTGAGCAAGGCACCGGAGAGCAACGCGCTTACGGGGGAAGGCGCCTGGCTATGGGCATCGGGCAGCCAGGTGTGCATGGGCGCCAGCCCGGCCTTGGTGCCGAAGCCGATCAGGACGAAGACGAAGCAGAGCCGCATCACGCGGGGATCGAGCCGTCCGGCCACGGCCTGCAAAGTATCCCAATTCAGCGGGTTGGCCTGCGCCGCTACGACCTGCTGGCCGGCGTAATAGACCAGCAGCACGCCGAAGAGGGCGAAGGCGATGCCGACGGTGCAGATGAACAGGTACTTCCAGGCAGCTTCCAGCGAAGCGCCGCGACCGTAGAAGCCGACGAGCATAGCGGTCATGAGCGTGGTGCCCTCCACCGCTGCCCAGAGGATGCCCAGGTTGTTGGCCATGGGGACGGCAAGCATGGTGAAGATGGAGAGGTGCAACCAGCAGAAGTACCAGCGCAACTGCGGCGGCGTCACGGTCCCTTCCTGTACTTCGTGGCGCATATAGTCAATCGAGACCAGGGCAGCGGCCGGCCCCACGAGGGAGACGATGAGCAGCAGCAGCCCGCTCAGCGCATCCAGGTAGAGGTGATCGTCGAACAGATGGAGCGGCTGGGCGCCGAATGCCTGCGCCGCCGTTGCCACGCCCAGAGCCGCCGTGAAGAGCGCGCCGACGGCGCTGATCCGCTCCGGCCACTGCTGCGGTCGGGCAAAGCGGCAGAGCAGGGCGGTCACAGCGGGCGCCAGCAGCAAGAGGACCGGGAGCATACGTTTACCCTCGCAACTGGCGGAGGCGGTCGGTATTGACCGTCTCAAAGGTCTGATTGATGCGGAAGGCGAAGACCCCCATAATGATGACGCCAACCAGCAGGTCGAAGAAGAGGGCGATCTCCACGAACAGGGGCAGCCCGAGCGTGGCGATGATGCCGGCCAGATAGAGGCCGTTATCCATACTGACCAGGGCGATGACCTGCATCAGCGCCTTCTTGCGCGTCACCATCGTGAACAGGCTGATCAGCATGAGGGCGATGGAGACCGGTAAGGCCTCGTGGCTGGCGATGGCGTTGGGCAAGGTATTCTGGCCGACGACGCCGAAGGCCACCAGCATGAGGCCGGCGGCGACGACGAGCGAGAGGCGTGTGGAGACCAGCGGATTCGTCTCCCGTCGCACCTCCAGTGTGCGCAGGACGCGAAAGAGCACGGCCGGGATGGCGACCGCCTTGACGGCGACCGTCAGGACCACCACTGCCCACATGTGTGCCGCCCCGGCGCCGACGGCGACGACCGCCGCCACGGCGGCGAGCAGGCCGGACTGCACGGCCAGCGTCCAGATGGCGAGGGACAGCCGGCGGGTCCCCGCTACAGCGAAGCCGGTAGCGAGCAAGAGTAGCGAGAGCGTATCGACAACGGAGACGGTCGTGGTGTTCATCGGAGCACCCCATTGGCGATCACGGCAAGCAGGGCGATGGTGAGACCGGCCCCCATGAGGTCCGGCACCTTGAAGATGCGCAGCTTGGCAAACGTCGACTCAATCACGGCCATGAGGGCACAGAGCAGCAGGAGCTTGAGCAGGTAGACGCCTAAACCCAGGGCGAGGGAGAGAAGGGAAGCCTCACTCGCGATGCCCCAGGGGAAGAAGACGGCGGCCAGCAGCGAGAAAATCACGGTCTGCTTGAGCAACGCAGCCCAGACCAGGATGCCCAGGGGACGGCCGGAATACTCCAGCAGCATGCCCTCGTGTACCATGGTGAGCTCCAGGTGCGTGTCCGGGTTGTCCACCGGCACGCGGCCGGTCTCCGCCAGGACGACGATCAACATGGCGACCAGGGCCAGCACCTGGCCCGGCGTTACGGCGGCGAAGCCGCGTGTACTCAGTTCGGCGGCGATGACGGAGAGGTTGGTGCCACCGGCCAGCAAGGCCACGGAAAACAGCGCGAGCAGCAGCACCGGCTCGGCCAGCGCGGAGATAGCCACCTCCCGGCTGCTCCCCATGCCGCCAAAGGCGCTGCCGGTGTCGAGGCCGGCCAGCGCCAGGAAGAAGCGGGCCAGGGCGAAGAGACCAATCAGCACGATGGCGTCACCCCAACCCGCCAGCGGCGCCGGCAGCCAGATCGCCGGCACCAACAGCGCCGCTGTGGCGAAGGCGCCGGCGTAGACCGGCGGCGCGGCGCTGCTGAGCCAGGAACTGTGCTCGGAACGCACGCTGTCCTTGCGCAGGTACTTCCAGAGGTCTCGGTAGGCCTGCAGGACGCTCGGTCCCCGCCTGTTCTGCAGGCGCGCCTTAAACTGCTTGATGACGCCGTTGACGCCGGGCGCCAGGGCGACCAGCAGCACGAGTTGGGCCAGGGCGGCGAGCAGGGTGTGCAGAACAGACGTCATCGGGCCACCACCAAAACGATCAGGAGGGCGACGAACAGGTAGGCGAGATAGGTCTGGATGGAGCCATTCTGCAGCCGGCGCACCAGATGGGCGCCCCGCACGATGTGGTCGCTGAGGCGGCGGTAGACGTACTGTTCGAACACCGGCGTCACCGCGGCCTGGTAGCGGATGGACGCGACGAAGCGCGTGCCTTTCTGATAGACGTGGTCCACTGTGCGCCAGGGCCGGATGACGCCGGCAAACATCAGGCGAATGGGCTTGGCGAAGCCGGTGGCGCTGTACTCGTTGATGGGGAGGAGGGTGTTCCCGCAGGTCCATGTCTCACTCAAGCGGGAGCGCACCGGCCCGGCCAGGACACGCGCCAGCAGCCAGGGTAGCGGCGCCAGCACGACCAGGGCCAGCGCGATGCCCGGCGAACTCAGCCGCGCCCCGGCGGTATACGGCAGCAAGGTGAAGCCAATAACGGGCGCCGGCGCGCCGGTGAGGGCACGGGTAATGGGACCGAGCGCCGCCACGACCGGACCGGCCAGCAGGCCCAGCGCAACGCAGCCGGCGCTGAGCAGCCCCATGCCGACGAGCTGCAGCTTGCCGGTCTCCCGTACCTGCGTCGGTGTAACGCCACCCGCCTCGTGGCCACGCGGCAGAGCCAGGAAGGTGAGGCCGAAGGCCTTGACAAAGCAGGCGACAGCGAGCGCGCCGGTGAGGGCGAGCATGGCGCCGGCAAAGAGCAGCGGGACGGTGAGCAGCGGGCTCGCGCTGCGCATGCCGCTGAGCAGCAGCGCCTGGAAGGTGAGCCATTCGCTGGCAAAGCCGTTGAGCGGTGGCAACGCGGAGATGGCGGCGGAACCGACCAGGAAGAAAAGTGCAGTCACCGGCATGACACGAATCAGTCCGCCCAGGTGCTCCATGTCGTGCGTGTGGGTCACCTCGTCCACCGCGCCGGCCCCCAGGAACAGCAACGCCTTGAAGGTGGCATGGTTCAGCACATGAAAGAGCGCGGCAGCGAGACCGAGGGCGGCAACTGCCGGCTGACCGACCGCGCGCCCGAGCAAGGCCACGCCCACGCCGAGCAGGATGATGCCGATGTTCTCCACGCTGTGATAGGCGAGGAGACGCTTCAGATCGTGCTCCATGAGGGCGTAGAGCACCCCCAGCACGGCCGACACGGCGCCGAGACCCACCACCAGCAGGCCCCACCAGGCCGGTCCAGGACCGAGGATATCCATGCCGATTCGCACAAGGCCGTAGATGCCGGTCTTGATCATGACGCCGGACATGAGCGCGGAGATCGGTGTGGGCGCCACCGGATGGGCACGCGGCAGCCAGATGTGCAGCGGGATCATGCCGGCCTTGGTTCCGAAGCCGACGAGCGCCAGCAGGAAGACGAGGGTACGCATGCCGAGCGGCAACGTCTGTGCCGCAGCAGACCAGTCGGCGAAGGCGAAGGAGCCGGTGGACCGGTAGAGCACAAGGAAGGCCCCGAAGATCGCGGCGGTCGCCACGTGCGTCATCACAAAGTAGACCCAGCCCGCCGAACGCACATCCCGGCGTTGATGCTGGGAGATGACCAGGCCGAAGCTGAGGAGCGACATGCACTCCCAGGCGACCAGGAAGGTGAAAGCGTTGGCGGCAGTGACCACTGCGAGCATGCTCACGACGAACAGGGTGTAACCCGCGCTGAGGAGCCGGGCCGCCGGCGATCCGTGGTGCTCGCGGCGACCGGGATGGCTGTCGTGAGCGTGCTGGTATGGCGGCCTGCCGGCCTGCCCCGCCGCATAGATGGCGACACAGCAGGAAATGGCAGCAATTACGACGACGAAGTAGGCGCTCAGGGCATCAATGCGCACTGCCAGGGCTACCCCAGGTAGCGGCCCCGGCACGGTCGCCGTGCTGTCCGGCCGGCCGAGGGCCAGCGCGCCGCCAGCGAACACGAGCAGGGACGCCGCCGCCGACAGCAGGTACGAGACTCTGGCTGTGCGCACGCTCAGTCCCGCGGCCACCAGGTAGACGGCCAGCCCGCCGAAGAGTTCCTCGCCCATGGGCAGCGCCGACAAAGCGTTCTCCTTCTATCGTCCTTGCCTGCGGCCCGGCGCGCCAATAGCATAGCCACTGACCTGACTGCAGGGAAGGGACGCTGTAGCTCAGTGCCTGGCGGGCCTCAGGCGTTCGGCAGCACGATCGGGCAGGCAACCACCACCGTGGCGTCGTCAGTCGTGCGGCCCCAGTTTGCCAGGATTGCGTTAGCCAGCACTTGCGGGTCGGATGAGTACAGCACGCATTGCTCCCGCAGATTAAAGCGGGCACTGACACCGTCGGTATGGAGCAGGAGCAGCCAGCCGGCGTCCAAATCGGTTCCATACGCTCGGATCTGCCGTGTAGCCCCGCCGACGATGCCTCGATCACTGACGAGGTGTGTGACGCGTGTGGCGCCACAGAGGTACCCGTCGATGTTGCCGATGCCGGCATGGGTGAGCCGGTGCGCTGGCGAGTCGATTTGCACGACGGTGATCACGGCGCCGCGGCTGCCGACAAGTGCCCGGTGGCACACGGTAAGCGCTTCTGCCGGCGCTAACTCGGGAAGGGCATCGAGCGCAGCAAGCGCCAGTCGTGCCGCCGCCGCCGCCAACGGTCCGTGGCCCAGTCCGTCGATAACCGCGATGCGGCACCGCCCTTCATGCCAGTGGACGGCCCAGGCATCGCCGTTCTCCGATTCACCCGGGTAGGTACGGCTTGCGGCAGCAACCGCTATTGGCCGCGCAGCCACTTCCGCGTCATCACATACGTGCCTCCCGGTCCGCTCCTGATAGCGAACTCGTCCATCAGCCGGCGCACCCCAGGTAGACCGCTCCCCAGGCCGCCCCCGGTGCTGTACCCATCTTCCATAGCCCGCTCCAGGTCCACGATGCCGGGGCCGTCATCCTGGCTTTCGACCTCGATGCCCGAAGCCCCTTTGGCAGCCACCACCGACATGACGAGCCGCCCGCCGACAGCGTAGCGAACGAGGTTCGTCGCCAGTTCTCGGGTTGCCAGGGTCACTGCTTCCGTATCGGCGCTGTTGAACCCCAGACTTCTGGCCATCGCGCGCGCCTCTTGCCGCGCTCGCTCGGTGTCACTTTCTCTCACTACGGGGAGGCGCAGAAACTGTGCCATCCTAACTGCGCCATTTGCGGATGGTCACGGTCGTTCCTCGGCCGAGCGTACTGTCGATCTGCATCTCGTCCATCAGGCGCTTCGTGCCCGGCAAGCCCAGACCCAGCCCGGCTCCTGAAGTGAAGCCGTCGCGCAACGCCTGCTCGACGTCGGCGATGCCCGGCCCATTGTCTTTCACGACGATCTCGATCCCGGTTCCAGCGGGCGACACCGCCAATTCTCGGATCGTCACGTCCCCTTGCCCGTTCACGGCGTAGCGCACCACATTGCGGGCCAGTTCCGAGACGGCGGTCGCGATACGGCTCTGGTCAACCTTACCAAAACCCAGGCGCTGGGCGGCATCGCGAGCGCGCTGGCGGGCCGTGACGATGCCGCTTTCGTCCACCAGGGCGATTCGCTCTTCAATGATGGGCATGGCGACCCCGGCGATCCTGGACCGCAATTTGCCGACCCAGGATGACCAATCCTTTTTCCACCGTCAGCGCCGTGCGAACACCTTGCAATTCTAGTCCGAGCTCGACGAGCGTCATGGCTACCGCCGGCTGAATCCCGACAACGATCGTCATCCCGCCCAGCAACCCGGCCATGACGGCCACGTCGTGAAACAACCGGCCGAGAAAGGAATCAACCGTCTCGACCACGGTGAGGTCAAGCAAGACACCGCGGGCACCAGTGCGCTCCAGCAACGCCCCCAACTCCTGTTGCAAGTCCAGGGCATCGCTGTCGCGCAGCTCTTCCAATACCGTCGCGATCAGGGTTCCACCGATCTGGATGACGGGGACGCGTGCCATCTAACTCTCGCTCGCCTCGAACGCCTCGTCCCGATCAGTACCTCGCCGCCGGCGGACAACCTCCAGCCCTAAGTGCGCGAAAGCCAGTTCTAATCCCCTGGCCAGGGTGGTCCGCGTGGTCACACCAGCCAGGTCCAGACCAAGATGCACCAGGGTCATGGCGATACTGGCCGAGAGGCCGACGATCAAGACCTCGCAGCCCAACAAGCGGGAGGCGCCGACCATCTCCAGGAGGTGCCTGGCCACAGCAGTGTCCACGACAGGCACACCCGTGATGTCCAGGATTACGATCTCCGACCCGGTCTCCACGATCTTCTGCAGCAGCGACTCGGTGGTTGCCCGCGTCCGGGCAGTATCAAGGCCGCCCACGATCGGCAAGGCGAGGATGCCCTTCCAGACCTGGATCACCGGCGTCTGCAGTTCGCTGATGGTCCGGCGCTGCTGCTCGAGGTCCGCCGTCAGTTCGCTACGACTTTGTTCGTTCATCAATCCCCTCCGTCTCCAATACTGCCATGGCCGATGCCAGCGGGAAGGCGGCCTTGAACGTGCTCCCGACGCCCACCGTACTGGCGACGATGATCTCCCCGCCATGTGCCAGCACCAACTCGTGCGCCAGCGTCAACCCAAGGCCCAGGCCACCGGCTTCCACGCGCCGCGCTTCCGGCGCCCGATAGAACTTCTCGAAGACGCGTGCCTGTGCCGCTGCCGTCATACCGATCCCGGTGTCCGCGACTGTGACCCAGACCCGCTGGTCGTCCCTGCCGCCGCTGATCGTCACCCGCCCGCCCGCCGCGGTGTAACGGATGGCATTGGAGAAGAGGTTGCCCACGATCGTCAGCAAGGCGTCGGCGTTGCCGACAATCGGCAGGGGTTGGGGGGCGCCACCGAGCTGGTTCTCCAAATCGACGCCCTTCTTCAGGGCGGCCGCATTCGCCCAGGTGGCAGCCCGCGCCACCACTTCCGCCAGATCGAGCGGTTGCAATTCCAACTCCACCGACTCGCCGCGGCTGGCGCGCACCAGATCCCCCGTGAGTTGCGAGAGCCGATCGATAGCTTCGCTGGCGGAGCCGAGCGCCATCGGCACCGCCTCGAAACGACCGCGCTTGACCAGCCGTTTCGCCACGTCTACGTAGCCCTTGACCGCAGTGAGCGGCGTGCCGAGTTCGTGGGCGATCACGGCGAGCAATTCAACCTTCTCGCGCTCGGACTGCTCCGCCAGATCGGCACGCTGCCGCTCCAGCGCCGTCTGCTGTTCGGCCCGGATGCCCAGCTGATCAAGGCGCAGTTGCAGGTAGTGCTGGTACTGCACGCCGTAGGCGATCATGACTTCCAGCAGGAACTGCAGTCCATCGGTGGTCGCTCGCGCCTGTTCGCGGTAGGATCGACCGGTAATAACGACAGCGACCGCATCGGCGTGCAGCGCCACGATCTCCTCGGGCCCGACCCCTTGCTCCACGAAACGTTGGCTGAGCATCGACGCCTGATACAACGGCTCTTCGCTGCGCGTCTGCAGATACCTAATCAGGGCGGCACGGTAGGACTCGACCAGCGACTGCTCTGGATCGACCATAGCCTCCTCCGTCCCAGACGGCTGCACGTTCACCTCCCTGGCGACCACTGCATCATACAGTGCCGCCTTCGCCGTACACTAATCTCATGCGATGCCCCAGCGTTCATCAATCGGCCGCTGATACGCATCATATGTGCCGTCGATCACGTCCTGCACGCGCACGACTTGATCGGCGGCGGCAGCCTCGTAGATAGCGCAGGCGATCGCCTTGGCCTGCAGCCCCATTTCGCCGGTAATCTCCGGTGGCCGACCGTCGCGAATGCTGTGCAAGAAGTCGCAGACTTCCAGGGCGAAGCCGTCGGTCAGGCCATAGGGGAAGACGCGCTCCCGCTCCTCAGCGCTCATGCTGTCGAGGTATTGCTGGTAGAGATCAGACAGCTTGTACTCGCTGCCGTCCAGTCGCTTGAGGGTGGCCGTCAGGCGCGGGCCGTGGAAGGGATCGCCAGGGTCATTGAGCGAACCCTCGCTGCCGTAGTACATGACGGTATTGAAGGTGTCTGCCAGTGGCCGGTTGATCACCGTCCAGGTGCCGGTGACGCCGCTCTTGAAGTTGAGGAGCGCCGTGAAGGTGTCCTCCCGCATGTCCGGCACGCGCTCGTCACCCTTGACGAACGTGCCCTCATAGAGCCGGCGCACACTGCCGTAGACGCTCTCGCAATCGCCCCACAGGTAGCGCATGGTGTCGCAGAAGTGCGCGCCGCTATCGAGCACCGGCCCGCCGCCGGAGAGGAAGCGGTCGAAGCGCCAGGCCCAGAGCATGTTCGGGTCTACCTTGCGGTTGGTGGCGCGCTGCACGAAGAACACCTGCGGTGTGCCGAGCATGCCCTTCTGGTGGATCGCCCAGTGGGCAGTGCGCGGGCCCGGCTGCCGGCGAATCTGCTCAGCGGTGGCAAGGGTGGCGCCGCTGCGCTTGCTCGCCTCAATGAGTTGGCGCGTCGCCTTGATCGTCACGCCGACCGGTTTCTCGATCTGCACGTGGACGCCGGCTTCCAGGCAGGCGATGCCGATATCGCGGTGCAGGAAGTGCGGCAAGCAAATGTCGGCGGCATCAACGTTGCCGTCCCGCAGCAGTTGCTCGGCGTCGGCGTAGACGCGTGGCCGCTCCTGTCCCCAGACGACAGCGCGGTCGGCCACCGCCTCCGCCCGCTCCACAGCGGCGTCGCAGACGGCGACGAGGTTGAAGAGGTCCGGCGCTTGCTCCTTGATGAGGCCGTAGCCGGTGACGTGCTTGTTAGTGGCGATACCCCCACAGCCGATGAGGGCGAGTCGGATTGGTTTGGTCATAAATCTGGTATTCCTTCTTCAGAGAAACAGTAGGAGGAGATACTACACATGAAAATCACCGCTGTCGAGCCGCTGTTGATCGACCGCTACCTTTTCGTTCAGGTCCACACCGACGCGGGGTTGGTTGGGTTAGGGGAATCGGGAACCTGGGGCTACCTGGAGGCTTCTGCTGAAGCAGTCAAGAGCTTTGCCGTCTATCTGGTGGGGCAAGACCCGCTGCGCATCGAGCACCACTGGCAGTACATGTACCGATCGAGCCACTTCCGCGGCGCCGCCATTATGGGTGCGATCAGCGCTATCGACATCGCGCTATGGGACATTGCCGGCAAGCACTTCGGCGTGCCGGTGTACCAGTTGCTGGGCGGCAAGTGTCGGAACAAGGCCCGCGTCTACTACCACGTTTTCGGGCGCACCACCGAGCAACTGGTGCAGGGCTGCATCGACGCCAAAGCGCGTGGCTTCACCGCCGTGGGGCACTTAACGCCCTTCCTGGACGAGCCGCACGACGTGCCCTACTTCAAGACCCACGCCGCCAAGATCAGCGACGCTATCGAGACGGTACGCCGCTACCGCGAAGCGGTGGGTAACGAGGTTGATCTCTGCGTCGAAATCCACCGACGCATGGCCCCGGCGGAAGCGATTGTCCTGGCGCGCGGCATTGAGCAGTTTCACCCCTTCTTTTATGAAGACCCTATCCTGCCGGACAACTTCGACGCCATGGCGCTGGTGGCGCAGAACATCCATATTCCGATCGCCACCGGTGAGCGGCTGCACACGATCTACGAGTTCGAGATGCTGCTGCGGCGCGGCGCCGTGCAATACGTGCGACCGGACGTCTGCATGGCCGGCGGGATCACGCATAGCAAGAAGATCGCGGCGTTGGCGGAGGCCCACCACGTCGGCGTTGTCCCCCACAACCCGCTCAGCCCGGTCAGTACGGCGGCCTGCCTGCAACTGGCGGCCTGCATCCCCAACTTCGCCCTCCAGGAATACCCGATTGGTGAGGATCAGCCGCCCAAGAGTGAGATCGTCAAGGGGGCGCCGCAAGTGGAGGACGGCTTCCTGACCATCTCCGATGCGCCCGGCATCGGCGTGGAACTGGCAGAAGATGCCCAGCAACAACACCCGTATCGGCGGCGCGGCCTGCACACGCGGCTGCACGTGGATGGCTCCGTCATCGACCAATAGGAGCGGCTGCGCACTCCGCTGTGCCGCGCCGGCTAACGGCCTTCGGGGCTGTGGTAGCATGCATATTCAGTGCTGTGTACACGGTAGTAACGTCATCTGGGCAGCGTTGTATTGACTATTGATACCCATGTGCATCTTGATGCCGCTGCTTTTGCCGACGATGTCGTATCGGTAGTCCAGCGCGCTGTCGCTGCCGGTGTGACGCAGATGATCAGCATCGGCACTGACCTGTCATCCAGCCGGAAGGCGGTAGAATTGACGAAGCGTTTCTCGGGCGTGTGGGCGAGCGTCGGCGTTCATCCACATGAAGCGGCGAACTGCCCCGACACGCTGGAGAGTGAACTGGCGGCACTGGCGACCAACCCGCGTGTTGTAGCAATAGGGGAGACTGGCCTGGACTTCTACCGTAACCTGGCGCCGCCGGCAGCTCAGCACGAGACCTTCCAGCGACAGATTGCCCTGGCGCACCACTTAGACCTGCCCCTTGTCATCCACTCCCGCAACGCCGACGACGCCGTCATGGAGGCGCTGGTCGGCGCGAACGCCCAACGAGTCGTCATGCATTGTTTCAGTGGCGATCGTCCGCTCGCTCGGCGCTGCGTAGACCGGGGTTGGTACCTGGCCTTCGGCGGCGCCGTCACCTACTCGCGCAACGCCGAACTACGCGCCGTGGTAGCCGAAGTCCCTGTCGAGCAACTGCTGTTTGAAACGGACGCCCCCTACCTGGCGCCGGTTCCCCACCGCGGGCGTCGCAATGAACCGGCCTGGCTCAACGCCACCATCGCGCTCTGCGCCGAGGTCCGCAACACCACTGCGGAAGCGCTGGCGGAGCAGGCCGCGCGGAATGCCGCCTCGCTCTTTTCCCGCCTGATTACCGCCCATATAGAGGAGGCCTAGTTCCCCTTGCCTACCTTGCTTTCCATTCTCGGCTTCAACCCGTTGGCTGTGCGGATCGTCGCCGACACGCGGCTGGTCGACACGGAACTGGAGCAACTGGCCCAGCAGGCGGGAGACCCCGACCTGCGCCGCGCGCTCCAGCAGCTCTTTTCCAGCGGCGGCAAGCGCCTACGTCCCGCGCTCGTCTTGCTCGCCGCCCATTGGGGCACGTATGATCGCGCGCGCGCCGTCGTTGCCGGCGCCGCCATGGAGATGATCCATGCGGCCAGCCTGATCCACGACGACATCATCGACGAAGCGAGCATGCGCCGCGGTCGCCCGACTACCAACAGTGTCTTTGGCTCCAAGGTCGCAGTATTGGGCGGCGACTACCTCTTCGCCGCCGCCGCCGGCGCTGTCGCCTCCCTTAACGACGTCAGACTGATGGCCTCCACCGCTCGCACCATTATGTCGCTCTGTGCCGGCGAGATCAGCCAGTCGGCCCACGCCTACGATTGGCAGATCAGCGAAGCCGACTATTTCGGGTATCTGGAGCAGAAGACTGCCAGCCTGACCTGGCTCTGCTGCCGGGCCGGCGCAATGGTCGCTCAGGCTTCCGAACACGTGGTAGAGGTGCTCTCCGAGATCGGGCGCAACCTCGGCATGGCCTTTCAGATCGTCGACGACGTGCTGGACCTTACGTCGGCGCCGGAAGAGTTAGGAAAGCCAACGGGGCACGACCTGCTGGAAGGCATGCTGACCTTGCCGGTCATCCACCTCCTGGAAGGGCCGCACGGCTCCACGTACCGGAGTCTGTTGCACCAGGGCCAGGCCCCAAACGAAGAAGTGATCCGCAGCATCGTCCAGGCGGTGCGCGCCAACGGCTGCATTGACTACGCCTACGGCGTTGCCCGGCGCTACATGCGCGAGGTGGAGCGTCTCGTTGCCACCCTCGGCAACAGCGACGCCGGCAAGACGCTGGTCCAGGTCATGCACTACGCCGTCGAACGCCGCAGTTAAGGGGACTATCCTCCTACCGGCAAACGCCACAGCCGCGCCGCGGTATACGCTCCTATGCGGATGCGGGACCAGGGGGCGGCGGCGTGTCAGTACAGGAACTTTCCCTGCTCGACGGACGGTATCAACTCATCCGGCAGTTGAGCGGTCCGGCGCGCACGCCACTGATGGTGGCGTCGGACCTGCAGACCGGCAAGGTCATCTGCGTTCGGCTGCAACGGTTCACCACCGCTCTGGCGAATCTGGCGGCTGTACCGTTGCTCACCGCTGAGCCACAGTCGGCGGGCGACGGACCCCTCCTGCCCTATGATTTCGGCGTCGACGAGGGTACGACCTATCTGGTCCGCGAGTTCGTCACGGCGACCAGCCTGCAGCAAATGCTCGCCGCACCAAAGCCCCACTCAGCCCTTGATGTGGTCTCCGTGCTGCGGCGGGCCGGCGAGGCGATGCTCACCGCCTCGGCGCAAGGCTTTTACCACCCCGGGCTGGCGCTGCGCCACGTGCTGATAGCAATGGACGGCACTGTGCGGGTCTCCGGCTACGACGCCGTCCGACCGGGGCGCCAGCGCGGAACCGCCGGAGAGGGCGCGATGCTGGCGGCACTCCTGACGCAGGCCTTCGCTGGCCGCGCTGCTGCCCCACGGCTGAACATCGACCGTAATGGCCGCCCCTTCGGCGCCGCCGGGCGCCATCCGCCGGCGGATGGCGCCCAGGCAGTGTACACGCTGCTGCTCCGCAACCAGACCTGGCAGGCGACGACCGTGCCGGATCTGGCGACCGTTGTCCGTGAGTTGCGCCGTTGCGAGGAGCAACTGCTGGGCTACAGTCGAGCGCGCGAGGCACTGAAGGTCACGGCGCGCACATTGGCGGCGTTGTTCCGCCGGTTTCGCCACCTCGGTCCATTGCTGCACCCGTACGTGGTGGTGCTGGCCCTGGTAGTCGCCGTCTTCGTCCTGGCGGCACGCGCACTCAGCACGTCGGCCAGTCCGGGTCGCCTGCTGGTGTACCCCGTGCCCACACGCGCCGCCGACGCACCTGTCGTCGGCTATCCGTTCATCAACCCACCGAGCGCCGCAGTTGCGACCGCCATACCGAAGCAAGCAACAGTTGTCTCGAAAGTGACCACGTACGCCTCACCCGTGCTCCCGATGAGCAGCACGGCGGATGCCGGGGTGGCTGCACACGTTCCCGTCACCCCGCCCGCTCCACGGGCTCAACAGGCAGCTCTCCCGCCGCAGGCACGGCAAGCGCCGAGCCTGCCGGCGACCCGGCAACAGGCGTCGGCGGCGCCCGCCCACCCTGCCGCCGCGCGCACTGTCGGCGGCACAGCCGTTCCACCGCAAGACGCCGCGCCTCGGCCTGCTCCCGCTGCCGCCACTGCTATGGTGATCGTCACTCGACTTACGGCCCAGCAGACCACCGCGCGAGTCACGGTGATCGGCGCGACCAGTACCGAGAGTGGCAGTGCCGTCGCGGTGATGTCGCGTGCTACTTCAACATCGGTAACACACTCCACCACGGCCTCGGCCCATCCTGCGCCGACTAGCAGTGTCCGCGTCATCGCAACGACAGCGGTGAGCAAAGCCTCCGCGACACCAGCAAAGAGTGCAGTGACGCGGGTGATCGCAATCCTGCACTAGAGTGTGCCGAAGCCGTTATTCCCGGTCGAGCACCAACGCGAAGACACGGGAAACCGACATTGATACCGTCGGGAACAATGGGCTGGTCAGAACATCGCTTGCTCGCAGGACGACGGGTTCACTGTAGTGGCCGCCCACATACTGTTCCCCGATGAGCGTGTACTGGAAGATTGTCCGGCGGGCCGTATCGACCAGCCAGTAGTGGGGCAGACCGTGGCGTTCATACGCCTGCCAGAGATCCCCATCAGGTCGGTGCTCCGCTCGCGTCGTGCGGGAGAAGACCTCAATCACCAGATCAGGGACGCCTTCCAGGGCCCGGCGTCCGCGCAACGACGCCACGCGGTCCGCCAATACGAAGAAGAGGTCGGGATGGGTGACATCTTCTGCCGCGTATCCGCGCTCAGGAAAGTCAAGCGCGACGGCGCGCGTGGCCGAGGACACCCGTCCGTAGCCCGCCTCCATGGCCCAACTCAGGAAGGTGAACAACTCTGTGACTACGACGTCGTGGTTGTCATCCGGCACGTTGAACACGACGAGTTGCCCTTCCAGGATGTCGTAGATCCGGTCCTCCGGCGACTCCGGCAGGTCGGCCAGGGTGTACACCCGCTTCGCTGTGATCATCGACGCTCTCGCCTTCGCTCTGCCGATTCGCCCGCCTGATGTCTCCGTAGCATACCGCACGGTCCCGCCGTTGAGGCCACGCGACACGTCGAAGGCTCTCGTCAAGCGGCCACGGGACGGGCGCTGCCAGCGGCGGCGATGGCCAGCCCTTCCGTGACACCGGTCAGCAGTCGGTGCTCCTGGACTTTCTCTCGACCGAATCGCTCGCCGAGCAATTGCACCAGGGCAGGGATGGCGCTGGAGCCGCCGGTGCGGATGACGGCGTCAATCTGCTTCGGATGCAAGCCGGAGCGAGCCACCGCGCCATCGACGCATGCGCCGATCTGGCGCAGCTCGTCGGTGATCATGCGCTCAAACTCCAGGCGCGTGAACGGCTCATTGAGGATGATCGCCTCGGCGATGAACTCCAGGCGGGTTGCCTGCTCGTCCGAGAGGCGCACCCTGGCGCCTTCAATGGCTTCGAATACGGGGAGTCCATAGTTGCGCGTAACCAGGCAATCCAGCGCGCGGAAGCGGCGGGCGTAGGGGCCGCTACGCTGCGCGCAGGCGCGCCTCCGCCAGCGCATCAGCTTCCGCATCGTCGGCATAATGCACCGGCCGCCCGAGTACGACATGCTCGATTGTCTCACCACCGGCGGCCTCGATGCGTTCGCGCAGCTCGATCAACAGTTGGGCAACGAGTTCCTCCAGCGTGTAGCCCTTCCCATAGACGCCGGTGCCGCGAAATGTGCTGTTCGGCAGTTCCATCTTGAGCGACTTGAACAGCCTGCCCGGTTCGTTCTCGTCGAGCCAGACGAAGATGTCGGTATAGACGCGGCCGACCTCGGCAAAGACGTTCTCCAGCACGCCAACCTGCACCCGCTTCAGCTTGACCGTGTGGCCGACGTTATCCGTGTTGAAGCGATCCAATGCCTGCTGGCCGGCGACCCAGCCGCCATCGCGAGCCAGGTAGAGCAGGGAGCGCATCACCTGAGGGTCGCGGGCTACCGGGTCGAGCGGCAGCAGCCGGCTCTGCCGGCCGTCATAGACCGCTGCGCTCGAGTTGGAAGTGCCGAAGTCGATGCCAACACGCACGTGTACCTGCCTTTCCTGAGCGGCGCGACGCTCCCGGCACAGCGGGAGGCACGACCCGAAAGAGGGGGGCGCTTGTTATACCAGATAGGGGACGCACTTCATTATGACGGATGCCGATATGCAGGTATGTTCGCGCCATCCCACTGTCGCTGGGGTCTGAAAAGAACGCGCCTCGCGGCGTGAGCACGCGATGCTAGCCGCCGATGTGCGACATCTCCACCTTTGGCCGGGCGGTGGTCAATGCAGTCCTGACCTCGGAGTACCGGTCGCCGCGCCGATGCCAGACCTGACGGAGCGCGGCGGCCAGATCCTCGTCGGTGCCGCCACCGCGCAGCAACGCCCGGAAATCGTGACCGTGCGCCGCGAAGAGACAGGTGTAGAGGCTGCCTTCCGCCGAGAGACGGGCCCGTGTACAGGTGCGGCAGAACGGCTGGGTGACGGAGGCAATCACGCCGATTTCGCCCGCGCCGTCGGCGTAGCGCCAGCGCGTGGCAACCTCGCCGAAATAGTTGGGATCGGCCGGCTGCAATAGCCAGACGCGGTTGATCCGGTCGATGATCTCCCTGGCCGGCACCACGTCGTCCATGCGCCAGCCATTGCTGTTGCCGACATCCATGTACTCGATGAAACGCACGATATGGCCGCTGCCCCGGAAGCGCTGCGCCATCGCCACGATGCTGTCCTCGTTCAAGCCGCGCTTGACCACCATGTCGATCTTGATGGGCGCCAACCCTGCCGCCGATGCGGCGTCGATCGCCGCCAGAATGCGGCTGACCGGCATGCCGACATCGTTCATGCGCTGGAATACTGCATCATCCAGCGAGTCCAGGCTGATCGTGATGCGCTCCAGACCGGCTGCTTTCAGCGCCAGCGCCTTGCCTGGCGTCAGCAGCGAACCGTTGGTTGTCAACGTCAGGTCCTGCAGGCCGTCGATCGCCGCCAGCATGGCAACCAGGCGCTCCAGGTCACGACGCAGCAACGGCTCGCCGCCAGTCAGTCGGATCTTCTCCACACCCTGCGCCACAAAGACACGCGCCAGCCGGGCGATCTCTTCAAAACTGAGCAGTTCCGCACGCGGCAAGAACTGAAATCCCGGCCCGAAGACCTCTCTCGGCATGCAGTAGACGCAGCGAAAGTTGCAGCGGTCCGTCACCGAGATGCGCAGGTCGCGTAGTGGACGGCGGAGGGAGTCGGTCAACTGCATACGGCATGATACCCGTGCGGCTGAAAGCCGAACATATTCTCGGAGGAAACGCGAGGTTACCTCCCGTGTAGGCACGTCGGCTCTTTCTCTTGATTAGGCCTACTCACGCGATGAAATGCTATCAAGGTAGGCCAGGAACTCCTCATCGCTCTCAAAGCGGCGTAACCCGCCGGCTGCAATCTCGGCGTCGACCTCACGCTCGCCCTCTTGCCACTCAGGCGTCCAGTACCAGGCCTGGTCGGGGTCGATGACGCGGATTAAGACCCCGGCGGCTGTCACCTCCAGGGCTACATGGGCGCCATCACAGAGGCAGGCTGCCTCCCGAACCGCCGGAGGTATGACGAGACGGCCATCTGGGCCAACCTGCGTTGTTTCAATGACTATTGCCATGGAGCCCTCACTCTGTACGGAACGGCGAACTCGCTTCCTGTAGTGTAACCGGATCACTTCGCCCAGTACTCGCGTGCCCGGCTCCGCCGGCTAACGCACCATTTGTTGCGCGTTTCGTCGTAGGATGGTGGTGCGTTGGCGCTTCGATGGCCAGCAGAAGGAGAATTCCCAGTGCGTGCATTAGTTGTCGATCCGCAGGCCGCCGGCCGCCTGAGCATCGGTGAGGCTCCCGACCCGACGCCGCAGGCGGACCAGTGCCTGGTTCGGGTGGAAGCGGTCTCGCTTAATCGCGGCGAAGTACTCCAGATCTTGCGCGCCGCCCCTGGCACTATTCTCGGTTGGGACGCTGCTGGGACCGTCGTGCAGGCTGCGAGCCGGGGTGGCCCGGCAGTGGGTTTGCGCGTGGTGACGAACGGCCCGAGCGGCGGTTGGGCCGAACTGCGGGCCGTACACATCGGGGACCTGGCGGCGCTCCCTGAAGGGATGGACATCGGTCTGGCCGCTGCCCTGCCTGTCGCCGGTGTCACCGCCTTGCGCGCGCTGCGCATCCCCGGCAACCTCCTGGGGCGGCGCGTCCTGATCACCGGCGCGTCGGGCGGCGTCGGTCGCTTTGCTGTGCAGTTGGCGCACCGAGCGGGGGCGCACGTCATCGCCATCGTCGGCAGTGAGGCGCGCGGCGCCGGCCTGGCTGACCTGGGGGCTGATGAGGTCGTCGTCGGCATCGACAGCATCAACAAGCCTGTGTTCGCAGTCATCGAAAACGTCGGTGGCCCGATGCTGGCCACAGCCTTCCGGCTGCTGGAACAGGGAGGCAGCCTGGTCTCCATCGGCGCAGCTTCCGGCGAAGTAACGACGTTCCCGCCCTATAGTACGGTGGGGCCGCGCCGCAGCCTGATCAGCTTCCAGATGGGCGCCGAAGGCGGCCCGTCGGGCGCGGACCTTGCCTACCTGGCCGGACTCGTCCATGCAGGCACGCTGGATCCTCAGGTCTCCTGGCGCGGAAACTGGCAACGCGCCGCCGAGGCGGTGCAACTTCTGCTGGATCGCAAGATCAACGGCAAAGCGGTACTGGAGATCAATTGACAGTGGAATCGACTCCCCGACTGTTTCAGCCCTACTCGATTCGCGACGTTACCCTGCGCAACCGCCTGGTGGTGTCGCCGATGTGCCAATACTCCTGTGACGCCCGCGACGGCCTGGCGACCGACTGGCACCTGGTCCATCTGGGCAGTCGCGCCGTTGGCGGGGCTGGTCTGGTCTTCACGGAGGCTGCAGCCGTCCTCCCGGAGGGGCGCATCTCGCCGGAAGACCTCGGCTTCTGGTCGGAGGCGCACGGTCGAGCGCTGGTGCCTACCATCACCTTCGTGCGCGGGCAGGGGGCTGTTATGGGCATCCAACTCGCCCACGCCGGCCGCAAAGCGAGTACCTCTCGCCCCTGGGACGGGCATCGCGGCCTGGCCGATACGGAGGGCGGCTGGACACCCGTCGGGCCGAGCGCGCTCCCCTTCAATGCCACCTACCGCGAGCCACTCGCCATGAGCCAGGACGACATTCAGGAGGTGGTGGCCGCCTTTGCAGCAGCGGCGGCGCGGGCCGATGCGTACCACTTCGACGTCATCGAGATCCACGCCGCCCACGGCTACCTGCTGCACGAGTTCCTGTCGCCTCTGAGCAACCGGCGCACCGATGGCTACGGCGGCGCCTTTGAGCACCGCATCCGTTTGACTCTGGAAGTCGCCGAGGCCGTCCGGGAAAACTGGCCGGCCGGCAAGCCGCTGTTCCTGCGGCTCTCTGCCACCGACTGGGTAGCCGGCGGCTGGGACATCGGTGACAGCGTGCGCCTGGCCCGCACTCTGGCCGAGCGCGACGTCGACGTCATCGACTGCTCCAGCGGCGGCCTGGATCAGCACCAGCAGATCAACTCCGGGCCGGGCTACCAGGTACCGTTCGCCGAGCAAATCCGCCGGGAAGCCGGCATCGCCACGGCTGCCGTTGGCCTGATCACTACCGCCGAACAAGCAGAACAAATTCTACAGGCGGAGCAAGCCGACCTGATCGTGATGGCTCGCGAACTCCTACGCGATCCCTACTTCCCGCTGCATGCGGCGAAGACACTTGGTGCGCCGGATGCGGTGCGCTGGCCGATTCAGTACGTGCGGGCGAGGTAGGTGGCACGATGAGTGGTGCATCCGGCAAGTGTGGCCCGGTTCGTGTGACGAAGGCTGGCGACTAAAGTCGCGCCTACAAGGAGCCAATGGTCAGCCTGCGGCTGCCGGCACCTGCGCGGGCTGAGACCGAGTCCGCGAAGGCGGACTTTGCTGGCATTAGGCGCGACTTTAGTCGCCGGCCTGTCTATTCCCGAACTGGGCCATACTTGCTTTGCTCCTTCTCCGCAGCACTCCCCGCGCCGGGCGCCTTGACCGTTGCTTCCTGCTCCCCTGCTGCGCGCTGGCGGACGAGCCAGAGGGCCAGCACCAGCAGCAGGACGCCACTGGAGTTAATGGCCAGATCAATCACCAGGCCATGTTGATCGGTATTGCTGGCGGCGAGGCCGAGGCCGTGGCGCACGGCTGCTGTGATGCCGATAGCCAGAAACTCCTGCAACTGCTGACTGATCGGCCCGTGCGAAAGGATGGTGTGCAGGAGTTCCAGCAGGATGATCACCAGGAAGGCGGCGTCGATGCCATCCGTAACCGCCCGGATCGCGTCGTGCTGTTCGCTCAGCAGCGGCCCGATGACGCGAACGAAGGTGTCCAGCAGGGCAAGCACCGCTAGGGCGATGAGGACGATCGCGACCGAGGCGGTCAGGACGGTTTCGGCCTGTTCAAACGAGCGGTACAGGCGCTGCTCCGCCCCATCAGGTCGTGCGCTAACCTCCGCTTCCAGTGGCGCCGGATTCATTGGTCACTCCCCTCCTGGCCCTGCCCTTCCGAGCGGGCAGTGTACCAGCGTGACGGTCCGTGGCTGCGACCGACAGGCGGGCGTTGTTGGGAGTTATTGTACGTGGTACTATACTGGCACTTAGGTGGCTGTCGACGCCGCTGCGAGTGGCAGAGTGAGTGCGGGATCTGGCGACGCGAACCGCATCCATCGGTATACAGCGTCGTTCCCGGTAGGGCCGGAGCCAAGCCGGCGACCGGCGTCGATCCATTGTGATTGCCCGCGGGCTGGTACCTGGCATTGCTGTACCAGCCGCTGGTAGGGGCGGACAGGGCGTCCGCCACTGAGCGGGAGGGGTGAGCCTGGTGTCCAGCACGAGCCGTACCGATTCTCTGCGCAGCCAGGGCTTGCCGGTTGCCCAGGGCCTATACAACCCGGCCTTTGAACACGACGCCTGCGGCACCGGCTTTGTGGCCCGCATCTCGGGCACGCCGAGCCACGACATCGTGGCCTTCGCCCTGGAATCGGTCATCAACCTCACCCACCGGGGGGCGGTGGACGCCGACGCTCGGACGGGCGATGGCGCCGGCCTGCTGACCCCTCTTCCCTACGGGCTCTTTCGGCGGGAGATCGCCAGGCTCGGTAGCCGCCTCGATGACCCCGACGATCTGGCGGTGGGTGTTGTCTTCTTGCCGCGCGAGGATCAAGCAGCGAACACCCTTGGCCGGTCGATCGTTGATCGGGCGCTGCTGGCGGAAGGTCTCACCATTTTCGGTTGGCGCACCGTGCCCGTGCGACCGGAGGTGCTCGGTGACAAAGGGCTGGCCACCCGACCCGACATTCAGCACGTCCTCATTGGCCGCCGTGCGGGGATGCCTGGCAGCGCCTTCGAGCGGACCCTGTATCTGGCCCGCAAGCGGATCGAACGCGACGCCGCCGGCGCGGGACTCCCCAACCTGTACGTCGCTTCGCTGTCGTCGCGCACCATCGTCTATAAAGGCCTCTTTGTGGCGCCGCAACTGCGCGGCTTCTATCGTGACCTGCGCGACGCCGACTATGAAGTGTGTCTGGCGGTCTTCCACCAGCGCTACAGCACCAATACTTTCCCAACCTGGCGCCTGGCGCAGCCCTTCCGCATGCTCGCGCACAACGGCGAAATCAACACACGGCAGGGCAATGTCAACTGGATGCGCGCACGCCAGCCGGAATTACGCTCTAACGTGTGGGGCGACCGCTTGCCGGACCTCTTTCCGATCACCGCACCGGGCGGCAGCGACTCAGCCGACCTCGACAACGCGCTGGAGCTGTTGACGATGTCGGGGCGCGATATCCGGCATGCCCTGATGATGCTGATGCCGCACGCCTGGGAACACACCAACGACATCGACCGCCAGCGCCGCGCCTTCTATGCCTACCATTCCTGCCTGACGGAACCCTGGGACGGCCCGGCCGCCCTGGCCTTCACCGACGGCACGGTGGTCGGCTCCGCGCTCGACCGCAATGGCCTGCGTCCTTCCCGCTACATCGTGACGCGCGACGGGCTGGTGGTGGCCGGTTCGGAAGTCGGTATGCTCGAACACCCGGAGATCGATGATTACAACGTTGCCGAGAAGGGGCGGCTCGGCCCCGGCCAGATGATCGCTGTGGACACCGGGCGCGGCGAGATCCTGAAGAACCAGGAACTGAAGCGCTGGGTCTCCAGCCGCCGCCCGTACGCCGACTGGGTTGACGCGCAACAGGTCCGCTTGAAGGCGTCCAAAAAGGCGACGGCCGAGGAGACGGATACCTACGCAGCGGCGCCCGACATCAAGCTGGAACGGCTCTTCGGCTATTCGCGCGAGGACGTGCTATACGTCTTCCCCCCCATGGCTGGCGAGGGCAAGGAACCCACCTTTTCCATGGGTGACGACACGCCCATTATGCCCCTCAACACGACCGAGCGCACGTTCTACAACTACTTCCGGCAACGCTTCGCTCAGGTAACAAACCCGCCGATCGACCCGCTGCGTGAGCAGTTGGTGATGTCGTTGGACACCTTCCTGGGCCGCCGCCTGAGCCTGCTGGAAGAAACCGAAGTACACGCCCATTTGATCCATGTGCCGTCGCCGGTACTGACCGGCGCCGAGCTGGAGGAGCTGCGCTCCCTGGATGACCCGGCCTTCCGCTCGCGCACCCTTTCCACGCTCTTTCCTGCGGGTGTTGTCGATGGGCTGGAACAGGGCCTGGAAACTCTTTGCCAGGCCGCAGAGGCGGCGGTCGGCGACGGCGTCCACCTGCTCATCCTCAGTGATCACGACGCCGGGCCAACGGTGGCGCCCATCCCCATGGCGCTGGCAGTGGGCGCTGTCCATCATCACTTGATCCGCGCAGGCGTGCGCATGCAGGCCGACCTGATCGTCGAGACCGGGGAAGCCTGGGATATTCACCACTACGCCGTCCTGATCGGCTATGGCGCCGGCGCGGTCTTTCCCTACCTGGCGCTTGCCTATGCTCGATCACTTGGGGGCACCCGCAAGTTTGAGGAAGTGATGCCGGACGTCGCGGAGCGCAACTACCGCAAGACGGTCGAGGCAGGGTTGCTCAAGGTGATGTCCAAAATGGGCATCTCGACCATCAGTAGTTACCGCGGCGCCCAGATCTTCGAGGCGCTCGGTCTGGCGCGGCGCGTGGTCGATCGCCACTTCAGCGGGACCGCGTCGCTGATTGACGGCGTCGATCTTGACTGTATCCAGGAGGATGTCTTGATCCGCCACCGTGAAGCGTTTGGCACGGCGCCGCTCAAGGTGCTGCCCGACGCCGGCTTCGTGCGCTTCCGGCGCGAGGGTGAGAACCACGCCTACAGCCCGTCCGCCGTGCGCGCCATCCAGAAGGCAGCGCGCGACAACGACCGCGCGGCTTACGACGAGGCTCGCGCCATCTTCGACGCCCAGCCGCTCTCCTCGCTGCACGACCTGCTTGCCTTCCGCAGCGAGCAACCGGCCGTTCCCTTGTCTGAGGTCGAGTCGATGGAAGCGATTCGCGCGCGCTTCATCAGCACCGCCATGTCGCTGGGAGCGCTCAGCCCGGAGGCCTACACCACCCTGGCGCGCGGCATGGCGATGATCGGCGGCCGGAGCAACAGTGGCGAAGGCGGCGAGGACCCTGCCTGGTACCACTCCGAAGATGGCGGGCCGGCCAAGCACAGTGCTATCAAACAGATTGCTTCGGCACGGTTCGGCGTCACGGCACAGTACCTTGCCTACGCCCGCGAGATCGAGATCAAGATGGCCCAGGGGTCCAAGCCGGGCGAGGGTGGACAGTTGCCGAGCCACAAGGTAACAGCGCTGATCGCCCGCCTACGCCACGCGGTGCCAGGCATCCCGCTGATCTCGCCGCCGCCGCACCACGACATCTACAGCATCGAGGACCTGGCGCAGTTGATCTACGACCTGAAGCAGGTCAACCCGCGCGCCAAGATCGGCGTCAAGTTGGTGGCGGAAGCCGGCGTCGGCACCATTGCCGCCGGCGTGGCCAAGGCCTACGCCGATTACATCCTCATCTCCGGCCACTCCGGCGGCACCGGCGCTTCGCCGCTGTCGTCCATCAAGAACGCCGGCTCGCCCTGGGAGATCGGCCTGGCCGAGACCCAGCAGGTGCTGGTCCTCAACGACCTGCGCGGGCGAGTGAAGCTGCGCACCGACGGTGGCTTGCGCACGGGTCGCGACATCGTGATCGCCGCCATGCTGGGGGCGGAAGAGTACGGCTTCGGCACGCTGGCCGTCGTTACCATTGGCTGTGACATGGCGCGCCAGTGCCATCTCAACACCTGTCCGACCGGCATCGCCACCCAACGGGAGGACCTGCGCGCCAAGTTCACCGGCAGGCCGGAAAATGTGATTAACTACTTCACGTTCGTTGCCGAGGAAGTGCGCGAGCTCCTGGCATCCCTAGGCTATCGGAAGCTGGACGACGTCGTTGGCCATACGGAGCTCCTAACCCGGAAGGAGTTGCCCGGCGGGTCGCGCGCCGCGACGATCGACCTGGAGCGCCTGCTGACGCCGATCGATCCCACCGGCGCGAAGCCTCGCCTGCACACACAGGAGCGCAACGATCGCGAGGACACGCCGCTGGATGACCGCATCATGCACGACATTGAGGCGGCGCTGGACGGTGAAGGTCGGGTCACGCAGACCTATCGGATTCGCAACAGCAATCGCGCTGTCGGCGCCCGGATCGCCGGGGCCATCGCCCTGCGCTACGGCCTGAGGGGACTGCCCGACGGCACGATTGACTGCACCTTCCTGGGATCAGCCGGCCAGAGCTTCGGCGCCTTCGCCACGCACGGTATGCGCTGGCGCCTCATCGGTCAGGCCAATGACTACGTGGGGAAGTGCATGTCCGGCGGCGAAATCATCGTGCGCCCCTCGGACAACGCCCGCTTCGCCTGGCACGAGAACGTGATTGCCGGCAATACGCTCCTCTACGGCGCCACCGGCGGCGCCCTCTTCATCGCCGGCCGCGCCGGCGAGCGCTTCGCTGTCCGCAACAGCGGCGCTCGTGCCGTGGTAGAGGGCATCGGCGACCACGGCTGCGAATATATGACGGGCGGCATCGTGGCGGTGCTCGGTCCCGTCGGCCGTAACTTCGCCGCAGGCATGTCGGCCGGCATCGCCTACGTCCTGGATACCACGGGCGACTTTGAGGGCAAGGTCAACAAGGAACTGGTCGGTATCGCCCGCGACCGCGACGACGATGACGCCGAAATCTTGCGGGAACTCATCCAGGAGCACTTCGACGCCACCGCCAGCCCGCGCGCCAACGAGATCTTGACCCACTGGAGCGAGTTCCGCCAGCACTTCTGGCGCGTCACGCCCCACCCCTATGCCGAGCTCCTGGCCTCCGGTGAAGTACACATCGCCCAGGCGGCCGAAGGTAGCCGGCGGCCGGTGGGCTAAGCAGATGCATGGCCGGGGCGGCTCTCACCCGCCCGTGAACGGGCGGGCTACGTTCACAAAGCCTGCTGAAGCAGGCTGAGTGCGACGGGCGTTTAATGGCAACGATGAACGGCCCACGCGCTCAGGCAAAAAGGCTGCAGGTCCTGCTCCCTTGCACCATCGTCTTCCTGGGCGCGCTCCTTCGCTGCGCGCAGTTCAACTGGTCACAGTACCGGCGTGACGATGCGATTGTGCTGGGGATGGCCCAGGCCGCGCTTGCCACGCACCGGGTACCGTGGGTCGGTATGATCTCGACGCTCGGCATCGACAACGGACCGGCGCAGGTCTGGTTAGTGATGCTCGGCACGCTCGCCGGGCCGTCACCATTCGCCGCCGAGTGGATCGTCGCGCTCCTCAACATCGTCGGCATTGCCGCCTGTTACGCCTTCGGCCGCTGCGCCTTTGGCCGGCGGGTGGGGCTGATCGCCGCCTTGCTGCTGGCCGTGTCGTCCTGGAGCGTGCTGTATTCCCGGCGCCTCTGGGGCAACGACATGACTGCGCCGTTTGCGGCGCTCTGTCTGTGGAGTCTTGCCCGCGTCGTGCAACGGGGTGATCGCGTCCACCAGGTGCTGGTATTCGTCTGGGCCGCACTGCTGGCTCAGGTTTACGTCGTCGGCATTGCCGAGCTGCCGGCCATCCTTGTCGGTCTGATCGGCGCGGCGCTCTGGCGTCGTTTGCAACTACTACCGGCTGCTCTCGGCGTCGCGGCCTTCCTGGTCCTTACCGGACCGTATATCGCACAAACAGTCCTGCCGGAACTTGGCAGCATGCACCGCCTGACCGGCGGCCAGCAGGCGGTTACCGACACGACCAGTCTGCGTTATCTGGCGGAGACCGTCGGCCTCGATGCCTACCAGACGTACCTGCCCCAGCTAGCCCGTTTTTTTGACGTTGGCGCCAATCCGCTTCGGCTGGTGAGTGCGCTGGCGGCATTGCTGCTGGCAATCGGCGCGCTGCGCGCAACATGCACAATGACTACCCGCCGCGATGGGGGTCAGAAAATTCTCCTGGTGCTGCTGCTCGTCTGGGTGCTGTCACCAGTGGTTGCGACGATTCGGCACGGCGTGTCGCTCTTTCCACACTACGAGCTGGGCGCCGTGCCCGGCACCTACGTCCTGATGGCGATTGGCATTGCCTGGCTGGTAGCCCGGCCCTGGACTGTATGGATCGGGGTAGCCGGGCTGGGGATCGTTGTTGCCGGGCAAGTGACGGCAGCAGTGGTGTTTCTGACGGAAGTGCCCAACTATGTGCGGGGCACGCAGTACGGCGTGCCGCTGGCCGACGTTGAGGCGCTCGGCACGGCGGCACGGACCCTGGTGGGCCAGCGGCGCAACGCCCAACTCGTTGTCGTTGGGCACGACGACGGCTCCGAAATGGGGCAGGCGCTCCAGACCTGGGTGCCGAATGTCGCGGTGGTTGACGACCAGGGATCACTCCGTGTGGGTGGCGACGACCAGCACCTGGTGTTCCTCACCACGCGGGATGACTCGCCGTTGGTGGACTTTCTGCGGCAGACGGCTCCCGGTCGGGCAATGCGCTTCCCCGGTGACGACACCGTCTTCCGCCTGTTTGCTGTGGACGATGCCCAGTTGCGGGCTGCAGCGGCGACCATGATGCCGGCGACGCCACCGCAGACGCTGGGCGGCGATGTTACGTTGCAAGGGACTTCCCTGACCCCGGAAGTGCGCGCGGGCGGATCATTACTCTGGGCAGCGCGCTGGGGCGTGACGCCTGCGGGCGCCAGGGACAAGCCGGTCGCCAGCATCTTCGTCCACCTTTTGACGCCTGCCGGCGTCAAAGTCGCCGCGCACGATGAAGCCTTCGACAACCACGCTGTGCTCTGGCAGCCTGGCGACGAGGTGCTCAGCTGGGTCACCGTGCCGATCACTACAACGACACCGGCCGGCACGGATACAGCGGTAGGCGGGCTCTACCGCCTCGGGGAGGGAGGCAGCATTGAGCCGCTCAACGGGCCGGCTGGTTCGCAACTCGATGTCGGACGCGTGACCATTCTTGAAGCGAGCAGCGCGGCAGTGGCGACGGCGCCGCACTGATGGATGCCCCTGCTGTCGATCAACCGTCGCCTAGCCCACAAAGGTCTTCGGCACAGACTGGCATGCCAGTCTGGCCGACCTCGGAACGCGCAGGGATTTACCTGGTTGTACTCGTGGCCACCTTTCTCCGCTTCTACCAGTTGCAGTTTGGCCAGTGGCGCAACGATGAGGAGATCATCTGGTTGCAAGCGTTACGGGCCATTGCCACCCGTCAGTTTCCCTGGGTTGGCATTCCCAGCGACCTGGGCATCGCCAACGGGCCCGGGCAGATGCTGCCGGTCCTGCCGGCGGCGCTGCTCGGCGCGCCGTACATCGCCTATGTACTGGTCGCCTCGCTCAACGTGCTGGCTGTTGCTGCGCTGTACCGGCTCGGCCGGCTCTGGGGTGGGGCCAACCTTGGCCTGGCAGCGGCGGCCGTGTGCGCCACCTCGCCCTGGGCGGTGATCCACTCCCGCCGGCTGTGGGGAAACGACATGCTGGCCCCGTTCGCCGTGCTCTTCGTGACAGCGCTGTGGCTCTTTGTAGCCCGTCGGCGCCGCTGGCGAATCGTGGAAGCGGCCGCCTGGCTGGCGTTCGTACTGCAGATGTACGTCGCGGCGATCGTGCAACTGGCGACCCTGGCGGTGGGGTTGGCTGTTGCGGCGGTGCACTACCGGCGCCGGCTGCATGCCATCGCGCTGCCCGTGCTCATCGCCCTTGTTGCCTTTGCGGCGCTCACCGTCGGCTACGGTGTCAGCGCCTTCCTGGCACACATGACGGACCTGACGCGTGCCGTGCGCGACACGCGGAGTGCGACGCCGCAGCCGGTCGGCTTGCCCAACTGGGGCGGCATCAGCTTCCTGATCCAGAGCGTGCGCAGTGACGGGTACCAGTTCTATGCGACTCACTCCGCCCGCTGGCCGTCAGGGACCATGGGACTGGTGGACGCCGGGGACTGGTTGACCGGGTTCCTCTTTGCCTGCGGCCTCGCCTTCCTCGTCTGGCGACTGTTGTCGGCGGTTATCGGGCGCGGACCGGGCTACCAGGAACGCCTCACCGCTTCGGCCTTGCTCGTCACCTGGCTCCTGGCAATCCCCACGGCGTTGCTGATCCACAATGCGCCGGTATGCGCCTGCTTCTTGCTGCCTTCCTATCCGGCCCAGTACCTCGTGGTGGCGCTGGGCGCGGTGGCCGTCGGTGGCGTGCTGACCCGACTCGTGACCATCGTGACGGTACACGTGCCTAATCGCCGGTTGTCGGGTAGTCCGACGCCAGGGCCATTCGGCCCGGCCGCGGCAACCGTTCATCCCTTGGCCGTACCGTTGGCGCCGGCAGGCCGGTTCCTCGCGTGGCTCCTCCTTGGCAGCGTGCTGTTGCTCCAGATGGGCGCGGCCGGGCCCTTCTTCGGCGGGATCAAGCAGTACTGGCCGTCCGATCAGTATGGCCTGCCCTACGATTGGCACGGCCGCATCGTCGTTAGCGTCGCCGCGGTGTGGCGGCCCGGTATGTCGATCGTCATCTCGGGTCACGGGGAACTGGACGGCGTGCTGCGCGACGAGGTCAACACGCGCCTACCTGCCGGCCACGCACGTCTCGTGGACGACCAACGCTGGCTGGCGCTCCCTGCGGCAGCCCAGCCGCCCATGGTCGTCCTCCTCACGCCGGGGAACTCGGTTGCCCATGACGCCCTCCGTGCGCTCGTCAAAGCACACCCGGAATCGCTCCGAGCAACCCTGACCATCCCGGGAGCAGGGGAACAGTTTCGCGTGCTGGAGGTTGCACCGGCAGATGCAGTCACGTTGGAAGAGCTGCTGGCGCCGGCGAGCAATCGGCACAATGTCGGTGTGCAGTTCGCCTCCGCTGTTCGTTTGGACCGCTACGCGCTGGCGGTTCGTCTGCTGCCCGGGCAGTTGGTTCCTGTCGCCCTGCAATGGACGATTTTGCAAACCCAGCCTTACATTCCAGCCTATAGCTTTTACGTGCATCTGGCTGACGCCAATGGCACGACGGCCGGGTTCGATGCGCCGTTCTTCCCGCCCAACCTCTGGCAGCAAGGGGAACAGGTATGGACCTTCGGGACCCTCAGCGACCCGGGCCAGAGCGGGGGCGTCCGCGACGCCCTGATCGGCCTCTACCAGCTCAAAGGCGCCGATGCTCGTGACGGCGTCATCCCGATCCCAACCACGATCAACGGAGGCAAGCCGATCACCGAACTCCGGCAAGGGCCGTTCGTGGTCCACACGGCTCACGTCACAACATCGGCGGTTGTTGCCCTGAAAACGAATTTTGCGCCGGGTCTCGCGCTCGTCAGCGCCACTGTGCCATCGTCGGTGAACGCTGGATCAGCACTCGCCGTGACGCTGCAGTGGCAGGCAACCGAGTCGGAGCCACCGCGCTACACGGTCTTTCTCCACTTGCTGGATCAGAGCGGCGTGGTGCGCGCCCAGCAGGACGTTGAACCGGACGGCGGTCGTTTCCCCTCGTCATCTTGGTTGCTGCACGAACTCGTGACCGATGCCCACTCGCTCGCCCTACCGCCAACCCTGGCGCCCGGCGACGACACCCTCGTGATTGGCGTCTACCCGACCGGACAACCGGACAAGCCGTACACGCTGACGTGGCCGCAAGGCATCAGGGTCGTGGCAAGGTAGCGAGGAGGTCCGTAGGGCCGCGATTGCGATCGGCGGCCAAGGACGGGGGACACTGCGGTGTTATGAGGGTCGTGCGACCGCAGTCGCCCCCGTCGCTTGGCCGCCGATCGCAATCGCGGCCCTGCTGCGTGCTGTGCTTTGGGTACCCCGTTGTGGGCACGCGCCTGCTGTGCTAGCGAAGGTCCATCGCCACCGTTGTGCTTACCGGTCCGGCGATCTACCCCAGCGAAAACACCTGCTCCAACCTTCCCGCCTCCTCCGCTCGCCGGATCTCCCGGGAGCAGCGACGCCCCATACTCATCGGTTCGTCAAAAAAGAGGGAGGAATAGGGCGAGCCGTTAATGAACAGGTTCGTGCCGCCTACAATCGAGGTGGAGAGTTCCAGGGCGTAGAACTGCTGGCTGGGGGTAATGATGGCTTCCAGCGAGAACGGACCGAAGAGGCCGCGCGGCGGAAAGAGGTCGCGGGAGACGGCAACCAGCGCCTCGCCCATGCGGTAGACCTCACTCAGCAGCGACTCTCGTATCGCCACCGGCAGGTTGCCGACGCGGACAAAGGACGGTTCGATCTGCAAGCCGGCCTGATTCTCGGTGGGGATACGCCCGAGCGAGTCGACGTTCGTCTCGTAGCGGCGGTCGGCGGCCAGGAACTCGATCTGGCCGCTGAGGGGCGAGGCGAAGTAGTGCAGCATGATCGGTACGCCGATGATGTATTCCTGAATCACATACTGCTGGGCGCGAAAGTCGCGCAGTCGCCGCTCAAACTCCCGTTGGTTGCGGGCAAAGAAGTTGTCGCCACGCATGTGTCCCCCCGCCTTCACGACGACGGGTGAGTCGATTTCGTCAATGTGCTGAAAGACGCGGGGCAGGTTCAGACGGGCACGCGCCATCCACTGGCGCTGCCGGCTTTCTTCCCAGGCGGCCGCCTCCCGGCTGCCGAAATACGGTAAGGACAGGGCAGCAATCCCGGCCGAGCCGAGGCGGCTTAGAAACGAGCTGTGCGGCACGATGCAATGCGTGTTCGGCTCCAGCCTTGCACAGATGATAGGCAACTCAGCATAGTCCCCTACGACTTCCAGCCGGTCGATGAAGGCGTAGCGCCGGTACATGTCGGCGTGGCGGGCCAGGCAGACGCAGACGGTCGCCATCCCTTCATCGTGCGCCCCTTTCAGGATCTGCAACGCCGAGTTGATGCCCAGCGTTACGACGGTTCGTGCCATCGGTGTTTCCCCCCTTTGCCTCGCAGTATCTGCTACTCGACCAACTCCGCCAGGCGACCGGCCTCGATGGCACGACGCAACTCGCGGGCAATCCGTCTCCCTGTCGACATCGGCTCGCCAAAGTACAGGTCGGCGTAGGGCGACGAGGGCAAAGCCACGTTGGTGCCGGCGACGATGCGCGCAGAGATCTCAAAGACGGAAAACTGCTCGTCCGGCGTGATGATCCCCTCCAGGCAGAAGGCGCCGAAGAGGCCGCGAGGCGGGCAGATCAGACGCGAGATGGCGACCACGGATTCACCCAGGTGATAGACGTTCTGCAACATCGACTCGCGCACGACCAACGGCATGTTCCCGACGACAACAAAGCTCGGATCGATCGGCAGGCCAACCTGGTTCTCGGAGGGCACGCGGCCCAGGGAGTCGACGTTGGTCTCGTAGCGGATATCGGCCCCCAGGAACTCCAGGCGCTCCTGCAGTAGCGAGTAGAAATAGTGAAGGTAGACGGGCGCGCCGATCAAGGCTTCCTGGACGGTGTAGCTGCCGTCCGCCATGCCGGCGGTGCGCGCGGTGAAGTCCGCGGCGTCCCGCGCGAAGAAGTAGCCGCTGCCGCCGCGCGCTCCGTGTAGCTTTACGATGACGGGACAGTCGATCTCCTGCGCGCTGCGAATCTCCCGCGGCATGCGCAGTCCCGCTCGCTCCAGCCAGCGGCGTTGGGCGTCGCGATCCGTCTCCCAGTCCAGCACCTGCTTATTCCCAAAGTAAGGCGTCCGTAATTGCTTGTTACGTTCGACTCCCAGATGGGCGACAAAACTGCCGTGCGGTACCAGGATAGCGTTGGCAGCCCTCAGCGCATCCTGGCGCTCCACGAGCGACTGGTAGCTGGGGAGCACCAGGACATCGTCGACGAAGGGATAGCGATGGTACAGGGACGCCGCATGCTCGGTGCAGATCGCCAGGGTCCTGAAGCCTTCCGCACGCGCGCCGCGCAGTATCTGCAAGGCGGAGTGGCTACCCAGCGTGGCGATGGTGTAGGCGCCGACTGCGTCACTGCTGGGAGTAGCGGTCACGCCGGACGCCGCCATCCGTGAACCCGGCGACCGTGCATCCGTTGTCTCCTTCCTTGCCGCCATGGTACGCTATGACCCGCTCCGCCGTGGTGTTGGAATAGGCAGACAAGCATGGTTGAGGGCCATGTGCTCGCAAGGGCGTGAGGGTTCAAGTCCCTCCCACGGCACCCCCACTGGTTCGCCTGATTGTTGTCCATCAGGCGGTCCCCTCCAAGACAGTCTGCGCGAGGGCGGCGGCTACTGCCGTGGCGCCCCGTAACAGGATTCCGGTCAATACAAGCCAGGTAACGGGCCGTGGCGCGCGCGCCGCATAGTGGCGACGATAGAACACCACCATCGCCCGGTAGAACTCGTAGGTGGTGCGCAGGCGTCGGCGCCTGCTGCTGGAGCCTTTGACGTGCAGTGCTGCCACCGATGCCACGTACCAGCCCTGCCATCCGGCCCGGCGCAAGCGATAGGCCCAGTCCAGGTCCTCACCATACATGAAGTAGGTTTCGTCGAGCAGGCCCACCTGTGCCGCGGCGGCGCGGCGGACCAGCATGCAGGCGCCGACCACGGCGTCGACGGGTACAGTTCGATCAACGGGCAAATAGGTCAGGTTATAGCGACCGAAGGTTTGACTTCCCGGAAAGAGGGCGGACAGCCCGGAGAGACGATAGAGCGAGACCATCGGCGTCGGAAAGGCGCGCCGGCAGGCGCGGTCGAGGCGGCCATCCGGCAGAACAAGGCGCGGGCCGGCGTAGCCTGCCCTAGGGTGGGCATCCATCCAGGCAACGAGGTCGCCCAGCGCCGCCGCCGGCAAGGTGACGTCGTCGTTGAGCAACAGGAGGTACCGGCCGGTGGCGCTACGCAGACCCAGGTTGTTGGAAGCGGCGTAGCCCCGGTCGGAGCGATCCACGATGAATGCAACCCAGGGGAACGCGGCGGCCACCTGATCCTCCAATTGCGCCGACAGCCCGTGATCAACCAGGATTACCTGACAGCGCAGTACCCCTTGACCGCGTTCCAGCGCCTCCAGACAGGTGCGCAGCACTGCCCAGAGCAGGTTGTGGTGGACGATGATGATCGACACGTCCAGTTGCTGCTCGTCCGGGACAACCGGCAGCCAGCCTCGTTGAACGATGGCTGGAGGCTGGGTGGGCAGCGGTAGCGCCGGCCAGCGCGTCATGGTGCCGAGCCTTGGAGTGGCTGTGCTTCGCTCGCCTGCGGCGATGGCACCGACAAGGGATGGTGCGGCGCGGTGGGGTCCAGCGGGACACTACCGCGCGCACGAATACGCCAGAGGCGGCCGGCCGGGTAGCCGGTCATCTTCGCCACGTCACCGGTGAAGCGCAGCGCTGGCAGCCAGGCCAGGGCCTGGAGGCGGCCCCGCCAGGCGGCCGGTCGAATTGAGGAATCCTCGGGATGTACCAGGCGCCGATAGGGCGCCCGCAAATAGGCAGCCGCCCCAAGGGCAACGAGGGTACACGCCGCCAGACCTGGCGGGCGACGCCCAAACCGGATTATGGTCAGCAGTAAGAGCGCGAGGAGGCTGTAACTGGCGTAACGAATGGCGTGGCGCCCTGGCCAGAGCAAGGCTTTGCCGTCGCCACGGGCGTAGCGATAGTATTGGCCGAAGAAGGCGCCGAGGTTGCGGCGGGGACGAAAGTGAGCACGGGCCTGCGGCGCCCAGACGAAGCGCGCGCCGGCACGGCGCAGCGCCAGATCAAACACCAGGTCTTCGCTGTAATCGAGCCACGCCGGGTAGCCACCCGCTGCCTCCCAGGCCTGTCGGGAGAACAACACGGAGCGGCTGGAGGGCAAGAATCGGTCCGGCTGCACCTCCCTCGCCTGCGGCAAGGTCGTGGCCCCCAGGGCCAACTCAAACAGCGTGGCGGGAGCCATCTGAAAGAAGCCGGAGACCACGTCGGGCGGCGCATGGGGCGTCGCCTGCACTGGGGCAACCAGGGCCTCCAGCCAGCCGGGGTCTAACTGGACACCGCCATCGGTCACGGCGATCCACGGGGTTGTGGTCGCCGCGATGGCGACGTTGCGCCCTTCAGAGCGGCCGCAGCTGGGACGGGAGAGCACCGTCAGATACGGGACCTGTGTCACCCAGCGCTGCAAGGCCGCCATGGTGCCGTCGTGGGAACCGGCGTCGACGATGATAATCTCCTCGGGCAGGCGTCGCCCGGCCAGCAACGAACGCAGCAACTCGTCGATCGTCGCCGCCTCGTTGCGTACGGTAGCCACCACGGCGACCCTCGGTTCAGTCGCCACGATGGGGCGCCGCATAGGCGTGGTCCAAAGTCGGCAGCAGGCGCTCCCAGGTGTAGTGTTGCAGGACCATGCTCCGGCCGCTCGCTCCCAGACGGCTAGCCAGCGCACGATCATCCATCAGGCGCAGCAGCGCTACGGCGAAGGTCCGAGCGGTGGGCGCCAGGAGCAGGTGCTCCTCTGATTGCAGGCCGTAGCCGGCGGCTCCCAGGGGCGTGCTGACCAGGGGACGGGCCATAGCAAGCGCGCTGAGCACCTTGAGGCGCGTGCCTCCGCCGGAAAAGAGCGGCACGGCAACCACACTGGCGCGCGCCAGCGCCCGTTTCTCGGCGGCCACACCGGGCACGTGGCCCGTGACGATGATGCGCGGATCAGCAGCCAGGCGCTGGACGGCAGCGGCCGGGTCTCGCCCAAAGAGCGTGAGGCGCGCCGTCGGCCGGCGCGACCAGACAAGCGGCATCACCTGTTGCGCCAGCCACAGCGCGCCCTCGACGTTGGGCCGAAAGTCCATCTTCCCGCCAAAGAGGATGCTGTCGGCGTCTTCAACGATCTCGGGCATCGGCGCATAGACCGCTGGATCGACACCGTTCGGCAGAACCGCGACTGCTGCGCCTGGCGCTATGTGCTGCAAGTCAGCCTGATCGGTCTCCGAAACCGCCAGGGTCGTGGCGGCTCGTCGCAGCGCCGCCGCTTCGTAGCGAACGAGCTTGTGCCATTGGAGCAAGGAGTAGGCGGCGGCGAAAGGCCGGCGGTCGCGGAGCGCTGCCGCATAGGCGCGCTGCTGCAAGCGCCATTCGGCGTTGTGCGCGTCGAGGACCAGCGGTGCGGTAACCATTTGCGTATACCGGTACAGTTCCAGGGCCTCACACTGCACCACGGCGAAGCGCCGGCGTCGACACAGAGCCGCCACGGTGGCGCCGAACTCCGCCGATCGCAGGCGGACCGCCAGGTCGGGGACGGGCAACACCTGGGAAGCCAGACGCTGGACGGCGCGCCGAGCGGGGGGAGCAACGGCGAGTACTTGTTCGCAACAATCAAGGAGCGGCGCCGCTATCTCGTCGGGCGAACCAAACGCCACGAGCGTCAAGCGGTGGCTCTGCCCAAGGTGCTTCAGGATATTGTAGTTCCGCAGGGCGGCGCCTTGCTCAGGGGGATACGGTAGCTGCGGAGCAAGCAGTAACACGCTGCAGGTGTCAGGCCTCATCGGGGAGGGAGTGTACCACGCTCTGCCGCCGACCCTGGTATCATCGCCGGTGAGGCGGTGGAGGACGCGGGTCGGAGGGATTGATCATGACGGCGGGTCAACCGCTGCTCCAGGCTGTCGCGCCCGTCGGCTGCTGCTCAAGGTCGGCATCTACGCCGGCCCGGCGATCCTCGCCACCGCCCTCACCGCCCAGAACGTCTACGCTTCCGGCCACTCGGGCAGCTAGGTCTTCTGACCAGGAAACGAGGCGTCGAACCTGGTGGTAGAAACCCAAAAAGGGGGGCTTGCTGTGGTTACGTCATGCTGACGCGACCGCAGCAAGCGTCTGGTTTAATCGTCGAAGAGATGGGCGATGAGATAGTCGCCTTTGTTCCATCCAGCGGGCGTACCGTCGTCCTCAACGCGGTCGGTGGCGCCGTGCTGGAATTTTGCGACGGCAAGCGCTCCCCCGCGCAGATCGCCGCCGAAATCGTTGCAGTCTTGCCCGCCGATCTGACGCGAGTGACGGAGGACGTAAACGCCACCCTTGACGAGTATGCCGCCCTGGGCCTCGTGAACGACGCGACGACCTAACACCGCAGCACGTGCTCGTATACGGCCCACGTCTCGTCGGCGCAACGATCCCAGGAGAATAGGGCGGCGCGCTGCCTGCCGCGGGCGATCAAGTCGTCGCGTCGCTGTCGATCTTCCAGCAGCCTTCGCAGCCCGGTCGTCAGCGCCATGACCGACGACTCCACCAGTTCCGCTGCCGACGTGGGACCATCCCCGCACACCTCTGGTAAGGGGCCGCTGCGCAGGGCCACAACCGGCGTGCCACAGGCCATCGCCTCCAGTGGCGGGAAGGCGAACCCCTCGTAGAGGGAGGGAAATGCCAGGACCTCGGCTGTGGTATACAGCGCGACAAGGTCGTGATCGTCGATTCGGCCCAGGCGGTGCGTGCGCTGCTGCAAGCCGTACTCGTGTACGGTCTGCCACACCTTGTCGGCTCCCCATCCGTCAGCGCCGGCCAGGACCAGGTGGACGTCGGGATGGCCGATCTGCCGGAATGCCTCCAGCAGCAACAGCAAATTCTTGCGTTCCTCAATCGTGCCCAGCGCCAGAACATAGGGTTGCGTGAGACCGTACTTCGCGGCCAGCAGGGGCCTGTTCGGCGCCGGCTGAAAGCGCCGATCGACGCCATTGTGTACGACATGCACGCGCCGAGGGTCGACCGGCAAGGTGCGCAGCAATTCGTCACGGATGAAGGCGGAGACGCAGATTACGGCGTCGGCAACAGGCAACGTCAACGCCGCCGCAGCGTAGTGCCGTCGGCTGCGTCGCTCGTGCGTCCAGGGGTAGCGCCAGAAGGCGAGATCGTGGACTGTCACAACCGTCGGGAAGAGGCGCACACCGGTACCAACATGGTCCACGACATGGAACAGTGCGGGACGGAGCCGCAATACTTCCAGCGGCAGCGTCCAGCGCTCCAGAAAGTGGTGGCACGGCGTGGCCGCTCGCCTCACGGCCACCCCCTGGGCAGCGAGCGGCTGCCACCAGTCGCCGGTCTCACGCCGTGCCAGTAAAGCCGTGACATCACCGGCGTGGCGGGCCGCCAGGCCGGCCAGCAGGCCCGTCACATAGCGGCTGATGCCTGCGCCGGTGTACGCGGGCATGCGCGCATCGAGAACGACATGCCGCCGTACTTTAGCCGGCACGTTGGTACCAGGGTCGCCGCACTTGCAAGGTGAGCACGCGGATGGCCGGCGCTGGGATCGTCGGCCGCTCCAACTGCGCCACGGCTGGCGGGGACTGACCAATGCGAACGGCTGCAACCCCCATTCCCAGCAACCACCACATGAGCGCGATGTCCGATTGGAAACTGAAGAAATAACGATCCAGCATCCCGGCGCTGAAGGCGGCAACCGCCGCCGCGACCAGCCCGAATGCGAGATCTCGACAAGGGGGATCGTGGAGGCGGGAAAGGGAGCGCAGGAGCCAGAAGAAAAAGACGGCTATGATGACCAGAAAGATGGCCAACCCGCCCAAACCGACTTCCTCGGCCATCAGCAAGTAAATGTTCGACACGCCGACGTACAGGTTGAGGTCCGGCGAGCCGCCAAAGCCGACACCGAAGGCAGGATAGGTGCTGATAAGGCGCAGCGCGTCGCCGGCCTCCCCAAGCCGCATGGCTGCCGCCTTGTCCTTCGCCTCCAGGCCGGAGATGAGTTGGCTCGTAAAACGGTGACTGACCGGCAACTGTACGAAGAGCGCCAGCAGGATGAGACCCACCACCAGTAGGCGGCGGTAGCGCCAGATGCCCATGAACAGAAAGGCGACAAAGAGACCAACCCAGGAACTGCGCGAGTAGGTGATGAGCAAACATGGCAACATCGGCGCCAGGAGCACCACGCTCCAACGTCGAGGCAGGAATGGCCGTTCCGCCACGAGTTGGGCCAGCGCGAGAATGATGCTCAACATCAACAGGCCACCCAGCACATTCGGATCTACTGAGGTGGAGATGGCGCGCTCGGCCAGGTTAAAGTCAACGCGGTAGCGCAGTACGTCCGTTCCTGTTGGGTAATGCAGGACGCCGAGCAGGTTGAGGAGCCGGGTCGACGTGGACGGATGCAACAGATAGAGCACAATGCCGATCACTGCCGCTCCGGCCCCGCCCAGACAGAAGGCGGCGTACAGGTATTGCAAGCGCTGGCGCGTGTACACGACATCCACGATGAAAAAAAAGACCAGCGTGGCGAGCACGACTTTGACAAAATAGTGCAGCGTGTCCGACGTCAACGGCGTCCGTCCGGTCGCTGCCAGTAGCGCTACCAGGGCGATGCACAGCCAGGCCCAGACGAGCACATTCAGCGGCGTTGACCGGGCGGCGGCAAACTGCGGGTTGACGCGCCGCCCCAGCCAGCGAACGAGCAGAACGGCGCAGAGCAGATCGAGGAACGTCGGGGAGAGGCCGATCTTGATAGGGAGCGTGGCGAACGGCAGCAGCGTCATGGTCGCCACCAGACCGAGCAGCGCGGCCTCATCGCTTATGGCGACCGCGCCGGCCACGGCGGCAGCAATGATGAGCGCCGATCCCAGAACGGCCGAGGTGCTACCGATCAAGATGCCGGCGCCGGCGGCGACCAGGCCGGCCAGCGGCGGCAGCCAGTGTGCCGGGCCGACGGCCAACGGGGGGCGATGCAGTGTGTGCAGAGTGCCTTTCTCTCGAACGTTGATCCAGTCTACCAGCGCGCCGGAGCCCTCAGCAGGCATCGCCAGGATTGACGAGGCAAAGAGTGGACAACGCCGCCCATGATTGACTACTCTTGTCATGTGGCCGCGCCTGCGGGGGCTAGCGCCCAGGCAGGCCGGCGGCCGAGAGAGTTTTGAGGAGGCAGTCTGTCATGGCTTACGAAGTTCCCGCCTTGCCGTACGATTACGCCGCGCTGGAGCCGCACATCGACGAGCAGACGATGCGCATCCATCACGACAAACATCACGCCGCGTACGTGACCAACCTGAACAACGCGCTGGCGAACTCGCCGGAGCTGGCGAAGCTTCCCGTCGAGCAGTTGATCCAGCAACTGGCCAAGGTGCCGGAGAACGTCCGCACCGCCGTTCGGAACAACGCAGGAGGTCACGCCAACCACAGCTTCTTCTGGCCCATTATGGGTCCCAGCGCTGGCGGCGCCCCCAGCGGTAAACTGGCCGAGGCCATCAACAGCACCTTCGGCGGCTTCGACCAGTTCAAGCAGCAACTGGCTGCCGCCGGCGCAGCGCGCTTCGGTAGTGGGTGGGCCTGGCTGTCGCTTGACTCCAGCGGTGGCCTGCGTATCGAGAGCACGCCCAACCAGGACAATCCCTTGATGGAGGGCCGCACGCCCATCCTTGGCGTGGACGTCTGGGAGCATGCTTACTACCTGAAGTACCAGAACCGCCGTCCCGACTATCTGGCAGCATGGTGGAGCACGGTTAACTGGCATGCGGTCGCCGCGAACTACGCCAAAGCGACGGGCAGTTAGCAGCTCAGCCGAGGTAACAGGTGGCACGGCTGGAGCGGGT
>DHIZ01000072.1:41382-49989 GCA_002404055.1 Chloroflexi bacterium UBA4733
ACCCGCTCCAGCCGTGCCACCTGTCCGTGCTACTTACTGGGGACAAGAAAGCGCAGTACCCGCCCGCCCGGACGGATGGAGGTGCGGCAACACTCACAGTAGCGGGTCGGCGTGGTACCCGCGTTGTGGAGCCGGGCCCCCTGTTGCAGTAGCCGCGTCCAGCACAGATCACATGCCCAGACTAAATGTGCCATCATCACTCCTTCAGGCTCCCAAGGTAAGCACATTCCGTGCCGAACCGGTAGCAAGTGTCAAGGCTATGCGGGACTCTGCTGTGTCCCAGCGGCAGCCAGTGCCGACGAAGGTGTCTCGGCGGGCGTGAGGACCTGCGTGGTGCTGACCCCCCAGAGCGCCTGGCGATAATCATCACGGGTTGCGTGCAAATCTACACCGAAGCGCACCCGCGGTCGGCGTGCCTGTTCTTCGTTCGTACTCTGTTGCATGACTCTCCTTCAACGTTGCTACAGGATTACCGGGTCGGATTGTGCTGCTACTTTTACACTCTATTCTACGATGCGCAACTGAATAGCCCTATTGGGCGGTAACAACAGACAGTGTGCTCGCGCACGGGACTTCTGGCCCATTCGCAAGCTGACGTTAGGTATGGCGTAACGTCGAGTGGCAACAATATAGGTACGTGGCTGGTCGTGGATGGCCTCTCCAGCGCAAGCTAATGGTGAGGGCGTGGGAGGCGTTTGTGCAGCAAGTCCGGTCGTCAACGGCCTTGCCGCTGACCATGCGCGGGGGGAGTCGCGGTATTCCGGCGCCAGTTCAGCACCAACCCACCCGAGTTGGCGATGCTCCGGGCAGCGACCGCATACGCGACGAATTCCTGGCGGTGCTGTCGCATGAACTGCGTTCGCCGCTCGCCACGATCAAGGGGTTTGTTGATCTGCTCATCAGCGACGACAATAGCAACCTGACCGTCGAACAGCGCGAGTTCCTCACCATCGTTGCCTATAACGCGCAACGGCAAGTGGACTCCGTCGAGCAACTCCTTACTTTTGCCGATATCCGTACGGGCCGGGCTGCCGTCAGCCTGGCAGCCGTACACCTTCCTGTGTTGCTGGAGCGCTGTGTGGAGACGTTGCGCGCCACGAGCAACAGCCAGGGGCAAGAGGTGACCTTATACTGTGATCCGGCGGTCCCGGCAGTGCTGGCCGATGGGGATCGCGTTCTGCAGATTCTCACGATCCTTTTGGATTTTGCTACCGAACGTGTTATGGGCGGCGGCGCGATCGACATCACCGTGGTCGTGCAGCAGCCCTGGGTTTGCGTCGAGGTCCACGATACCGGCCCGGAGATGGCGGCACACGAGTGCGAGCGCTTCCTTGCCGGCTTCCATCACGCGACAGGTGACGGCTATATTGACGGCGATCGCCTGGGTCTGAATCTGGCTATCGCTCGCGGCCTGGCGGAGTTACAGGGCGGTGACGTCGAATTGCGCTGTGCCGCCGGAACGGGTACCACGCTCCGCCTGATGTTGCCAATCAATCTGTCCGACGGCGCGAATACCTAAGGAGCGGGCGAGGGCTGCGCGGCCGCTAACCCCGTCGAGCACAATCCGCTCAATGGCAAGAGAGACCAGAGGCGATTCCGCCTCTGGTCCCTCGGTGCAGCGCTGTAGCCTTCAATGAAGGCCTACAGCCAGGGTGGTGGACGTATGCCGATACGGCGACACGCGAAGGAGTCGCCCTTCCGTCACCCGACGATGGCGCCACCAAAGTCGGCCTCGGTCGCCGGTAGCGGCCCCATGACACCGACTTCTTCGCCGTGTACCGCCAGATCACCTACCTCCAGGAGTTTGTCGGCGATACGCAGGGGTACGAAGATGCCGACGACCTTGGCGATAGCAAAGGTGGAGACCGTACACCAGATGATCACGAAGAGGGCGGCAATGGCCTGGATCTTGAGTTGACCGAGGCCGGCGCCGTAGAAGAGGCCGCCAACTGAGACGTTGGCCGTACTGCCGGAACCGAAGTAGACGATCATATTGGGATCAGCCACCAGGCCGACCATCAGGCCACCAACCAGGCCGGCGATGCCATGGGTGTGGACCACACCGAGCGCATCGTCAACCCGGCGGAAGATCGTCACCTTGTTCATCGTCACCCAGGGGATAGCGGCGGCAACGACGCCAATGGCGATGGCCCCGTAACCGTTCACATAACCCGCTGCCGGCGTGATGGCGACGAGGCCGGTGATCATGCCGTTGACGGCGCCAAGCAGCGACGGCTTGCCGATGGCGAATATGTCGATGATCAGCCAGGTCAACATTGCCGTTGCGGCGGCCAGGTTGGTGTTGAGTACAGCAGCCGAAGCGTCGGCGTTGGCGAAGTAGGGGTCGCCACCGTTGAAGCCGTTCCAGCCGAGCCAGAGCAAGCCTGCGCCGGCCATCACCATCAAGAGGTTGTTGGGCGAGGCCGCGCCGCGATCCCGTGCCAGCCGGGGTCCAATGACGGCAGCCAGCACGAAGCCGGAAACACCTGCCGACAGGTGGATGACATAGCCACCGGAGTAGTCAACCGCGCCGAACCCTGACAGCCAGCCGCCGCCCCACAGCGCGAAAGCATCCACGCTGTAGACGATCGTCGACCAGACCGGCACGATGATCATCCAGGCCTTGAAGTTGATGCGCCCAACGACGCTGCCCAGGAAGAGCAGCGGCGTGATGGCCGCGAAGACGAACTGGAAGTAGGCCAGGGTCGAGAGCGGAAACTTGAGGTCGGGGATGGCTCCCTTCAGGAGCGGGATGACCGCCTGCCCCTGGAGGTCGCTTGGCGAAAGGATGGTCCCCGGGATGCCCACGAAATGGAGGATGTCCGTCGCCTGCGTGCCGAATGACATCTTGTAGGCGAACAGCGTCCAGACGACCAGCGTCGCGCCGAACGCGTAAAGGACCATGAGGGCCGAGTTGACGGCCCATTTGCGCTTCATCAGGCCCGAGTAGAGAATCGCCAGCCCGGGCACGCTCATCAGGCCGACGAGGGTCGCCGCAACCAGCTGCCAGGCGGTGTGCCCGGAATCGAGCCACGTCGGTGCGGGCAGCAGGTCAAGGAATGTCGAGTGGTCCATCTGGGTCATTTCCCCCTTAAAAAACGCGCGTTCTGCAGCACGCTCCGCCAGCACGGAGGTGCGGGTTCGCTTCTGGAGCCAAGCTAATCGGCGGCCTCCGGCCGTTGCATCGGATCGACCACACAACTGCCGCGCTCTGGGATTGGTCGGTGCTTCTAAACCACTCCCCCGACCCAACTCCGCGGAGGTTGTCGGCGGGCTAAGCTGAAGGTCACCGGGCAAGAAGCAATGGAAGAAAGAAGCGAAGAGCAGATCATCAGCCACCTGTTCGAGCTTGAGAATGATGGACAGGCGGCGGAACGGGCCGAGCTGACCGGCCAGCGATTCCTTTCCCTGATCCAGGATTCCGCCAACGGGCGCGGCTACGTCTTCCAACATGGCCTGGACGAGACCGAGGGCGCGGAAGTGCCGCCAGGCACCGAGTTCTGGGAGTACCCGACGTGGGATGAGGCGGAGCGAGCCTACCTCCAGCTGCTCGAGGAGGACAGGCAGGCCGGTGACCTGGTTGAGACGGACTCCGAGGAAGGCCTTGGTGATTCCGCCACGGACGGGGCCGAAGTCCGTGATCGCTACTCGGCAAGTGACGATGATCCCCTGGTCGTGGGCGGCGGAGAAACCGAGGGCGAGCCGGTCGACCGTTTGGCCTGAGCCGCCCCCGCGACCGCCCGCCGGGACGAGACTGACGGCGATTCGACCTCGGCCCGTTGTCTGCGCAAGCGCCCCATGATCCCGCCGGCGCCCAACTTGATAGGAAGCATGGGCGGAAAGGTCGCGAAAGTCGAAAAGGGCTCGTCCACGCCGTCGTCAACTGCGCGCGCCGGTTCGTCCCGCACGGCCTGGGGCCGGCTCCCGATGGTGGCCAAGATCCTTTCCCCGATCTTCGCGATGACCCTTTGCATAGGTCTTGGGGCGGCGCTGTTCTTCACCGGGCAACAGGTCGATCAGGACCGCATCAACCAGGCCGCCGAGGGGAGGGCGATCGCCATCCTCGCGCGGGGAGCCCTCGAGGCGCTTCCCGACAATCCATCGAGAGTCGAGGTGTTCCTGCGCAGCGCCGGAGCCGCTTACAGCAACGTGGGTGCCGTCTGCGTGCTCAGAGTCAACCCGTTCGATCCAGTCGGACCTCTTGCGGTTTATGCGAGCGCTGGTCTGTCCAGTACCTGCGATCTGCGTTCTCGGCTTATCCCGGTCCTGGGCACACCGGGCGTGACCAGCGCGCTCCGACAGGCGCCGGGGGGCCAGGTGGAGGAGAGCACCCTGGCCGCGCTGTTCCCCGGCCTGGGTGAGACGGTGGTTGTCGAAGTCCAGGTCCGGCTCACGCCAGTCGCCGAGGTGGCGCTGCCGATGTTTGGGAAGGTCGGCGGCACCGGCCTGCTGCTGGCGGTGTTCCAGACGGCCCTCGTCTTTGCAGTCCTCTGGATCTGGGCGCTTCGCCCGCTGAAGCAGCTGAGACTGAAGGCTTCGGCCGCTGCCCGCAGCGCTCGCCCATCCAGCCCCGACGCCGTCGTGCTGCCGAACCGTTCCGGCGACGAGATCCACGACCTGTCCCTGCGCTTCGAGGAGATGCTCGGCGCGGTGCGAGACCGAGAGCTCGAGATCCTGGAGAGCCACGACAAGCTCGAAACCCTGATCAGCAACTCTCCCGTCCTCGTCTTTTCGACCGACAGTGAAGGGACGCTGCTCCAGATCCAGGGCAACGAGGTCGGCTCGATAGCGAATGGCATCGGTCGCGACACCCTCGTCGGGATGAGCCTGCTCCAGGTCGTCCATCGCAACCTGGCGTTGAGCGCCGCTGTTGAGCGGGCCCTGGCGGGAGAGAAGATCCACGAGGTTGTCGCGGTTCGCAACTGGATGGGCGACCCGGCCTCCACCGATCCGGTGCACCTTGACCTTCTCTTGACTCCGACCCGGGACAGTGCGGGCAGGTTGATCGGCCTGACCGGTCTCGCCGTCAACATCAGCGACCGGATGGACGCCGCGTCGGCCCGTGCCGAGTCGCAGCAGAAGTCGGCGTTCCTCGCCGCGATGAGCCACGAACTGCGCACGCCTCTAAACTCGATCATGGGCTTTTCGCAGCTGCTCGAGCTGCCGCCGAGCAATGCGGCGCTCACTGCGAAGCAGCGCCGCTACGTGGGACACATCCACTCCTCCGGCGAGCACCTGCTCGCGCTTGTCAGCGACATCCTCGACCTCGCGAAGGTGGGCGCGGGTCAGATGGAGGTCAACCTCGAGTCAGTCGCCGTCTGCGAAGAGGTCCAGGACCCGGTCGACAAGATGCGACCCCTGGCCGCCGAGAAGGGGCTGGCGATCGAGATCGAGATTCCACTCGAGCTCACAGCCTTCACGGACCGGCAGCGGGTTCGCCAGATCCTCCTCAACCTGCTCGCCAATGCGGTGAAGTTCACCGTGCGCGACGGCGGGCCGATCCGGGTCACGGCGCGGAGCAGCGGCGACGGTGTCGAGATCGCTGTCTCCGACTCGGGGATCGGGATCGCCCTCAAGGAGCAGGTCAGGATCTTCGAGGAATTCACCCAGGTCGATCGTGGTCCCAGCCGCCGGCTCGACGGGACCGGGCTCGGTCTTGCCCTGACCAAGAAGATGGTCGAGATGGTCGGCGGCAGCATCCGGGTCGAGAGCGCGCTGGGCCTCGGGAGCACCTTCACGGTCTGGCTGCCGGGAGTGGTGTCGAGCCGCGACCTGCTGCAGCGGTCCGCCTCGCACGCGAGCTGAGCCGACTCGCTACCCGTACCGCCCGGGCGACTCTTAGTTAGGCGAGATCAGTAACTTCCGGCTCGTCAGGCGACCACGGCGAGTCGCGCCCGACGGTCGGTGAGCTGAAAAACGTCGTCGTCGATGCGTCCCTGGAGCAGCGAGGCCAGGTCGGACAGGCGGCGCGAGCCGACGACCACCAGGTCGGCATCCCAGGCCTGGGCCTCGCGGGCGAGCTCACGCGCGAGGCGGGTTCCCCCGATGGGCGAATGAGCCACCGCGCGGATACCGGCCGTCCTCAGCTTGCGCACGGCGCTGACCACAGTTTGCTCGCCGTACGCATCGGGCTCGACGAAGGGCCATTTGTCGAGTCCCGTCACGAGGTAGTGGGCGTGGAGGGCCAGGACTTCGGCGTCGGTCGCTCGCGCGATCGTCATCGCGGCCTCCAGAGCGTGCGGAACGTCCTCGCCACCGGCGACCGCGAGCAGGATCCTCCGGATCGGTCCGCTGGGGCGCTGCACGCCGCACCTCACGACGAGCACCGGGCAGTCGGCGCGGGCGATGACCTGGTGGCTGACGCTGCCGTGAAAGAGGCCGCTGAGGTCGGCCAGCCCGCCTGAGCCGAGGGCCACCAGGCCAACCTCGAGCTGGTTGGCGACCGCGACGATGGTCTGCGCCGTTTCGTCCGCGGGAGAAACCCTGGTCTGGAGCGTCGTCCGCACACCGGCCCTGGCCACGACCCTCGCAACCCGTTCGATTCCGGCGGAGGGCGCGCCGTCCCGGGCGCCGGCAGCCGCTTCCGCGGTCACCTGGAGCAGGACCACCTCCGAATGCGTCGCGCGGGCCAGCCGGCCGACCGAGTAGGCCGCCGTGCGCATGTGGCTGGACCCGTCGACCGCGAAAAGGATCTTCCCGAATCCCAGTGAGTTCATTTCAGCCTAGCGTGGCAGCGGCGAGCCCGACAGCTAATGGCCAACAGTCCCGGGACGGGACGACCGAAGGTCCCGCGATTGTCCCCGCCCGGCGGGGGTTCCTGGCGCGGCATCGACCAGGTGGAGAACCGCGATCGTCGTGCCCAGCCGCGCATCCCGGACCGGCAGGTGGTGCACGCTGACTGTGCGACCGGCGCCGAGGCCGCCGCAGCGAACGCGCATCGCCACCGATCGAGGCGCACGCGCTACGTCGGTCAGCAGCGGGCAGCCGGCTCGGCAGACAGGTTCACCCGCCGGCGAGCAGCCCTGCACGACCGCCGCGCAGTTGCGTGCGCTGGCATCCCAGGCCGGGATACCGAAGAGCTCGCTCGCCGCCCGGTTCCAGGCGACGATGGTCCCTCCCCGGGCGACCAGGAAGGCGGCGTCGGGGCAATCGCCGACGATGTCGATCGCAGCCTGCAACCGATCGTCCGGCAGCAATCGAGCCCCGGTCATCGAAGCTGGCGCCCCCTTAAGAAGACAGATGAAAAGAGCCGGCCGAGGCTCACGCGACGAACCTCGCCGGCTCGGGTCTGAACAGTTACGCCGGCGCCGTCACCGCGACCTTCGGAGCGATGCCGGTGGTTACCGGGGTGCCCTCCAGGACGACCTTCAGGGCGTTCGTCGTGGCTGCGCTGCCAAACACGTCGTACGCGTACATCGCGTCCCCGAGCGGGAAGCGGTGGGTGGCCAGCACGGTCGGATCGAGTCTCCCGCCGGAGATCAGCGAGAGCAGCTGGGGAATCGTCTTGCTGTCGACCAGCCCGGTCGTGATCGTCACGTCCCGGATCCAGAGCGTTTCCAGGTGGAGCGTCACGGGCTTGCCGTGGACACCGATGTTGGCAAGTGTCCCGCCGGGCCTGATCAGCTCGGCAGCGAGCTCGAAGGTGGCGGGAACGCCCACTGCCTCGATGGCGACGTCCGCGCCCAGTCCGCCGGTCATCTCCATGACGAGCTTCACCGCGTCCTCGCGGCCGTTGTTGATCGTCACGTCGGCGCCGAACTCCTTCGCCTTGGCCAGCCGGGAATCGGCGAGGTCGATGACGATGATGCGGCCCGGTGTGTAGAGCTTGGCCGTCATGACAGCGGCGAGCCCGATCGGGCCGGCCCCGACGATGGCGACCGTGTCACCCGGCTTGACGCCGCCGTTCAGGACACCGACTTCGAACGAGGTCGGCAGGATGTCGGAGAGGAAGAGAACCTGCTCGTCGGTCATCCCCGCGGGGACCTTGTAGAGCGAGTTGTCGGCGAAAGGCACACGTGCGTACTCGGCCTGGAGGCCGTCGATGAGGTGCCCGAAGATCCAGCCGCCGCCACCCGAGCACTGGCCATAGCGGCCTTCCTTGCAGTAGCGACACTTGCCGCAGGATGTGATGCAGGAGACGAGGACCTTATCGCCGATCTGGAAGTTGGTGACTGAGGAGCCGGTCTCGACGATCGTCCCCACCGCTTCGTGGCCGAGGATGGTGCCCGGCTTCACCGCCGGCACATCGCCCTTGAGGATGTGGAGATCGGTTCCGCAGATCGTGGCGGTGTCGATCCTGACGACCGCATCGGTCGGGAACTGGATCGTCGGGTTGGGGACCGTGTCCCAGGATTTCTGACCGGGTCCGTGGTAGACGAGTGCCTTCATGGCGCCTCACTCCTTGTGGTGAATCGGTAGAGGGGTGGGCGATTTTTTTGGTGCGCCCAACAGCGAGCCTGTTCCAACCACTCGTAAAGCCACAGTGGCATAGGTCCTCTGGGGGTCGGGACTCTACCGAGACGCCGCGGCCTAGGGCGTCGGGACGATCCACGGGATCACGTACGCCTCGACCATGGCGAGGATGCCGACCAGGCTGGTCAGGATGAG
>DHIZ01000072.1:50193-53496 GCA_002404055.1 Chloroflexi bacterium UBA4733
GCTGATCATCTTGCCCATCACCCCACCGGAGGAATTGGTGCCGGCGGTTAGGATCGGGCTCACGTTGCCGAGCTGTTGGGCAGTCTGCGCCTGAAGAGGCCCGAACAACGTGTTGGAGGAGGTATCGCTGCCGGTGAGGAAGACGCCGAGCCAGCCCAGAAATGCTGCCACGAACGGAAATATGAATCCCGTCTTGGAGAGCGCGATGGCCAGGCTGGAAGTCATGCCCGCGTAGTTCATGAGCTGGGCGATCGCGAGGATGAAAGCGATCGTCACGATCGGCAGCGCAAGCTGGCGGACCGTTCGCGCGTAGACGGTCAGGAAGTTGACCTTGGCGCCGCGGAGTCGCATCAACAAGAAAGCGATCAGCCCCGCGTAGAGGACCAACGAGCCGGCCGCGGCCAGGAAGTTCCAGTCGAAGTTCAGTGGGTACTCGGTTGACTTCGAGGCGATCGGCTTCTCGCGGAAGATCAAGGAAACCGGCTTGCCGCCTTTGACCTCGTAGGTGCCGGGCCAGTAGAAGTTCCAGTCGGGAAACTTGAATGCCTGCCGGTCCTTGGCCGGGTTGGGCCCGATCCACGGCTGAAGGCAGAGCTTGAAGACTGGGGTGCCGCACTTGAGGTCTGCGGTGATGTTGGCCGGCACGGCCAACGCCGTCTTCACGTTGCCGACGGGGTGGCCGGCGAAGAAGGGCAGATTGCCCATCTGGCCCACCAGGATGACCACGGTCAAGATCACGTACATCGAGAACGCGCGCACGATTCGCCCGGGGGTATCCGCCGGGACCTCAGCGCCGGGTGGCCGTCCCGACGCGCCACCCACGCGACGAGGGCCGCCGGCAACCACCTCGGTCTCGAAGTGGTAGACCTGCGCTGGGCGCCAAACCCGTAGTAGGGCGGCCAGGCAGCCCATCGAGACGAGCGCCGCCAGGATGTCGGTGAGCTCCGGGCCCACGAAGTTGGACACCAGGAACTGAACGACGGCGAACGAGATCCCGGTGACGAGGACGGCCGGCAGGACCTCCCGCATCCTCCGCCAGCCGGCAAGTACCACGATCAGATAGCCCGGGATCAGGACGGAGAAGAGCGGCAGCTGGCGCCCGATCATGGCTGAGAGGGCCAGCGTGGTCGACGTCACGTCCTTGTGGAGGATCGGAGCCACGAGGGCGCCCAGGGTCACGACCGGTATTCCGATCGATCCGAAGGCCACCGGCGCGGTGTTGGCCAGCAGGGCGAGGACCGCGGCGGTCACCGGCTCGAAGCCAAGGCTGGCCAGGATCGAAGCCGTGATCGCCACTGGCGCGCCGAAGCCCGCGATCCCCTCCAGCAGCGCGCCGAAGCTGAACGCGATCAGCAGGGCCTGCAGCCGGCGGTCCTCCGTCAGTCGGGTCAACGAGCGCTTGATGACGTCGAAGTCGCCGCTTGCAACTGTCAGGTTGTGGAAGAAGACGGCGTTGAGCACGATCCAGCTGATCGGCCAGAGGCCGAACGCCATGCCCTCCGTCGCCGTCCCGACAGTCACCCCGAAAGGCATCCCCCACACCAGCCAGGAAAGGACGAAGGCGGTCAGCATGGCGGCCACCGCGCAGATCCAGGCCGGGAGGCGAAGGACTGCCAGCATGATGAACAGCACGTAAAGGGGGATCCCAGCCGCCAACGCCGACAGCAGGACACTGCCGAGCACCGGCTGATAGGCCTGGTGAAAAATCAGCAATATCCCCACCGTTTCACCCCGCGAAAGCGCAACCTGACTAGCCGGAGCAGATTAACTCCGATCCTGGTGCCGCTGCAGAGCGTGCCACCGCGACCACCGAAGGGCCCGTCGATTGCGGGCCCTTCGGCCCGCTTTCCCCTGGCAACCTGCACGTAGGGTGCCTCGCATGGTGAACAAACGCCGATGAGCTGGGACTTTCAGACCGAACCCGAATTCGAAGCAAAGCTGGCCTGGATGCGAGAGTTCATGCGCGAGGAGGTCTGGCCCCTGGAGACCGTCATCGGGGAATTCGAGCAGGAGCCGTTCGTACGGCTTCTCGTCTCCCTCCAGGGCGAGGTCAAGCGGCGCGGCCTGTGGGCCACCCATCTTCCTCCCGAGCTCGGCGGACAGGGCATGGGCCAGGTTCGGCTGGCGCTCATGCACGAAATCGAGGGGAGCTCGATGTGGGGCCCGATCGTGTTCGGCAACAACGCCCCCGACACCGGCAACTCGGAGGTGCTGGCGCACTTCGGCACCGCCGCCCAGAAGGAACGCTGGCTCCGCCCTCTGCTGGATGGACGGATCCGGTCCGCGTTCTCGATGACCGAGCCCGAGAACGCCGGCTCCGACCCGACCTCCCTGTCGACGACGGCGAGGCTGGACGGCGACGAATGGGTGATCAACGGCCACAAATGGTTCACGACCAACGGCATGGTCGCGGACCTGCTGATCGTGATGGCGACGACCGACGCCGGCGCCGACCCGCACGAGCGCGCGTCGATGTTCCTCGTGCCCGGCGATGCCCCCGGCGTGCGCAAGGTGCGCAACGTGCCCGTGCTCGGCGGCGAGGAGCACTGGGGGTTCGGCCACGCCGAGCTCTATTACGACGACGTCCGGTTGCCGCGAGAGAGCATCATCGGAGCTCCCGGCGATGGCTTCCGGATCGCACAGGCCCGGCTTGGGCCGGGGCGCATCCATCACTGCATGCGGTGGCTGGGCCAGTCGAGGCGGGCCTTCGACATCATGTGCGAGCGAGCCCTCCAGCGCGAGGTCGGAGGCGTACCTCTCGCGTCACGCCAGACGGTGGCGAACTGGATCGCCGACTCGGCTGCAGAGATGCAGGCCGCGCGCCTGATGACCCTCCACGCGGCCTGGGTGATCGACACCAGCGGGGTGGCCGCGGCGCGGAAGGAGATCTCGCTGATCAAGTTCTTCGGCGCTCGCGTCCTGCACGACGTCATCGATCGGGCCATCCAGGTGTGCGGGAGCCTCGGCTATTCGTCCGACCTGCCCCTCGAGCAGATGTACCGGGCCGCCCGCGGCGCACGGCTCTACGACGGGGCGGACGAAGTCCACCGCCAGACCGCGGCACGCCTGGTGCTCAAGGATTACACCGCGCCGGAGGGACCCTGGCCGACCGATCACATCCCAAGTCGCCGGGAGGCCGCTCGCAGGAAGTTCGCCGGCTACCTCGTCGAGGCGACCGCGGACGCCTGACGGACCGAGCCGGAAGAAAGGGCAGCCCGGCTAGGAGGGTGCTGAAAAGGTCGGCGAGAGACCGAAGGCCAACTCGGCGCGAAGCGACGAAGTCGTTTGGCGTCCAGGCGTTCG
>DHIZ01000184.1 GCA_002404055.1 Chloroflexi bacterium UBA4733
TGCAATCTACGTCTTCAAAGCACATCGAGCTGGCGGCGGCGCGGGTGCGGTTGTTGCCGCCCGCGTCGCTGCTGGGTCGCCTGGCGCACCGGCTGGCGGTGCTTACGGCCGGGTCGGCGGACCTGCCGGCGCGCCAGCGCACCTTGCGCGGGGCGATCGCCTGGAGCTACGAGTTGCTCAGTGCGGATAAGCAGGCGCTGTTCCGGCGGTTGGGGGTGTTCGCTGGGGGCGGGACGCTGGAGAGCGTGGAACAGGTGGCCACGGCGGCGGGAGCGTTGGATGTGGACCTCCTCGATGGGCTTGATGCGCTGGTGCGCCAGAGTCTGGTGCGGCAGGAGGAGTCTGAGGGTGAGCCGCGCTTTGGGATGTTGGGGACCCTGCGGGAGTTCGCGCTGGAACAACTGACGCTGGCGGGGGAAGCCGAAGCGACGCGGGTGGCGCACGTCGAGGCGCTGCTGCGGCGGCTCGCAGGCGGACTGGCGACGGAGGACTGGGGTGGGAGTCCCTTGACCATACCGCAACTGGAACGGGAGCGGGAAAATCTGCGGTTGGCGCTGGGCTGGTGCGGCGAGCACGAGGACACGGAGCGCGGGTTGCGGCTGGCGACCCGCGCGAACCCATTGTGGTTACAAGCAGGGCAGCGGGCGGAAGGGCTGGGCTGGCTGCGCCGCTTCCTGGATCGCGCGCCGGCCGAACTGCCGGCGTGGCTGCAACTGCGGGCGCTGTGGTGCGCCGCCTTCCTGGCCAACCGGCTGGGTGAGGAGGCAGCGGCGCGGGCCTACACGGCGGCAGGGCTGGTGCTGGCCGAGGCGCGGCGGGACGAGCAGGCGGTCGCGAAGTTCCTGTACGGGCCGGTCGGGGTGGCGCAGCAGGACGGCGACCTGGCGGCGGCGCAGACGGCCGCGGAGCGCCAACTGGCGCTGGCTCGCCGAATCGGGTCGCTTCCCGATCAAGGCATTGCGCTGATGCAGCTCGGGATGGTCGCCCACATGCGTGGCGATTCGGTGGGGGCGGCCGCCGCCTACCAGGAGGCGCTGGCGCTGCTCCAAGGAGGGAACAACCGGCAGTGGGCGCTGCGCAACCACGGCTCCCTGGCGCTGGAGGCGGGACGGCCAGAGGAGGCCGCAGCGTGCTTCCGCGAGGCGCTGGAGTGGACCTGGAGCCGGCGGTTGGACTCCGCGGTATTGGAGAACCTCAACGCCTTTGCGGCGCTGGCGCGGGAACGGGGGCAGTGGCAGCGGGCAGCGCGTCTGCTCGGCACCGCGGAGGCTGGGTTGGAGCGACTCGGCGGGGTGCTGCCCGAACTGATAGGCCGGCTGGAGCGGGTGCGGACACTGGCGACGGCACGGGAGCAGTTGGGCGAGGCGGCATTCGCCGCCGCCTACGCCGCTGGCCGTGCATTGTCGCTGGCCCAGGCCGTGGCAGAGGCGCTGGCGGAATAGTCCCAAGCGGCGGCCGGGTTACGGCCAATTCGGTTTAGATAAGCCCGACCAGTGCCGCAGTCGCGGCACTAAATGGTGCATCCGGCAAGTCCAGCGCATGTCCTCGGCCACGTGCCCGGCGACTGAAGTCGCGGGCAACAATTGCGAAGTCCGCCTTCGCGGACTATGACGCCAGCGACGCTCGACGTGGGGAGCCTGCGCAGGCAGGCTTGGCAAGGGTTGCCCGCGACTTCAGTCGCCGGGCAACCTGCAGCGGATTCGATGGACGCACCATGATATGCAACCGTACTGCGCCTTACGGCGAGGTTGCCGGCAAACCCTCGGCGACAATGACGCCCTGCTCCTCCCCCAGCGTGGTCGGAACCTGGGTCGACGCGTCGTGGTTGCCGGCGCGCACGACCACTACGGGCTTGCCTTGGGCCCGCGCTCGCGCCACGTTTTCTGCTGTGCCGCCTGCGCCTCTCGCTGCTTCGCCGTCCCAGACTGCCAGCAGCACGTCGCAGCGATTGACTAGCTCCTGCCCTGCCCGCGCGTAGCCTGCTTCGCGCCCATCCACTGCGCCGACCTGCAGCACCGCCGTTGACCGTGCCAGGAGCGCCGCAAAGTGGACGCGCGACGGGCTGCCCGGCGGACCGAAATCGTGAGCGTACTCCTCCGGCGCCAACGGCAGCATCGCTACGTGCTCCGCATCCGGCGTGTGCAAGGCTGCTTCGACTGCCAGCCTGTCGGCGCCCTCGGCCAGCATCGACAGCAAGGTCAGCGGCCGGTTGCCATAGGCAGAGCGGATGCGGGCCAGCGCCTCGCGCAGCCCCGCGCTCACCCGCGCCGTCTCTGCCAGCAGGCGATGGCCGGTGACGCCGACGCGCACGCGTGTCCGTTCCTCGGTCACCGGCGCCAGCCGGTAGCCGCCGCCGTGCAGCGCGGCGAGTGCCGCGTCGACCAGCGCCTCGTCCAGTTGCAGGTCCTCCGGCGGCAAATCCTCCAGCGTCGTCAGGTCGCGCTGCAGGCGCAACCGCTCGATGGTGTGCTCGGCGTAGGCGTAGCCGTGCAGTAGCCGGTCGCGCAGCCAGAGCCCGTGCTCGATCTCGATCAGCCGTCGTCGCTCGCTCGCGCTCAAGCGTGTGGCAGGCAGGCTGGCCGGTCCAGACTGCAAGCTAGGCGGCACGCGCTCGACCCGGTAGCCGATCTGGCGCAGCTTGGCCAGCGTCACACGCGCGGTGTGCCGGTTGCGTTCCCGGTCGCCTTCCGGCAGCCGCTCGTAGGCGACGAGCAGCGGATGAGCGCGGCGCTCGTCGTCCCGTAACGTCGCATAGGTCCAGCCCGCGGCCTCGCGTGACTGCTGCCAGGCGCGGTGCGTCGCCTCGGCCAGCAGCTCAATCGTCGCCTCCTCCAGTTCGCTCTCCTGCACCCAGCGGATGAAGTCGGCGCTCGCGTGCAGGCCCAACAGGTCCGGCGAGGGCAGTTCGGCGACGCCGTAGTGGCGCGCGCCGCTGAGATCGCTCATGCCGACAATCGCTTCCAGCGAACGAGCGCCGTGGCGGAACTGCTCGGTGCGCAGAAAGCCGCGCAGCACGCCGGCGCCGATCGCCGCCCTGCCACTCGCCTCGATGAGCTGCGGCTGGGCGCGCTCCACCACGGAGCGCAGCAGGATAGCGCGGCGGATGAGGTGCGCCACGTCGGCCTCGGCCGGCGGCAGGGCCGTCGTCTGGCCCGGCGTCAGCCACGGGTTGGGACCTTTGATGTTCACGTAGCCGCGCAGCCGGCTGACGAAGTCAGGGCCTTTGGCCAGCCGGAACTGCTCGCCCGTCGCGCCGGCAACTGCCGAGCGGTCGAACTCCTGGAAGGTCGTGCAGGTACCGCCGGCGAAGACGAAGATCACCTTGCCGAAGGGGTGGACCACGCTGCCGGCGCGGTACTCGGCGTCCTGCACCGGCGCCAGGAACTCCTTCAGCCAGACGAGTTGGCCGCTGTCGAACTCGTCCCAGAAGACCAGCGGGATCTGACCGCGCACGGTGGCGTCGCGTACCTGGTCGAAGGCCGCGTGCAGTTCCTCGCGGGAGCCCAGTTGGGAGAGGTTGAACTCCAGCACCGCCTGGGCCCGGCCGAACAGCTCGGCCGCTACCTGCTTGATGGCGAAGGACTTGCCGGAGCCGGGCGGGCCGAAGACGGCCAGAGCGAGCGGCCGCCGGTCGCTGGCGGCGACGCGGTAGCCGGCGATCAGGCGGCGGACCTCGTTGACGTGCTCGATCTCCTCGCGGTCGACGGTGAGATAGGCGCCGTAGTGGGCCTGCGGGACCGAGTCGAGCGTCATGGCGACGCCGCGCAGGACGACCTGCATCGCCAGCGCCAGCACGAACTCGTAGCCGGGTCCGGTGACGTCCTGCACCAGGTCGCTACACGGTGCTGTCGGTTCCGGCTCACCGAGCGCGCGACGCGGGAAGGCGGCGCGAAAGCTCGCCTCCGGCAAGGCGTTAGTGGGCAGTTCGGCCGGCGGATGGTACAGACGCGCGCTGCCGTCTTTGCCGCCGGTAAAGCTGGCGAGCAGCGCGGTCGCGTCCCGGCCCTGGACGCGGCCCCCACCATTGTCGTGCGCGTCGCGGATGGCGGCCAGCCCCCGGCCGGCGGCAACGAAGAGCGGATAGCTTGCGGGTTCCAGGGTGTGCCGCGCCAGAGCCGCTGTCAGCAGCGACGTAGCGCCGAGGATAGCGCCGGGGCGGCGGGCCTCAAAAGCGCCGGGCAGTTCCTCCGGGTGGTAGAGCAGGCGCTCCAGCCGCAGCTCGCCGTCCAGGCGGCTGCAGACGGCCACACCGGCGCACTGGAAGAGGACGGCCACGCGCTGCACACGGGCGAAGTCGCCACTGAAGACGCCCCCGCGCAACTCCCGCTCGACATCCTCGATGGTGCGGTCCCAGGAGGGCGACTGCGTGATGGCGGCCTGCAGGGCCTGCAAGTCGCCGACCGAGAGGACGACGGTCAGCCGGTCGGCGTACTCGGCCAGCAGGCGCTCCCAGAGCGCGCCCTAGCCGAGCGGCGCTTCAGTCTTGTAGATCACCTGCGCGCCGGGTGCAGCGTCTAGCAGCGGTCCCCACGCGGCCTCAGCGCGACGGAAGCCCAGGTTACTGTCGCTCAGCACGAGCAGGTCGGCCGGACCGGGCGCGGGCGCGCTGCCGCGCAGTTCGTCGCTGGTCCAACTGCCCAGCACGCGTTCGATGCGCCAGACCTGCTCAGCGCTGCCAACTCGCCGTTCGCAGGGCGCCCAGAGCGTGAGCACGCGGCTCGGCGCGGTAGCGGCCGGGTCGGGTCCGGCAACGTCGACGCCTGTGAGGTCGGCACAAGCCAGGCGGACCGACTCCGCCAGTTGCCAGGCGCCGCGCAGCGCCGTTTGTTGACGTGCGCCGGTGTGCAGTTCCACCGAGAAAGGTGAGCCGCCAGGCAGCCGGGCGACTCGTTCGTCGCGGACGAGGTCGCCAGCGACCAGGACCCTGCGTGGCATCAGCCGATGTTCCTCCCCTGACGCTGGACTAGCGCGGCTCCGGTTTTTCGCTCGCGGCCATGGCGCAAGGCCATAGTATAGCGTCTTATCAATCGCCGGTCGGTTAGTGGTTCATTCGACAAGTCCATGTCGATTCCCCATGCCGATGGTGATGACCGCCCGGCGCAACCTCCGAATTCCCAGTTCTTGCCGACAACGTTGTTCGCGTCTATGATGGACGGTATGGCGTGAAAGCAGGGGATAGGGAGGATACGCATGACTCGCATCCTGATCGCGGAGTGCAAGCAGGAAGTCTCGACGTTCAACCCGGCACTGAGCCACAAGGAGGATTTTCGATTCTCCTACGGCGAGGACGTCATCCAAGGGCGGCGAGGCGAACAGAGCGAGATGGCGGGAGCGTTGAGCATGTTCGACACCCGGTCGGATGTCCAGCTCGTGCCGGCCTTTAGCGCGCGGGCGGGTTCCGGCGGGACGTTACTTGCAGCCGATTGGCACTGGATCGCCCAGGAGTTCCTGGAAGCTGTGCGAGCGGCCGGGCCGGTGGAGGCTGCGTACATTTCGCTGCACGGCGCGATGGGAGCCCAGGACGAGGGCGACCCGGAGGGCTACCTGCTGGCAGAAACGCGCAAAATTGTGGGCGAGCGCATCCCGATCGTCGTCTCGATGGACCTGCACGGCATCCTCACCGAGCGCATTCTGGAGCATGTGAACGGCCTGACGGTGTACCACACCTATCCGCACGAGGATATGTTTGATACCGGACTACGGGCGGGGCGGCTGCTCCTGCGCATCCTCGATGAGGGCCTGCGACCCGCAACGGCACTCGTCAAAATCCCAGCGTTGGTACGTGGCAAAGAGTTGATCACCGCAACAGGTATTTTCGGCGGGCTGATCCGGCAGTGTCAGGCCATCGAGGCCAGCCCTGGTGGTCTGGCCGCCGGCATGTTCATCGGCAACCCTTTCACGGATGTCCCTGAACTCCGTTCCAACAGTGTGGTCATCACCACCGATCCCGATCATTCGGCGCGAGAGGCGACCCGCCTGGCGGAGCAGTTCTGGGCAGTGCGCGAAGTGCTCCACGAAGACCTGACGCCGCTGGAGGAGGCGGTGCGCCTGGCGGGCGAGACAAAGGGTGGCACAGTGGTGATGATGGATGCGGCAGACGCCACGACCTCCGGGGCCTCCGGCGACAGCAACGCCATCCTACGCGCCTGTCTGGCCGGAGGCTATCAAGGGCAGGCGCTCATGCCAATCATTGATGCGGGCGCGGCGGCGGCCTGCTTCGCTGCCGGTGTCGGCAATTCAGTCCGTACGCACGTCGGTGGCGCCTTCGACCTGGCGCGTTTTCCGCCGGTGGAAGTCGAGGGTTGCGTCCATCTACTGGCCGAAGGCCGCTTCATCGCCGAGTTCAGCGGCGGGGAGGCGCATTCGGGGCCGACCGCCGTGCTGAAGGCGCAGAACTACACCCTGGTACTCGCCAGTCGGCGGGTTGGTTTACACGACCGCTCACTCTACCTGGCCCACGGCCAGGACCCACGCCAGTTCGATCTGGTGGTAGTCAAATCACCGCACTGCAAGCCATACATGTATGCCGACTGGTGCGCACGACTGATCAACGTCGACGCACCGGGATCCACAAGTGCCAACCTGCCATATCTGGGCCACACGGCCTGCGCACGACCGATCTTCCCTTTGGACGCTGACGTGGCATTCGTTCCGAAGGTCCGCATTTTCCAACGGTGACGCGCCGTTGGTGGCGTGCCCGGCGACTAAAGTCGCGGGCTACCAAAGGCGAAGTCCGCCTGCGCGGACTCGGTCAGCCCGCGAAGGCGGGCTTTGCGTGGTACCCGCGCGTAGCGTGGGTGTTAGCCCGCGACTTCAGTCGCCGGGCAGGGGCCGGTCAGTGTTCCGGGAAGATGACGAATGGCGTGGCATAGTGCGTCGATGCCACAGCCAGGACGACGCCCAGCAGAAGCGTTGCGCCTACCAGATACATGCGAACCCCACTGCCGCTGACTGCACTTCCTGAGCGATAGTCGGCCAGGGCCAAGTTCGGCGCACGAAAGACGTAGCCCAACACGTGGACGGTCATCGCTCCGAACCAGAGAACAAAGCTGAGCTGATGGGCGCTCAGCCAGACCGAACCATATTGCCGGCCGAACAGCCAGAGTTCGACGCCGGTGGCGAAGAGCACAACGGTGGTGATGACGACCAGCGGGGCGAGGAGACGCAACAGGATCTGAGGCGGCCCGGCGGCGCGGTAACGGCGATCACCGGCGTAATAGCGCAGGAAGCGATAGCCGGTGCTGCCCATTTTCAGCAGCACAGGCGGGATGAGGATGAAACCGAAGAAGAGGTGCTGGGGAAGCACCCTGCGGATGGCAAGGATCGTCAGCCCTTCAATTGCCAGCAAGACCAGCAGGACCACCGCGTTCATGCCGGTCAGCCGGGCATTGCCGGCCACTCCCGGATCAGCATGCGCTGAGGCATCCGGCTGACCGGACGATGGCGCGAAACGTGTCTCCAAAGCAGTCGTGCCCCGGTGCTCGGCCATGTTGCGTCACCTTCCAGATGGCGAATTTTCCCAACCTACGCCTACCATATGCTACAAACCTTGGAAGAGGATGAGGCCCGTCTGGCCCCCCGTGTGTACTCACCCGACGATGGCAAGTGGCAGGACAGGAAAGAGCACGTGACCGAGCGAATACCGCGCCCGATGGAGCCGGCTGACCTGACGAGAATAAAGTTCCTGAGTGACCCCCAGATGTCGCCAAATGGCGAAGTGGTTGCCTTCGTCCTCACGACGTTGTCGGAGGAGAAGGATGCCTACCTCTCGAACATCTGGCTGGTTGCGTTGTCGGGTGGTGCGCCCCGCCGTTTTACGACAGGGCCAACGCGCGATACCGCGCCGCGCTGGTCGCCGGATGGCACGAGCCTCGCCTTCCTCTCTGACCGCGAAGCCAAAAAGGGAGCACAACTCTACGTCATGCCTGCCAACGGCGGCGAGCCGGTGCGCCTGACCGACCTCGAGCGCAGCGTCTCCCAGCCGGTGTGGTCACCCGATGGCAGCCGGCTCGCCTTCGCCTCGGCCCGCCACGATGATCGTGATTATGACAACGCCAGGGATATCTTTCTGGTTGCAGCAGAGGGCGGCGAAGTACGCCGGGTAACCGATACCGTCGGTCCGGCTGCGAACCCTGCCTTCTCGCCGGACGGTCGCAGCATCGCCTACGTCGGCAGCCGGCAACGTAACATAGCCGGGTTGAACGCTCGCCTCTACCAGATACCCACAGAGGGTGGACAGGCGGTCTGGCTCTCCACGGAACTCGATCGCTCCGTATCGGCCTACGGCATGCCGATGTGGTCAGGGGACGGACGGGCGATCGTGTTCGGTATTTCGGACCGGGGCAACGAGGTGGTGTACCGCGTGACCCTGGGTGACGACTGTGGGACGGCGGACGTGCAGCCGGTCATTGCCGGCAACCGCCAGGTCAGTGCCCTCAGTGGCTGCCCGACAGCGCCGCTCTTCGCCTTCCTGGCAAGCGACCCGACTCACCCGGCGGAGCTTTTCCGCTGCGCGGCGGATGGCACCGATGAGCGCCAGTTGACGGACTGCAATCGGGAGTGGCGAGAAGAGGTTGTGCTGTGTATACCCGAACTGCTGCGCTACCGGCGCGACGGCGTTGACCTGGACTGCTGGGTCATCAAGCCGGCCGGTTATATTCCGGGTCAGCGCTATCCCGCCCTGCTGAACATCCACGGCGGGCCACACACACAGTTCGGCAACACCTTCTTCGACGAATTCCAGGTCTATGCCGGCGCCGGTTACGTCGTGATCTACACCAACCCGCGCGGCAGCCAGGGCTACGGTGAGGCGTTCACCCGGGCCGTTGTCGGTGACTGGGGTGGCGTCGACTTTGGCGACGTGATGGCGGGGCTGGATGAGGCCCTGCAGCGCTGCGACTTCATCGACCCGGATCGCCTAGGCGTTATGGGCGGCAGCTACGGCGGCTACATGACGAGCTGGACGGTCGGCCATACCAACCGCTTCAAGGCTGCCTGCTCCGAACGCGCGCTGAATACCTTCACTTCCTTCTTTGGCAGCAGCGACATTGGCCCCTGGTTCGCGGTGAACCAGATCGGCGCCTTGCCCTGGGAGAACCCCCAGTGGTACGCTGAGCACTCGCCGCTGACCTATGCCCAGGACATCACGACGCCGCTGCTGATTATGCACTCGGAGAACGATCTGCGCTGTCCGATGGAACAGGCCGAGCAGCTTTTCATGACGCTGAAGCGCCTCCGGCGCGAGGTGCTGTTCATCTGCTTCCCCGACGAGACACACGAACTATCACGCTCCGGCAAACCACGCCATCGCCTGGAGCGCTTTCGCCATATCTTGGAATGGTTCGGCGGGCACTTGCAGAGTGATGTGGTCGCTTTGCCGCAGTCGTGAAGTGAGAGAAGCCGATGATCACGAATGGCCGGCCGGTTACGAAGTCTGTCCGCCTTCGTGCCGATGAGAGCAAGTTGATCGCGGAGGTGAGCGCCCGTGAACACCTTGCGGAAGGCACGCTGCTGCAGAAGTGGGTGCTTGATGCGTTGGCACACACGCGTTTGGAGTACGCCACTGCCGATTATGCCGGAGGCGCGATCAACTTGGGTGAAGCCGCCGGCCGCGCAAACGTGAGCGTGACCCGAATGCTCGCAGAGCTGGACGCCAGGGGAGTTGATACGATAACTCCGGCACACTTCCGTGCCAGTCTCACAAACCTCACTGAATTGTTTGGTGGCAGCGAAGAACGACGTGCGGTACTTCGGGAGCTAGCTGAGAACGCCTAACAGCCGTACCGCCAACAGACCTGCCGCGCGCTATCCTCGGGGGCGTAAAGTCGGTGGGAGCGGACATCGGGCCGTCCGCCACTGCGCTGCCAGATCGCGTCGCCGCGACAAGAGGTCAGTTCGTTGAAGTCGGCTGTATGGTACGGTTACTCCGATGAGGAATGGAGGCGTCAGTCCGTGCTTGATGTTGAGGAAATCCAGGAAGAACTCGTACGGTTCCATCGAAACGTCGAGTTCGGCCAGGCGCACTATGACGAGCTGCTGGAGCGGTACCCGGAGCAATGGGTCGCCATGTATGATGAGGCAGTGGTGGGTACTGGGCCTGATAAGCAACAGTTGATCAATGAGCTTCGGCAGCACGGGGTGCCACCAGAGCAGACATACTTCAATTTCTTTACCCACGACGACACCATTCTCATCGTCTGAGGGATGATACGCGGCTATTTTGCCTATGATCGCGGCAGGCCACGTCCATTTGTCGACGGCACGTTGTCTTTTCCGCGCCTGGAGAATCGCCGTTTCGCTTTGCCGTTCTTGATTGACACCGGAGCGGATCGCACGGTGCTCTCACCGATTGATGCGTTATTCCTCGGGTCCGCCCTGGCGTCCTTCCCGCCAGGTCCGGGCATTGGCGGTGTCGGTGGCAGGGTACCCACGCTGATTACGGATGCGGTGCTCTCGCTGGATCGCTTCTCCGTTTCATTCATCCTTACCATACCCCTGCCGGGTCCAGCGACACCTCCGATTCCCACGATTCTCGGCAGGGATATCCTCTCCCGTTTCGCGCTGTTTATCGAAGAGCGCACCGCGCGCGTCTTGCTCTTGGAGCCGTCGGAGGCGGACCGATTGGACTTGCCGTAGGCGCGAGGGCCTTGCAAGAATGTCGGTAATCGAGGTAGTGCAAGCGCGCCTCCGTGGCCCGAAATGCTTCGCCGCATCTCGAACGCCTCGTGACGACGCCACCCCGCCCGCACGTTGCGAACCATCGCGGTACTATCGGACACACCCACTCCGGGGGGCAGCATCGGTGCCCCCGCGCACGGGGGCACCTGGCGAGCGGTGCGAGCCGCAGGGGGGCTGCCTCCGCGGTCGACCTGTGCACTCGTCGCCATATGTGGGTGTCCAGTGACACCGATGCTACGATACGCTCGTACCCTCGTCGTGTCGCTCGCTCCTCGGAGTACCAGCATGCCCGCCCAGGACCATCCACCGTTCGGCGCCACCCTGCGCCGCTACCGCGTGGCTGCTCGGCTCACGCAGGAAGAACTCGCTGAGCGCGCCGGCCTGAGCGCCAACGCCATCAGCGCGCTGGAACGCGGCATCAACCAGTCGCCGCAACATGGCACGCTGGACCTCCTGGTTGCGGCATTGGGGCTACAGCCGGAGGAGGTGGCGACGTTGCGAACGAGCGCACGGCGCAGTCTGGGCGATCCCGCAGCGCCGCCAACCGTTCTTGACGCCAGTGGCGGCCGCGGGCTTCCCCGTCCGCTCACCAGCTTCATCGGCCGCGAAGCTGAACTGGCAACGGTGCGCGGTCTGCTCAGCGGCTCGGACGCCGTTCGACTCTTAACCGTGACCGGGCCGCCCGGCGCTGGCAAGACGCGCCTGGCCCTGGAGGCGGCGGATTCGCTGTTGGCCGACTACGCTGGCGAGGTCCGCTTCGTGCCCCTCGCCCCAATCACCGATCCGGCGCTGGTGCTGCCGGCCGTGGCGCAGGCGCTGGGGCTGCTGCCAGCGCCGGGACGAACGGTCGATGAGTCTCTGGCGGCGGCGCTGCGCCAGCGCCATCTCCTGCTGCTCCTGGATAACGTCGAGCAGGTGGCAGCCGCCGCACCCGCCATCGGGACGCTGCTGGCCGCCTGCCCCCGGCTGCACCTCCTGGTGACCAGTCGGGTCCGTCTCGGACTGTACGGCGAGCGCGAGTTCTCACTCGGCTCGCTGCAGTTGCCGCCGGAGGAGTACACCACCGGTGGCGGCGCGTCGGTTGCCGACGTGCTGGAGCAACTGGCGGCGACCGAAGCGGTGCGCCTCTTTGTCGCCCGGGCCCAGTGGGCTCGACGCGATTTCGTGTTGGGTGCGGATAACGCTGGCGACGTGGCCGGCATCTGCCTGCGGCTGGACGGCCTGCCGTTGGCGATCGAGCTGGCGGCGCCACGCGTGAAGCTGCTCTCGCCGCGCGCGCTGCTGGCCCGGCTGGACCACCGGCTGGCGCTGCTTACCGGCGGTCCCCGTGACCTGCCGGTGCGCCAGCGCATGCTACGCGCCGCCATCGCCTGGAGCTACGATCTGCTCGCGCCCGACGAGCAGGCGCTCTTCCGCGGTCTCGGCGTCTTCATCGGTGGTTGTACGCTGGACGCTGTGGATGCAGTGGTCCAGGCAAACGGCGAGCGGGGCACGACGCTTGATACGCTCGCGGTGCTGGTTGATCACAGTCTGGTCCGGCAGCAGGAGGGCAGCGACGGACAGCCGCGCTGCTGGATGCTGGAGACGCTGCTGGAGTTTGCGCGTGAACAACTCGCGGCGCATGGGGAGGAAGCGACAGCGCGTGAACACCACGCCGGCTACTACCTGGCGCTGGCCGAGGCGGCGGAAGGCGGGTTACAGGGACCGGACCTCGTGACCTGGTTGGACCGCACGGAAGCGAAGTTGGAGAACTTCCGTGCAGCGGCGCGCTGGCTAGTGGAACAAGGGGAGCATGACCGAGCGCTGCGCCTGGTTGGCGCGCTCTGGTTCTCCTTCGTGCCACGCGGCCGCATCCTTGAAGGGCAGGGCTTGTTACTGCCGGTGCTGGCGGCCACGGCAGGTCAGCGCCTACCGACGCGGGCGATGGCGCTGTTCGGCGCAGGTTTCCTCCTGACCCAATTCGATGATCACGCAACGGCCCGTCCGCTGCTTACCGAGAGCCTGGACGTCGCCCAGGAGTCGGGCGACGATCGCGCCACCGGCTACGCGCTCCTTGGGCTCGGCCTATCGTTCAAGAGCGATGAAGACTGGCCGCGGATCGGCGAGATGTACGCGCGGGCAATCGCCCGCTTCGAAACAACCGACGATTGGTGGGGGCTTGGCTGGGCTTGCGGCTTTGCCGCGACACCATCTTTCGACACCAGTGCAGCGGCATGGCAGCCGGCGCTGCTGGAGCGCGCACTGGCTATCTTCTTGACCCACGGCAATGCGCATGGCGCGGCGGAAACAAACCGTAGTCTGGCGATATTCGCGGCAGCGAATGGTGACTTTGGACCAGCACGCGACATGCTGGAACGCTGCCTCGTCACGTGCCGCCAGCTTGGCGCGCGTCGGTACGTGCGCGAAGCCCTGCTGCTCCAGCGAGACGTGGGAAACCCCGCAGGAATCGCCACCAACCTGGGGACCAGCGCCGCCATCGCGTTCGATGATGGACACCTTGAGCGTGCAGCGACGCTGGCGGGCGCCGTGGCCGCGCAAGAAACGCCCTCTAGCGCTCCCCGCTTACGGGCGATGCTGAGCCGCGCGCACCGCCCCGAGTCGTGGCAGCCGCAGGCGCAAGCGGCCCTCGGTGAGGCTGCCTGGGAGGCAGCGTTCACCGTTGGGCTGCAGATGCCGCTGGACGAGGCCATCGCCTTCGCGGTGGCGGATATCTGGCCCGCTGCCGGTGAGATGCCGGGTCGTGTCTCGGCTACCAGGACGTGATCACGTTGAAGCCGCGAAGGCGCCGACCGCTGTGGTGATTGTTAAGCCTCTGTGCTACCGAAGCGCGTAGATGCGGTACTGAACGCCGCCACGGACCAGAGAGCCGAGGCCTACGACAACGGTCTGATGGAGCCACTGGTACTGCGGCGCACTGGTCTCATAGTACGGCGTGATGGCAAAGTAATATTCTTCGTGGGGAATATCTTCATTGGCCGCCCAGCGCGGCAGCAGCGCTGGGAAATTGGTGATGTAGCCGCGATACTGGACGTAGATGAGCGCCCCATCGTTCGTCTGGAGTGCGCCGCGAACGTCGAGCGCCCCAACGCCGTCAGGGCGCACCAGGAGCCAGTCGGCGCCGCCGGGGATCACGGTCCCGCTCAAGCGGGGTCCTTCGAAGTGTCCGCCCTTCAGCGGAATGATCTGGCGATTCCCGTGCGGGTTCGCGCCAATTGCTATTGGTGGATCAAGGTCAATAGTGATCTCATAGAGGAACTCCAGCTTTGGCTCAGTAGGCATGTCTGACCTCCCTTACTATTCACTCATCTGCTGCAGCACTCGGCGCCATGGCCGGTGCGTCCTGGCCCCGGTCCGATTAGTTCCCGCCCACTGAGTTGGGAAGACTGAAGTTAATCAGCTTCCGAATCCGGCCGTCCTGGTCCCGCTCAGCGACGTGAATGCCCTCCGCATACGTTGAGCCGTCTGCGCGGAAGATCTGAAAGGAATAGCACAGCCAGCCGTGATGCTCCTGAACGGGGTTGATCGTCACGTGGGATCCGCTCGGCCAACTCGCAAGAATCGACGTGATGGCGCTCGCCACCTCCACCCGGCCCTTGTCCTCACGGCTGCGGTTGAGCAAGGTGCCGTCGTCCGCCCAGCACTGCTCCAGCAGGCGCCACCGCGCGTTCTCGTCCGGCGTGTTCCAGGCCGCCACGAAGGCGTCGACCACCTGATCCCCAATGGTGCCGGTCTGCTGCGGCGCCACTTCCACTGCCATAGCCTTACGCTCCTTTGCTTGGGCGGGATGTACACCGGCCCCGGTGGCCTGTCGCTCCCGCCTCCTGGCATCATCCGGTAGGCGGGCAGGGAGCGCCACACACAAGCCACACGATCACCCACATAAGCATGGGATTTGAGTTCGAGCGCCAACTACCGTGGCAACAAGGCGACACCCGCACTCTGACGATTTGGGTCTAAACTCAATACGGTTCAGTCACGCCCTGGCGAAGCCGAACGTGGGCGGGCAGACTATTCCTGACCCGTGGGACTCGGCAAGGCTTAAGTCGATCCTCTCTCTCGCGCCAGCGCCAGGAACGCCGTGAACTTGCGTCGGAAGTCGTCCTCGGTGATCGTGAGCGCTTCAGTTGCCACTCGCGGCAGGATCTCCTCGAACGCCGTCACCAGCACGTCAACTTCCAAATGGCCATTGTGGAGGAGAGCGAGCACGTCGCTGATGTCTTGAGCACGGCCACGCGCCAGCTTCGCTAACGCGGTAGAGACAGGGTCGAAACTGAAAACCTCAAGCTGCCCCGTGCGTCCAAGATAGCGGTGTCGGTTCTCGACCCCACTGGGTAGGGGAATGAAGTCTCCAGGGGACACCTCTTCGACTGCAATCTGGAGTTCGTTCCGAAGCCGGATCAACGCGCGAACAAAGTCCTCGTGCTGGCGAGGGGCGAGACTGATGGATAGGTCCACATCCTTGGTCGCCGCTTTAAGCCCGTCCAGGAGGAGACTCGTGCCACCGACCAGATAGATACGACCGGGCCCTCGGTACTCACTGCCAAGGCGCTCAAGGAAGCGCCGCAGACGGTCGGACGTGACGCGCTCAAATGGCATTAGCGCCGACCGGTGGCCCGAGGGATGGCGGCAAGTCGCAACTGCGTGAGCAGTTGCTCGGCGGCATCTTCCCATGCGCCCACCCAGTCATAGGGGAAGGGGCCGTTCAGTAGCTGTGCCGCCCGCTCCAGCAATGCTTCGCCATCGTTGCCCTCCGGTCCAGACAGTGCGAACTCGGCCACCAGATCCGCGATGGGAATCCGCTCTTGCGCGGGAAGGTAGAGCGGCAACACGAAGGACCAAATCTGCTGTAACGCTGCCGCAGCGATAAGGCGCGCGACGAGCGCATTTCGCCGTGGCTCGTCAAGTGGCAACTCAGCAATCACGACACGCACCGACCGAGCCAGTTCAGGGCGGCGCAGCAACAGAGCGATCAGCGCATCACCAAGCCGTGGCTCGCCGGTAAGGGCGAGGTCGCGTATGAGCTGATCGGGAGCGCGCGCCTTTTGCCGTAGCTGAGTGCTGTTTCCCCGGACGTCAAGACTTCCCCCCGCTAGATAGGACACACCGTAGGCATCGAGTTGATCCACGAGGTCATCCCAGGTCGCTGCGCCCGTCGGCTCGGCCGCGCTTTGCGGCTGCTCGCTGGCCACCGTCTTGGCAGGACGCAGCCCAGCATTGGCGACCGAAGCGCGCGGTACGAAACGTGGCGGAGCCACACTCACCTCACCGCTTTCGGGCGGGCCAACTCGAACGTCTTCTCCCCGCGTTCGATGAGGACACGCCCTCCGTCGTCCTGGGCGTTGGTGACGTATTTTTCGAGAGCAATCGCCTCGCTGAGTACGTCAGTCATTGATGTGCCGAGGGTCTTGGCTAACTCCTCGAGGACCTGAACGACCTCCGGTGAGAAATCGGCATTGACCCGACGGACCTTGCCGACCTGCTCAACACTTTCCACGCATTCTCCCTTGCTTTGCTCAAGGTCAGTATACGCTGTGTGCCGCGGGCACGCGCCTGGCCTATCGTGGAGAAACGGGCTGCAACGCCTCGCGCAACACGTCAATGAGCCGGATCGACGAGCATCGGCAACCGAAGGGCGCAGGCCCCGGCGTGTCGAAATGCACCGACGTCTTGGCAAGCAGCTAGACGCCTCGGCACCGCACAGTTGCGCGTCGGCTACGGTGGCCTACCCCGACGTGACGGCGAAGAGTCTTCCAGGCGCGGACGGGCTCGCTCGCCGCTCGTGGAAGCGCAGGGCGGGGTCTACGACGAGGTCGCGCACCGTGCTTGATACCAGTAGATCGCCCGGTTGAGCCGCCATGGCGGTCGCAGTCGCCTCATCGAGTGCCGAGCCGTCCAGGCTATCCCCAGCAATCACGCACTCGCCAATTCGCACCGCCGCTCGTGCGGCCCCGCCAGTGACGTTCAGGAGGGCCAGGGCGCAGCGAATCGCCCGTCCCGGCCCGTCGAACGCCGCCAGCAGGAACTCGTCGCTGATCTGTTGCAGTTCGCGCCCCCGAAAGTTTTGCAATGTCTGCCGCGTTGCTGCGCGCTCCGGTGCGGGGCGTGCCATCGCTACCGCCAGTACCGTCGCCAGTACGCGCTCAGGCTCCACTTCCGACCCCAGCCTGGCGAGAAAGCGCTCAATGGCTCCAGTCAGAACGTCGCTGTCGCCAACACCAAGCATATGGTCGTCGCCGGGTACTTCCATGAGTTCCGCCCCCGGGATGCGCTGCGCCATGTACCGGGCATGCTCCACCGAGGCGACGCGGTCACCTCGTCGATGCAAGATCAGCGTGGGGACGTTGACGTTGGGCAGCATGGCGCGCACGTCAATACGCCGGTTCATCCGCCCCAATGTGAGGAACGCCCCAGGGCTCGCTCCCTGCCGCAGGAAGTCCGCAAAGTATTGCCGGTAGCGCTCATCGCCCGCCTTGCTCGGTGCAAAGCGGGCAGGCAGTTCATCGGCGTATGCTCGACTGCCATAGCGAGCGCGCACCACCTCTGCGTCGCGTCGCTCCTCCTCAGCGGTGAGCACCACCGGGCCGGGCGCCAGGTCCGGCGAGCCGGAGCAGGCGTAAGCGCCGTACAACACCAGGCCGAGCGTGCGGCCCGGATACGTCGCGGCGAAAAGCAGACTCATCGGCCCGCCTTCCGACTGCCCCATCACCACGGCGCGCGCCGAGCCGGCAGCGTCCAGCACCGCCCGCACGTCGTCCATGCGCTCCTCCAGGTCCGGCACGCCCGCGACGCGGTCGGACATGCCGGTGCCACGTTTGTCGAAGCGGATCAGCCGGGAGAAGCCGGCCAGACGGTCGAAGTAGCGCGCCGTCCCCGGCCACTGCCGGTTCTGCTCCAGATGCGACACCAGGCCCGGCACGAGGATCAAGTCCGGCGGCCCGGCTCCCGTCACCTGGTAGGCGACGCTGAGATCGCCTGAGGCAGCATAGTGGACCTCCGGTCCTGCCGCTACGCCTTCCCCGTTAGACAGCGGTTGCCGCGCTGCCATCCGCAATGCCACCGCATCGGTCCGGGGCCCCAGGCCCGCCAACAATGCCTCCAGCGTGGTCCGCTGCGGTGTCCGGTTTATGCCCCGCTCCAGTGCGCTCACTGCCCGCGCGCTTAGGCCCGCGCGCTCCGCCAGCTCTTCCTGGGTGAGACCGGCCGCCAGGCGCAAGCGGCGCAGTGTAGAACCGAACGGGGACTCAGGGGCCATAGCAACTCCGTGCGGCATCGCCGTTACACCGGGGCGAGGATGGTTAGATCATAGCAACCACAGGCGGTTATGTCAGCTGTCGTGTGGTCTGCGATGTTCCTATGTCTGTCCTTCACCATCGGACGCCGACATACTTTCCTGACCGGCGGCGCGCGCCGCCGGTCAGGAAAGGAATTCCCTATGCTCACCCGAATCCGCTCAGCAGTCGCCAAGAATGGTAAGGGCGCAGAGGCCCTCCGCTGGGTGCAGGACGTTGCCGCTCACCAGAACAGCCGCGACGCCAACCTGCGCGCTGAGGTGTACCGCGAAGTCTTCGGCGACACCAATCGCATTCATTACGTCACCCACCACCCCGATCTCGCGGCCTACGAGCGCTGGCTGGCAGAATCCAGCACGGACACCGAGTTGCAACGTATCTTCGCCAAGGGTCCAGAGGTCATCGTCGACGGCAGCTACCGCGACCTGTTGCTGCGCTCGGCTGATTGAGGCGGGTTGGGTCGGCGTTGTGACGCCAGTGTCGCCGTCACCATGTGGCGCTGGAAGCTTGTCGTGGGAGCACCAGTTCTGGAGGCGTACTCCGGTGCTCAAATAATCGGGTGCTTCAGGTACGCCGAGACCTCCATCAGCCGGTTAGGGTCCCCACACCCCGTTGCCCAAGGGCAACAACACTGCCTGGACGTAGATCGGTAGCAAAAGCCCGACGATGTCCTCGATTGGGATCACCAGGGCAATTTACCGGAGGCACGATCTCCCCCGAATGCAGCGGGGCGAGTCTATCGTCACTCCGCTCATGGCAAGCTGCTCGCTCTCCCAACCAGACGAAGTGTCATGGGTTGCCTGTCTGGGACAAGCGCTACCGCGCCGTGCGCATCGGAGAGGGACTGACGCTGTCACAGGACGGTGAACGTGCGACAGAACGATGCAGGCGTCTGCCGAAAGGACGCTGGCAATGGGTTGGCCCCGGGAGTATGCCTGGCGCGTCGGTACTATGATAGGGTCATGCGGGTATCTCGTAGATCGGCAAGGCCACGTGTTCGCGTGGTGGCATGCCTGAGATCCCGATACGTCTCGGCCGACCCTGACGGAGTGGGGACAGGTAGCCGCGATCACCGAGGCGGAGATGATGGCCGTCTATCTCCATGCCGAGATTACGTCGGCCCGTTTCGGCCCAGCGATCCTGGCTATCCTCGAACACGATCGGTAGGAACGGAGGGCTATCTGGCGCTCGCGAATGCCCTTCGCCCGGACCAGCCCTTCCCGGAACTGATCCTGGTGGCAATAAGCCCGGAGGCGCCGCTCGTCGTGTTGGAGGGCCACGTCCGCCTGACGGCGGCGATGCTCCGCCCAGACCTGGCGCCCGCCGAACTCTCCGTCATCGTCGGCTACTCCGATGCCATAACGCAGTGGAGCTGCTATTAGCGTATTAGCAAGGGAGGCGCCACACGGACGGCGCCTCGAGCTGCGAGCCGGCAAAGGCGAGCTCGCTGCCAGACGGTGTGGTCGGCCCCGTGCCGTCCACACAGTACGGTTCGACGTGGGGCAGCAGCGCGTTAGCTGGTGAACTCCGGTCGCAGCAGGGCGTACATGGCGACGTCTTCAAAGTGGTCGCCTTTGTGCAGGTAGCCACGCAGCACGCCTTCGTAGCGCAGGCCGGCCTTCTCCATCACCCGCGCGGAGCCGACAGTTCGAGCGCACCAGTAAGCGACGAAAAGGTCCTGCAGGTAAAGCTCGGTCGCAACGACCTGGGTCCCTGCGGCGCGGGTCGCCGCTTTCAAGCAGTGCTGCCTGCGCACCGGTCGCTACGACAGCGTCCAGCGGGACGACTACTTTTCGCGACTGAGCGTGCGTACCGTTCCCAGTCTCCTTCACACCGGGTGACGCCGTTTCCCAGTGATCGGATTGCACCTGCTGCTGAAGGATGTCCAACTCGCCCAGGAGCGAGGCGGGAGCGGCGTTGGTCTGGAGCGCCCGCCTGTCGCCGGAGCACGGCGAACTCGTTCTCGGTCATACGTCCTGCTCTCTCGGAGATGTATTGGCCCCTCTTTGTCCGGTAGGATACCGATTGTCGGTGGGAGGGATATTGTCGTGACGCGGGTGGCCTTGCTTGCGGACATCCATGGCAACGCGGTGGCGCTGGAGGCGGTGCTGCGCGACCTGGAGCGCCAACCGATCGACCAGGTGGTCTGCCTCGGCGACGTAGCAGCGACTGGCCCGCAGCCGCAAGCGGTGTTGGCGTCCCTGCGCCGCCTTGGCTGTCCTGTGGTCATGGGCAATGCCGATGTCTGGCTGCTCAATCCAACACCCTCTGGCGGTGACGACGAGACCACCCGGCGCTGGCTGGCGATCGACACATGGTGCCTGGCGCAACTCAGCGAGGAAGATCTGGCCTTCGTGAGGACCTTCCAATCCACCGTGGCGTGCGCCCTCGGCGACGGTCCGACGGTGCTGTGCTTCCACGGGTCGCCACGGAGTAACCACGATGAACTGCGGGCGACCACGCCGGAGGCGGAACTGGCCAACCTGCTCGGGAACACGGACGCGACAGTGCTGGCCGGAGGGCACACGCACGAGCAACTTCTGCGCCGAGTGGGGCGGTCCCTGCTGCTCAACCCGGGCAGTATCGGTCTCCCCTTCGAGCGTCGAATCGTGGGGCCAAACGAAGCGGGGCGAACGCCGCCATGGAGCGAGTACGCCGTAATCGCCGCCGAAGAGGGTCGCCTGGAGGTGAGCTTCCGGCGCGTGCCGCTGGACGTTGACGCAGTGATCGCCGCCGCGCTGCACAGCGGGATGCCCGAGGCCGAATGGTGGGCCGACGGATGGCGAGCCGGGGCCCGGCAGAGTTTGGGTGCCGCTCGGTTCAAGGAAGGCAGGCAATGACGGTCCAAGACGATCGCCCGAACGGGCAAACGGATGAGGTGCAAGCCGTCAGGGACGGCTACCGGACGGCCGAGAGCTTGAATGCTCGAAGCCAGATTTATCGCTACAACGAGGATCCATACCCCTGGCAACGCCGGGTCTTCGATCATCTGGCGCTGCCGGCGGAGTGTCAGCTTCTGGAGGTGGGCTGCGGCCCGGGCAAGCTCTGGCTGGAAAACGCCGACCGCATCCCGCCCGGCTGGTCCGTCACGCTGACCGACCTCTCTCCCGGCATGCTCCAGGAGGCACGCCGCACCCTGGCTGGCGTCATGCCGCATGTCTCCTACGCAGTAGCGGACGCGCGCTTCCTCCCGTTTCCGGTCGCCAGCTTCGACGCGGTGATCGCCAATCACATGGTCTACCACGTCCCCAACAAGCCGGCGCTGTTCGCGCAGGTGCGGCGCGTCCTGCGTCCGGGCGGCCGCTTCTGGGCCGCGACCAACGGCGAAGGCGGTGATGAGCTCTCGGCACTCCTGCGCCGGGTCGATGCCGACATGGCAGCTGCCGTTCAGACGCAAGCGGGCAGCGAAATGGCGACGACACATCCAAAGACGTTCACGTTGGAAAACGGCGAGGAGCAGCTCACGCCCTGGTTTCGTCAGGTTACGATGCATCGATATCTGCGCTCCACTGCTGTGCCGGAGGTTGAGCCAGTGGTGGCCTACGTCCTGTCCGGGCGGTTCTATCGCCGGTACCTTGTAGGCGAGAGGCTCGAGGCATTTCGGAGGCTCCTGGCGGAAGAAATCGCAACCAAGAGCGTCTTTCACATGAACTGATCGACGGGCATCTTCGAAGCGGTCCGAGACGAGCGCCAGCCATGACTAGACTCATCGGGCAGCGGCTGGTGTTGCGCGAACTTGACGTGGCGGACTGGCCGGCGGTGCATGCCTACAGCGCCCGGCCGGAGGTTGCACGCTACCAGACCTGGGGTCCGAACACGCCAGCGGAGTCGCGTGCCTTCGTGGAGCAAGTGCTTGCCGCAGCGCAGGCAGCACCGCGGAGGGAGTATCAACTGGCGATCACCATAGCAGACGGCGGTCGCCTCATCGGCACAGGCGCGCTCTGGGTTCGGAACGTGGAGCACGGTCAGGGTGAGCTCGGCTACTTCCTCCATCCGGATCACTGGGGCCGGGGCTACGCGACGGAAGCGGCGCGGCTGCTACTCGGATTCGGCTTTGCCGAGCTCCGGCTGCACCGCGTCTTCGCCACCTGCAACCCGCACAATGTGGTGTCTGCCCGGGTGCTGGAGAAGATCGGGATGACCTTCGAGGGTCGGCTGCGCGAGACCCTGCGCCTACGGGCCGGCTGGCGCGACTCCGCCGTTTATGGCGTCCTCGCCCAAGAATGTTACTGCTGGCGAACCTCCTCTCGTCCGCCGGTCACCCTACGCTGAAGACGTGTGA
>DHIZ01000312.1 GCA_002404055.1 Chloroflexi bacterium UBA4733
CGAGTTGGAGCGCCGAGATCGTGCGCGGTGTCCGGGGTTGCACCGCCTTCGTCGTGCTGTGCTCACCCGCCTCGATGGCCTCGGAGAACGTCCAGCAAGAGATCCAACTCGCCTGGGAGAGTAAGCGGCGCATCCTCCCGCTCTTACTCCAGCCCATGGAGATGCCCGAAACCATCGCCTACGCCCTCGCTGGTCGGCAGTGGGTGGAACTGCTCGACCGCCCCCAACAGCAGTGGCTACCGGACGCCCTGCGTGCCTTGACCGGCCTCGGCATCGCCGCGACCAGCGACGCCCCGCCCCCGGCCCTTGCTCCTCCCCCGCCCGCCGCCGTCCCTGACCAGCCGCCCGCCGGCATCGCCCCTGTCCCAGGCCGCCGCGATAACCTGCCGGCCACCCTCACCAGCTTCATCGGGCGGGAGCGCGAACTGAGCGACATCGGCGCCCTGCTCGATCAAGCCCGGCTGGTGACGCTGGTCGGCGTGGGCGGTACTGGTAAGACCCGCCTGGCGTTGGAGGTGGCGCGCGGACTGCTGGCGACGTATCCGGACGGGGTGTGGCTGGTGGAACTAGCGGCGCTGGCCGATCCAGGACTGGCGCCGGAGACAGTTATCAGCGCGCTGGGGCTAGCGGCGCTGGCCGAGCAGGGGCCGGTGGCCACGCTGCTCCAGCGGCTGCAGAGCAAACAGTTGCTGCTCATCCTCGACAACTGCGAGCACCTGCTCGACGCCTGCGCGCAACTGGCCGACGCCCTCCTGCGCTCTTGTCCCACCGTCAGCATCCTGGCGACCAGCCGCGAAGCGTTGGGGATCGCCGGCGAGGTCTCCTGGCGCGTGCCGTCCCTGGAGACACCCGACCCTGCCCATCTGCCGCCATTACCGAACGTTGAGCCGGCTTCCGGCCGTCCGCCTCTTCGTCGAGCGCGCCCAGGCAGCCAACCCGCGTTTCACGCTGACCGAGCAGCACGCGGCGGCCGTGGCCGCCATCTGCCGGCGGCTGGATGGCATCCCGCTGGCCATCGAGTTGGCGGCGGCGCGGGTGCGGGTGCTGGCGCCCGAGCAACTCGCCAGCCGGTTGGACCAGCGCTTCCGCCTCTTGACCGGCGGCAGTCGTGCGGCGCTGCCCCGGCAGCAGACGTTGCAGGCGCTGGTGGACTGGAGCTATCAGTTACTGACACCGCCGGAGCGACGCCTGTTCGACCGGCTGTCCGTCTTCGCCGGCGGCTGCACGTTGGAGGCGGCGGAGGCGGTGGGCAGTGCCGATGACCTGGCCGCCGAGGACGTGCTGGACCTGCTGGCGCGACTGGTGGACAAGTCGCTGGTGGTGGCGGAGGAGCAGGAGGACGGCACCGAACGCTACCGGCTGTTGGAGACCTTGCGCCAGTACGGGCGGGAGAGGCTGCTTGCCGGTGATGCCGTAGAAGCCGTCCACCAACGCCATGCCGATCACTACCGCGCCCTGGCGGCGGAGCGGGCGCCTCAATTTGATGCGACAGCGGCCGCCTGGGCGAGCGCGTTGGCCTGGTGTGACCAGGAGCACGATAACCTGCTGGCGGCCCTGCGCTGGTTGATCGAACAGCGGCAGGCGGAGGAAAGTGCCGGGCTGAGCGCAGCACTCAGACCCTATTGGTTTATGCGGGGCCTTCTGGCCGAGGCGACGCGCCAGTCCAGCGATGTGCTAGATCTCTGCCGAGTGGCTGCCGCCGCGCCTGCCGCATTGGTGGAGGCACTCGGGGGGCGCTGGAGTATTGCCGGCGTCCAAGGGGACTGGGCGCTGCAGCTTGCGCTGGAGGCGGAGTACGAGCAGCTTGCCGCTTCCCTCCCCCCGGTGGAACAGCGAGTGGAAGCCGAACTGTTAGGTTCCTTCGGTCTCGCGGCCCGTGAGAGCGGGAATTTGGAGCGAGCGCAGGCATTGTTCGAACGGAGCCTCGCCCTGTACCGGCAACTAGGTAACCAGACCGGCATCGCTCAGCAGTTCAACCGGTTGGGCACGCTGGCCCACCTCTGGAACGAGTACGCTGCGGCGCACAGCCTGTTTGAGCAGAGTCTCGCGGTCCAGGGAACATCCGAGGCGACCAGGCTGCGCGGATAGACGCTGCATAAGCTGGCCTGGCTCGCCCTGGACCAGGGTGAGAGCGCCACGGCGCGCCCGCTCGTGCGGAAGAACCTGACCATCTGGCGCGAATGGGACAACCGGCTAGACATGGTCAACGCTCTTGGGATCGTCACCGCTTTGCTGGCGCTGGAGGGGCGGGCCGAGGCGGCGGTGCGGCTGGCGAGCGCGGTCGAAACGTTCCGCGCCGGAACCGGCCGGGCGTTGGGCACGGGGTTGCGGCGGACGCTTGACCGGTGTTTGACGCCGGCGCGGCAAGCGCTGGACGAGGCGACACTCTCGCGCGCGGAAGCGGCCGGTCGGGCACTCTCGCTGGAGCAGGCGGTGGAGGAGGCGCTGGCGGCGCTGGGTTGAATAGGTGCGTCACGAAGTTCACCCTACGCTCAAGCGTAGCGCTAACCACCCGCTGCGGCGGGTACCCGCAAAGGACGCTGAAGCGCCCTGAAACCAATCCCGAGCGTCGTCGCCAGACGACCACGTGCCACCGAATCAGCCTCGTAGCGCCGTTTACGGTGCTTGGTTTTCGTAGCCCGACGCTTGAGCGTCGGGGGGGCTGGCCCGACACCTGCCGGCGTCGACTGCAATGGAGGCATGCGACTGCAATCTCTCGCAAGGTCAGGTTCAGTGGACCGGCGCACTACTCCGTGCTCTAGCCTTGCTCCTCGAGCTCACGCAGCACGTCGGCCATGCGCAGCGCAAAGCCGGGCAGCACCGTGCCGCCGTCCAGGGTCTCCTCCGGGGACACTCGCCGGATGGTCTCTCCCTCGTACACCGTGGTCACCCCCGTCTGCGGGTTCACGTACCAGAGGATCTGCACGCCGGCCCGCAGCCAGTCGGCGATCTTCGCCTCCACCATCGTGGCACGGTCGGTCGGGGAGAGGACTTCGATGACCAGGTCCGGCGGCGTGGCCGTGGCCGCAGCGCGCTGGTCACTGGGGATGCGGGACTTCCGGTAGAAGGTGACATCGCCGCCCCGTGCGTCGTACTCACTGTCCTGCACCTTGACCAATGCATCGGTGATCACCACCCGGCCCAGTCGGTGCTCACGGGAGTATGACCACAGCAGCCCACCGAGAAACGCTGCCAGGCTGCCGTGCTCGAAGTTCGTCACATCCCACTCCACAACCTGGCCGTCCACGAGCTCACGGAGCTTACCGTCGTCAGGGAACTGCGCCAGGTCTGCCACCGTGAAGCGCCTGGTCTCCACTGCTGGTGCTAATGCCATCCGTCTCCATCTCCTTCCGCTGCGGGAGTAGCCTCCTCCAGTGTAGTATTCCCTGACCGGAGAAGCCAGGCAGCGCCTATCCTTCCGTCCGTGCGGTGCAAGGCGGAGGTCAAGAGGAGAGTCCACGATGGCGGTTGGCACGGCTGGACCGGGCAGCGGCATCGCGCCGTCCTATGTCTTCCTCAGCTACGCCAGCGCCGACCGCGAACGGGCGTTTCGCGTCGCCGATCTGCTGGAAGCGTCCGGCATCAGCGTGTGGCTCGATCGCAAGAGCATCGCCGCCGGCAGCAGTTGGAGCGCCGAGATTGTGCGCGGCATCAAGGGCTGCCAGGCGCTGCTGGTGCTGGTATCGGTCACGGCGATGGCCTCGGCCAACGTGCAGCAAGAGGTGCAGCTCGCCTGGGAGAGCCACCGGCCCATCCTGCCCTTGCTCCAGGAACGCGTGGTCTTACCGGCGTCGGTCGAGTACGCCCTGGCTGGACGGCAGTGGGTGGAATTGCTGGAGCGACCGGAGGAGCAGTGGCTGCCCGAGACCCTGCGCGCCTGCGAACTGCTGAGCGCCGGCACCATCACGTCGGCCCTGCTCGCGCCCGCCCCCCAGCCCCCACCCGCTGCGCCGGCGCCCGCGTCCCTTGCTGCGCCGCCGGCCCCAGTGCGCCACCACAATCTGCCGGCGGCGCTGACCAGCTTCATTGGGCGGGAGCGTGAACTGGCCGAAATCGGCGCGCTGCTCGGTCAGGCCCGGCTGGTGACTTTGGTCGGGGTGGGCGGCACCGGCAAGACCCGCCTGGCGCTGGAGGTGGCCGGGCAACTGGCCGCCCAGTATCCCGACGGCATCTGGTTCGTCGAACTCGCTCCCCTGGCTGATCCCGCGCTCGTCCTGACCGCCGTAGCTGCCGCCGTCAGCGTGCGGGAAGAGGTCCACCGTCCGCTCACGGAGACGCTGCTCGCCGCCTGGCGCGATGCCCGGCTACTTCTGCTCCTGGACAACTGCGAGCACCTGCTCGACGCCTGCGCCCACCTGGCCGATACGCTCCTGCGGGGCTGCCTCCACGTCCAGGTGCTCGCCACCAGCCGGGAAGCGCTGGGCATCAGCGGCGAGACCTCCTGGCGCATCTCCTCGTTGCGGTTACCGGACGCGACGGAACAGCCGGAGCTGGACGACCTGCGGCAAAACGAGGCAGTCCGGCTGTTTCTTGAACGTGCGGCTGCCGTCAATGCTCGGGTTCAGTTGACCCAGCAGAACGCGCCGGCCGTAGTGCAGATCTGCCGGAGGCTGGACGGCATACCCCTCGCCCTGGAACTGGCGGCGGCTCGGCTCCGCGCCATGACCATCGAGCAACTGGCGGCGCGGATGGATCAGCGCTTCCGTCTGCTCACCGGCGGCAGCCGGGCTGCCTTACCGCGTCAGCAGACGTTGCAGGCGCTGGTGGATTGGAGCTACGACCTGCTCCCCGAGCCGGAGCGTCGCCTCTTTCAGCGGCTCTCCGTGTTCAGCGGCGGCTTCACCCTGGAAGCGGCAGAGGCGGTGGGCTGCGGTGACGAGGTTGAGGCCGTGGACGTGCTGGACCTACTGGCGCAACTGGTGGGCAAGTCCCTGGTGCTGGCGGAAGAGCAACCGGACGGCAGCCAGCGCTACGGTCTGCTGGAGACCCTGCGCCAGTACGGACGGGAGAAACTGGTCCCCAGCGGCGATGCAGAGGCGGTGCATAGCCGGCACGCTGCCTATTACGTGGCGTTGGCAGCAGAGGCCGTACCGCCTGGAGCGCCACCGGCGCGGGAGGACTGGCGAGAGTACCTGACGCCGGAACACGACAACTTGCGTGGCGCGTTGGGCTGGCTCATTGAGCGCCAGGACGTCGCGCAGGTACCAATCCTGGCCTGGCCCGTTGCTTACCTCTGGGCCGTGTCCGGCAACTACAGCGAGGGTCGTCGTCAGTTCGCCGCCATCCTGGCGCTGCCGGGGTTGGCGGGGCCGACGAAACAGCGGGCCGAAATGCTCTTTTGCGCCTCCTTCTTTGCCGCTCGCGTCGGGGAGTTCGCCATCGCCGCCCAATTGGGAGAGGAGCGCCTGGCGATCGCTCGCCAATTGGACGACCCTCGGCCCATCGCCCATGCATTGACCTTTCTCGGCGTCAACCATGTGCAACTGGGTGACTACGCCAGGGCGCAGGAGTTGCAAGAACAGAGTCTCACCATCTGGCAACAGCTCGGCGATCAGGCCCAAACGGCGGATGTGCTGATCCGCCTGGGCGAGGTCGCGCACATGTTGGGTGATTATGACCGAGCAGAACTGCGCTACAGCGAAGGGCTCCAGACAGCCAGGGCCAGCAGTGTACACGAGGCCATTGGCCGCGCCCTCCACCACCTCGGCTCGCTGGCGTTGGACACCGGCGACTTCCCCCGTGCCCATGAGTACTTCAGTGAGAGCGTGCGGGTCCATTGGCAACACCGACACCTGTTCTGGTTCCACTACGCGCTCGCCGACATTGCCAGTCTGGCGGCCGCCGAGGGGCAGGCGGAACGGGCCTTGCGCCTGGGCGGCGCCTCCACCGCCTACGCGACCGCCAGAGAATCCGCCATTCAGCCCAGCGAGCGCGGTCGCTTTGAACATTGGATGGCGACTGCCCGTCGGCAACTGCCGGCGGTGCAAGCGGACGCCGCGTGGACGCAAGGTGTGACCATGCCACTGGAGGCGGCTTTTGTCGACGCTCTGGCGGACGACGCGCCGGGCGACGGAGCAAGGGTACGCTGATGGAGGTGCAATCGCTGGCCGTGCCCTATATCTTCCTGAGCTCCGCCAGCGCCGACCGGGGGCGCACGCCGGCGATGGCGCGGCGGCAGTTGGGCGAGCCGGCCTTCGCCGCCGCCTACGCCGCCGGGCGGGCGCTGTCGCTGGCGCAGGCGGCGTAGGCGGCGCTGGCGGAGCTATAGCACCGGCAACAGCCTGGCCGAGTGAGGGGGTTACGCCACGGAGCCGGGGAAGGGGGCCCATGCTATCCTGTTTGGGGGAGACCTCCGTTCAGGCGGATGATTCCGGGAGAATTCCGATGCAGCGGGCTGTTTCCCGCCTCCACACGCTGCTGGGCGAGCGAGCATTGACTCGTGCGCAGTTGTGGCGTCGTCTCGAAGCGCAAGAACGCGCCTTCGACATCAAGGCGGTCTACCGCCTGGCCGACCCCAGCCAACCCCTCCTGCGGCTTGACCTTCGTCTGGCCGGCGCCATCTGTCACGAGCTCGGCATCAGCTTGGACGAGCTGATCGTCTTCGCGGACTCGGCGGAGTCGCTTGAATCGCTTCCCTTGCCCAAGCAGCAGCGGCTCGATGCGCTCCTAGACCAACATGAAGATGCCGCCCTGTCCCCGGAAGAGCTGGCGGAGCTTGGTGGGCTCGTGGCCGAAGCGGAGCAGGTGGCGCTCACCAATGCACGGCGCCTGGACGAACGCCGACGGCGACACAGCGAACCCGGCGACACGCAACGACGCCGGGTGAGTTGAGCCGTTGCCGGCGAGCAGACGCTCCGCGGTCGAGCGGCGCGCCGACAGACGTTGCGAGTACTGTCGAGCGCCACAGTGGGTCTGCGGCTATCGGTTCCATGTCGAGCACATTTGGCCACGCGCGTTAGGCGGCGGGGACGACCTCGCCAACCTGGCGCTCGCCTGTGGCCCTTGCAACTTCGCCAAAGGGGCGCGGATCACCGCAACCGACGCGGAGACCGGCCGGGAGGTTGCCCTCTTTCACCCCCGCCGCGATCGCTGGGAGGAGCACGTTGCGTGGATGAGCGACGGGATCCGCCTGTTGGGCCTCTCGCCCACCGGTCGCGCCAGCGTCGGCGCTCTTGACCTCAATGCGTCACTGCGCCTGGAAGCGCGTCGCCTCTGGCGAGCGCTCGGGCTGCTGCCGTAGCCTGGGTCAGCGGCCCCGAACAGCTCATTAGGCGGCGTGAACGGCGCCGGTTGCTACCGACGCGCCGATCAAGCACCCATGCTATGATCGCCTCGTCAGCGACCTGGCCGGCAGCCTGTCCCAGGCCATGCGCATTCCATGCTGGAGGGCCGCTGTGGCGACGGATCCCGGCGCGCCGGACCACGCCCGCCATCCCTACGTCTTCCTCTCCTACGCCAGTGCCGAGCGGGAGCGCGCGCTGGGCGTCGCTGATCTGCTGGAAGCGCAGGGCGTCACCGTCTGGCTGGATCGGCGCAGCATTGCCGGCGGGACGAGTTGGAGCGCCGAGATCGTGNNAGCCTGTCCCAGGCCCATGCGCATTCAATGCTGGAGGGCCGCCGTGGCGACGGATTCCGGCGCGCCTGGCCACGACCGCCATCCCTACGTCTTCCTCAGTTATGCCTCGTCCGACCGGGAGCGCGCGCTGGGCATCGCTGATCTGCTGGAAGCGCAGG
>DHIZ01000306.1 GCA_002404055.1 Chloroflexi bacterium UBA4733
CCGCGACTTTAGTCGCCGGGCGGACCCGGCAACCCTGATGCCCACTCCTACCCCCATCGTCTCTTCACCGCCTACCGCTATACTCAGCACAACAGAACGGGTGTTCGTGCCCGGGCTGTGGCCACAGGCGTTCGGGGAACAAGAGCGTGGGCAACGTCGAGACGGTGCTGCGGGAGATTCGCGAGCACGCCCCGGTCGGCGCTATCACGGCCTGGCGACACTTCCCACCAAAATCGCCGCGTTACGGGGCCTGGCCGGAGTATCTCGATGCTCGCCTCAGCGCACAACTGCGGGCTCGCGGCATGGAGCGGCCGTACACTCACCAGGAAGAGGCGATTGACCGGTTGCGGCGGGGCGAGCACGTCGTCATCGTTACACCGACAGCGTCCGGCAAAACGCTCTGCTACAACGTGCCGGTCGTGCAGCGCATCCTCGAAGATCCGATGGCGCGTGCGCTCTACATCTTCCCGACGAAGGCGCTGGCGCAAGACCAGATGATCGAACTGCACGCTTTGACCACGGCTCTGGACGCCGGCATCAAGACCTTTACCTACGATGGCGACACACCGCAGTCGGCCCGCCAGGCGATCCGCAACGCCGGGCATGTGGTGATCACCAATCCCGACATGCTGCACACGGCCATCCTGCCGCAGCACACCCGCTGGATCAAGCTGTTTGAGCACCTGCGCTACGTAGTCGTGGACGAGCTGCATACCTACCGCGGCGTCTTCGGCAGCCACGTGGCCAATGTCCTGCGCCGCCTGAAGCGCATCTGCGAGTTCTACGGCTCACAACCGCAGTTCATTTGCTGTTCAGCGACCATCGCCAACCCGCGCGACATGGCGGAGGTGCTGGTCAACGAACCCTTCGCCCTGATCGACAACGACGGCTCGCCCAAGGCCGAGAAGCACATCCTGGTCTACAACCCGCCGGTCGTCAACCGCGAGTTGGGCATCCGGCGCAGTTCGCTGCTGGAGGCCCGGACGCTGGCCCAGCGTTTCCTACAGCATGATGTGCAGACCATCTTGTTCGCCCGCAGTCGCCTGAGTGTGGAAGTGCTGGTGACCTACCTCAAGCACGCCCTGAAACTGCCGCCGGACCAGTCCAACTCGGCGGTGCGCGGCTACCGCGGCGGCTACCTGCCCAACGAGCGGCGCGAGATCGAGGCGGGGCTGCGTAACGGCAGCGTGCGGGCAGTGGTCTCCACCAACGCCCTGGAGCTTGGCATCGATGTCGGCCAACTGGAGGCGGCGATCCTCGTCGGCTATCCGGGTGCGCTGGCCTCCACCTGGCAGCAGGCGGGCCGGGCCGGCCGCCGGGCCGGCACGTCAGTCGCCATCCTCGTTGCCAGTTCTACGCCGCTCGACCAGTACATAGCGGGTCATCCAGAGTACCTGTTCTCCTCCAGCGTGGAAGGGGCGACTGCCAACCCTTCCAACCCGCTCATCCTGAACGCCCACGTGAAGTGCGGAGCTTTTGAGTTGCCCTTTGCCGATGGCGAGCAACTGGGTAACCTGCCGATCGACGGCGCTTTGCGAGAGTTGGAAGGGGCGATGGTCGTTCACCACGTGGGCGGACTCTGGCACTGGGCGACGGAGAAGTTCCCGGCGGTCGAGATCAGCCTGCGCTCGGTCAGCGCGGAAAACGTCGTGATCATCGACACCACGCGCGACAACCGCGTGATTGGCGAGATGGACCGCATCTCCGCGCTCACCATGCTCCACGACGGCGCGATCTACCTGCACGAGGGCGTGCAATTTCACGTTGACCGCTACGACGTGGACGAGCAGAAGGCCTACGTGCGGCGTGTCGAGGTGGATTACTACACCGATGCCGAGTTAGATGTGGACATGCGCATGCTGGATACCATGGAGCGGCGTGCCCTGGGCGACTCATCCCTGGCCTACGGCGAGGTGGCGATCACCATTCGGCCCAGCATCTACAAGAAGATCAAGTTCGAAACGCACGAAAACGTTGGCTCAGGGACCATCCATCTCCCGGCCAGCGACATGCATACGCTGGCGACCTGGCTGGAGTTGGACGACGCGACCAGCGCCTCCTTACCGGGCAGCCAGTTGGGCCACGCCCTACAAGGGCTGCGTCACCTGCTCGCCAACGTAGCCCCACTTTACGCCATGTGTGACCCCCGCGATGTCGAAGCGGTCATCGAGATACGCTCCCCGCTCACACGTAAAGCGACGCTGTACCTCTATGACGCCATCCCTGGCGGCGTGGGGCTGGCGGAGCGACTGTACGGCCAGTGGGAGGGTGTGCTGCGTTCGGCGCAAGAGTTGGTGGCGGCTTGCCCCTGCGAGTCAGGCTGTCCTTCGTGCGTTGGTCCCGCCTTGACCGAGGGTGGGGCCAAACAGGCAGCGTTGACGCTCTGCGAGACTTTGGTAGGGCAGCGTGTACTCGTCCACTGAACCGATTCAACACGCGCTGCTGTGCGCCCCAATCGAGGAGCTCTGGCCTAACAGCCGCCTGGAGTGTACGAGTGGCGTCATCCACTTCCAGGAATACCGCTATGGCACGGAGTACCGCTACGGGAGCGAACTGCCCAGCCACCTGTTGCGCCGCTTCAGCCAGCCGCCGCCGCTGATTGCTGGCGACGACGCCCACGACCTCAGCTTCGCCGACGCCTTGTTCCTGGACACGGAAACGACCGGCCTCTCCGGTGGCACGGGTACCTACGTCTTCCTGATCGGCGCGGCGCGCTTCATCAATGGTGAGTTCGTGCTGCGCCAGTTCTTCCTGCAGGACCTGCACCAGGAACGAGCGCTCCTTCAGGCGCTTGACCAGTTTGCGCAGGGCTGTACAGGAATTGTCAGCTTCAACGGCAAGTGCTTCGACGTGCCGTTGATCGCCAATCGTCACATTATGCAGCGCAGCCGCTTACGGCTGCCGACCCACTGCCACCTTGACCTGCTCTGGCCATCGCGCCGCATCTGGTCACGCCGTCTACCAAGCTGCGCGTTGTCGGCCTTGGAGCGCGAAGTCCTGGCAGTGGAGCGACAGGGCGATGTGCCTGGCGCGCTTATTCCCGAGCTGTATTTTCGCTACCTCCGCACCAAGGACGCGACACCGCTCCTGCCCGTTTTCGACCATAACCGGCGCGATGTGCTGGCGCTGGCCGCGCTGGCGGTGGCGCTCTGCGCCGCCGCCAACGAGCCGGTAGAATACTTGAGGCATCCCGTGGATCTGTTGGCACTGGGTAGGCTTCTCCTGCGACGGCACGAGTACGCGCTGGCCGAGCAGTGCCATACCCAGGCGCTGGCCGGCAAGTTGCCCCGCGCGGAGCGCGGCTGGGCCTGGGTGGGGCTGGCCGAGATTTTTGGACGCACGCAACGTTGGGAGGAGGCGATACCGCTGCTGCAATCTGCGGCGCGCCTTGGTGGTCCAGCCGGTCTGGACGCGGCGATCCGCCTCGCCAAGTACCTGGAGCATCAAGCGCGCGACTACGCTGCTGCTGAAGAAATGACGGCCTTGGCGCTAGGGCAGCACGGCGACAATCGCCACCTGCGGGCCGATCTGGCCCACCGCATGTCTCGACTGCAGCGCAAGCAGTTATTCGCCATCAGCGGCGCATCCGAGCCGTTGTAGAGCTGGAGGAATTATGCCGACGCTACCTCGTCCCTTCATCCGCCGCTCTGCCGATTTGCCGCCGGTAAAGCCGTCAGGCCCCGATCGGTCGCCGTTGCCGCGCCAGCGGCCGGTGCCGGCGGCGAACGGGCGAGCCGGCGTTCCAGCGGTGAGCACAAAAAACGTCACCGGCTCATCGATGCAGTCGGCCAAAGCGCCGCGCAAGACGTTTGCCGATCGCCTGTTCCCGGTGCGCCCCGGCATGACGGAGCCTTCCTGGTCGCGGGTCCTCGGCCTGATCGTCTTCATGACGCTGCTCTGGGAGTTGCTTTCCTACGGTGCAGCCTACTTCGCTGGTATCAATTTTTTCACGGGTCCGGTGGACCCCGTCCACGATCAGGCCCTCGCCTGGCATGCCACTTTGCAGACGCTGCCTGGGGCCTTGTTGCTCTCCTCGGTCGGCTCCGTGCCGGGCTTCTGGATGATGCGCTCGCGCATCCGGCGCTCCAACGCGCTGATTGCTCAGGAGCGAGCGGCCCAACGCGCCGCGGCGATGCCGCGAGCGGGACAGGGCACGTCCAACCGTGCCCGCCGGCGACGGGCAGGGAAGCAGGGGGGGCGGCGGTGAGCTACTGTTACAACAGAAATGCCGTTGGAGCGTCGCGTAGGGGCAGGCCCCTGTGCCTGCCCCGGCTCGGGCGGCAAGGACATTCGAAGGCGGCCAGGGCAGGCACGGGGGCCTGCCCCTACGGAAATCGTTCGATCTCCAGGGAGCGCACTGCATATACATGGCCATTTTAGAGGCACGCTACGATTTCAAGCGCACCGAGCCGCGCTTGCAGCAGGACTGGGCTGACGAGCGGACCTACGAGTTCGATCCGTCCCAGACCGGACCCGCGTACACCGTCGATACGCCGCCACCGACGGTCTCTGGCCAGATTCATGTCGGCCACGTCTACTCCTATACCCAGGCTGATGTCGTCATCCGCTATCACCGCATGCGCGGTGAGCAGGTTTTCTATCCGTTCGGCTTCGACGACAACGGGCTACCGACAGAGCGTTTCACCGAGAACGTGCGTGGCGTCCGTGCCCGCGACATTGGCCGCCGTGCCTTCATTGAGGCCTGTTTGTCGCTGTCGGAGGAAGTTGAGGCGAAGTTCGAACGCTTTTGGAAGCGTCTGGGTCTGAGCGTCGATTGGCGTCTGCGTTACTCAACCATCGACCCGCGTTCGCGCCGGGTCTCGCAGGCGGCCTTCATCGACCTGCACGAGAGGGGACAGGTTTACCGACAGGAAGCGCCGTCGCTCTGGTGTCCGGAGTGTGGCACCGCGGTCGCGCAAGCCGATGTCGATGACAAGCCCAACGTCGCTTCGCTCTTCTCCACCATCCCTTTCGCGCTGGACGACGGTCGCCAACTGCTGATTGCCACAACGCGGCCGGAACTTCTCGCCGCTTGCGTGGCCGTCTTCGTCCATCCCGACGACGACCGCTACCGTTCCTTCCTCGGACACAGCGCCCGGACGCCGCTGTTCACCCTTGACGTGCCGGTGCTGGCCGACGACCACGTGGACAAAGAAAAGGGCACCGGCGCGGTAATGTGCTGCACCTTCGGCGACGTCACGGATGTCAACTGGTGGCGCACGTACCACTTGCCGTTACGCATCGTCCTGGACCGGGCCGGCCGGCTGAACGAGCTGGGCGGCGCCTATGCCGGCTTGCGCGCGAAGCAGGCGCGCACCCGTGTGTTGGAGGACCTGCAGGCGGCCGGCGCAATCGTTGAGCAGCGCCAGATTGAGCATACGGTCGGCGTCCACGAGCGCTGCGGCACGGAGATCGAATACCTGGTGGCGGGCCAATGGTTCGTCCGCATCCTGGAACACAAGGAACGCTTGCTGGATGCAGGGCGGCGCATCAAGTGGCACCCGGAGCACATGCGCACGCGCTACGAGAACTGGATCGCCGGCCTAAACTGGGACTGGAATATCTCCCGCCAGCGCTACTACGGTGTGGCCTTTCCAGTCTGGTACTGCGGGCAATGTGGCGAACCAGTGCTGGCCACGCGTGATCAGTTGCCGGTTGATCCACAGGAGACGGAGCCGCCCTTCAAGCAATGTCCCCGGTGCGGCTGCGAGACGTTCATCCCGGAAGCGGATGTAATGGACACCTGGGCCACGTCGTCCGTGACGACGCAAATCTGCGCCACGTTACTGGAGCCGTTCGGCGTGCCACCCGAGCAATTCGAACAACGATTCCGCCCGATGACCCTCCGTCCGAACGCTCACGACATCATACGTACCTGGGATTTCTACAGCATTGTGCGCAGTCTTGCCGCGACCGGCGAGATTCCCTGGACGGACGTGCTGATCAGCGGTCACGCCCTAGACCCTGCCGGCAAGAAGATCTCCAAGAGCAAGCTCAAGGCGGCTGAAGATCCGACGGCAATGTTGGAGGCCAATTCCGCCGATGCTTTGCGCTATTGGGCGACCAGCGTCGGCACCGGCGGCGACACGCTGCTCAACGACGAGACGATCAAGAAGGGCAACCGCCTGGTCACCAAGCTCTGGAACGCGGCACGCCTGGTACTCCCCCACCTTGACGGCTATCAACCGACAGAAGAGTTGCCGGAGGGCCTCAACCTCACTGACCGCTGGCTGCTGGTGTCCCTGAACGAGACGATTCGCCGCGTCGGCGCGGCGCTGGCGGACTACGAGTTCCGGTCCGCCAAAGACGAAACGGAGCGCTTCTTCTGGACCGACCTCTGTGACAACTACTTGGAGTTAGTGAAGTTTCGCCTGTATGGCGAGGCGGAAGGTACAAGCGCGCCTGGACGCGATGCCGCGCGCTACGTCCTCTATCAGGCGCTCTTGTCCGTCCTCAAGCTGCTGGCGCCGTTCCTGCCATTCATCACCGACGAGCTGTACCGAGTTGCATTCGCCGAGCGTGACCCTGGCGTCACGTCGATCCATCGCTCGTCCTGGCCGGAGCAGGAGCGGCGCTGGCAGGATGGGGGGGCACTGGCCGACGGCCGGCTGTTGCTGGAGGTGGTGGAAGCCGTCCGCCGGCACAAGTCAGAACGCCACCTGAGTATGGCGACGGAGTTGGAAGCGGTGACGATAACCTGCCGTGGCGATGCGGTGGCGGCCCTGCAGGGCGCCGAGTTAGACCTAAGGTCGGTGACACGGGCACGCCAGGTTCGCGCGATTGTCGGCCCGAGCGGTGCTGATGATCTGAACGTCGTGGTGGAGGGCATCGCACCAACATAGCAGCTACGGATTCTTGAGAATGTCATGGCCGCCGATGCGGCGCCAGATGACATGGAGTTCGCCAGTGAGTTCGGGTGGGCCGTAGGAGAAGGTAGCCCGTCCGTCGTCGGCCCATGTCATCTCGAAGATGCCAGGGTGACCCTGAACGGCCTTTACGCGCAGGCTGGCCCGGAAATCGGTGTCCGCGCGCAAGTCGTTGACCATCTTCGTGACGGCCTTGGCGAACAATTGCCGTTCGGCTGTTGTCAGGGCCTCGTATTCTCGCAAGAACTGTGAGCGTTCCTCATGCGTCGGCAATAGACTCCGCCTCAGTGCGAACCTGTCGCTTGATCTCGAGGATCTGTTCTTCAGTCATGCCGAGATGCCGAAACCAGTCCTCCGTCTCAAAGTAGCGCGGTGCTCGCTCCGGGTCGCGCAATTCGTCGGCTACCTCAGCAATGAGCAGTTCCAGACTCTGGCCTCGTTCCTTGGCAGCGCTGCTGATTGCAGCATATTGCTCGTCAGTCAACTCAATGGTCTTACTCATTCGTTCCCCCTCGGTGGTAGGAGTGTGTTGCGACGGTAGACTGTCCAGAGTATAGCAGCTTGTCGTAACTGCCTATAGTGAAGCCACGATGAAACCCGCAGTCGTCACGCGCTGGGCCATGTAGATCCCATCGTGGCTTCACTATAGTACAGGACTCTGGATGTCATTGTGCGGTTTGGCTGGCGTGCTGCAAGGGAGATTGTGCCTGCCTATCCGCACAAGGATTTGCAAGATCTTGTACTAGGGACACCCCGCTCGCGTTACCGCTCCGGCCGCCCGATGGACTGTTCCGCGTGAGGGTCACGGATTTTTGAGGATGTCGTGCCCGCACGGCCGCCCTGCGGGCGTCAGCGCGCCGCCAGAGGATGTGCGCCTCACCGGGCTGTTGCTCAGGACCGAATCGGAAGGTGGCGCGCCCATCGCCCGCCCAGGTCATTTCCAAGATACCCCGATGGCCTTGGACGGCCTTGACGCGGAGACTGGACCTAAATTCTCTACCAGCTCGCAAGTCAGCCACCATCAACTTCATGGCATCAATGAACTGATGCTGCTCGGCATCGCTAAGTTTTGCGAACTCGCGCAGGAACTGCACGAGTTCATCGTGCGTTGGCATCCACCATCGTGGCTTCGGATCGCGCGAGCCGTTCGTTGGCGCGTTGAATCCGCTCGGTGCTGACGCCAAGATGCCGCAGCCACTCGTCCGTCTCGAAGTAGCGCGGCGCTCGTTCCGGGTCGCGCAACTCTTCGGCCACCTCGGCAATGAGCAGTTCTGGACTCTGGCCTCGTTCCCGGGCAGCACTGCTGATTGCAGCATATTGCTCGTCAGTCAACTCAATGGTCTTGCTCATTTGTGCCTCCTGAGCGTACAAGTCTGTCGCGACGGTGGTTTGCTGAGAGTATAGCGAACCCTTGACCGTCTGCAGCCGTTGCCTGCAGTTTGGCATGGGGCATGCCCTACTCCGGTAGCGCTTGCAATTTTGCGAGCTGGTCGAACACGGTGCGCAGGCGCAGGCGGAAGCCGGGCAGAACGTCGGCGCCGTCCAAATCTTCGTCGGGGCCAACGCTGGTGATCCGGCCCGCGTGATAGACGGTCGTGACGCCGGTGTCGGGATCGACATACCAGAGTAACCGCACACCGGCGCGTAGCCAATCCACTACCTTACGCTGGACGTCGCCAGCGCGATCTGTCGGAGAGAGGAGTTCGATGACGAAGTCTGGCGGCTCCTCCCCTACCGACGCAGTGAGGTCGCGAGGGACGCGATGAAGGGCGTAGAAACAGAGATCGGGTCCGCGCGCGTCGTGTTCGCTGCTCTGGATGCGGATCAGAGGATCGCCGGTCAGGACGAGGCCAAGGTTCGCGTCCACAACCAGATTTCCGATTAGGCGAGACAACGTGCCCATAAAGTAGCCGTGTAACCGGTTGGTCATTTCCCATTCCACAATCTGCCCGTCTACCAGTTCGCGGAGCTTGCCGTCATTCGGGAACCTCTGCAGGTCGGCGATGGTGTGCTTGACTCGCGTCATGGGTCGTGGAGGCGACGCTACCATTGTGTGGTCCTCTCTCCGGCTGCGCCAGCTTGCGTCGAACCAGTGTACAGTACGTCCGTGCCAGGCGATCGCAGTGAGGTATGCAACATCGCTACGGGAGAGGCCAGCATTACTTCAGGTGTCGGCTGATACCGTCATTGTGACCAGGTCCACTCCCGCCGCCGTGCGCTTCTCCCTCAAGGCTAGACGACGCTCGGTTCCAGCTGGATGATATCGTGCTGCTGTGTCCCGGTGCGGGCAACTGTGCCCGCAGGTAGTTCTAACACATACTTGCTGCCGCGCACGATGGGGCCAAGCCGCCAGGGCTTGATCCCCGCCAGCACGCGTAGCACCGGGTCACCGGCAGGGCCGCTCGCGCCGCAGTACAGCACATCGAGCGGCATCCGCATGAAGAACATGTGGATACTATTGCAGGGGCGAATGATGAGCCCGCCACCGGCCGGCAGGTCGCGCTTACCCATCAGGCCGACGAACCGTCGCCAGGGACTGGCAGCCACAGCAACGCCCGTAGCAAGGTCGACGCCGCGCGTCACATTGCGTACCCGGACCACCTGCATCCGTGCGTTTTCTCCACCGGACCGCCGGGCGGGCGTAGATTCGGACACTAGACAAACCCTGCCTGTTGTCGCTCCCGGGATGGCGCAACTCCCCCCGCGTACACTCGCGCGGGTGCGACAGCACCCTCGCCGGAGTCGGCGTAGCGCGCGGGCAGCGCTGCCCCGAGAAAGGCCTCCAACTGCGACCGGCACGCAGCTACTTTGTCCGAGTGATCCGAAGCGACGTCGGTCTGCTCCAGCGGGTCGCTCTGCAGGTTGAAGAGTCGTTCGCTACCGGCCGGGGCGACGGTGTTGACGATGTAATTCCAGTCCGCTGAGCGCACTGACGCATAGTCGCCCCAGCCGGTGATGACCGCCTTCCTGTCGGACGTTGCACCGTTCACCAGCGGCCAGGCGTCGACGCCATCCACTGCCAGGGCCGGGACCTCCAGGAGCCGCAAGGCGGTTGGCAGGAGGTCTTGATTCTGCACAAAGGCGTCGACTTCACGGCCGCTCGGGCCGTCGGGGTGCCGGATCACCCAGTTGAGTTGCGTATTATGCGCGAACAGGTGCGGCGCACTCTTGCCGATACGGCCATGGTCCAGCAGTTCGGTGCCGTGGTCACTCACGAACATGACGACCGTCGAATCGAGCAGCTTCAGGTCGGTCAAGTGGTTCAGCAGGCGACCTACCCAGGAATCGACGTAGGTAACCTCGCCGAAATAGAGCGCCTTCATTCGTTCCCGTTCTGCGGCTGACGCGCCTGCCAGGTGGGGGAAAATGAACTCGCGTCCCGAGTAATCCGGCATATATCGGTCGGCATAGGCGCGCGGTGGGTCCCAGGGCTCGTGGGGGTCGAAGCACTCAATCCAGAGGAAGAAGGGCTGCAAGGCATGGTTGTCGTCCAGCCAGTCGATAGCGCGGGCAAAGGTCATGCCGCCACTCAGCTCATTGGGCGTGAAATGGCGCTTGTTGAGCAGGTATTGGCGCAGCATCGCTGTCTGCATCGGGTCATCCGGGTTGGGCGTGTAGTGTGCCAGTTCCTCCCGGCTGATGGCGCCGCCCTTCCAGTTGTCGCTCTCCTGACCGCGAATGAACTCCCAGTTCAGGAAGCCGCGCGTGAAGTTGAGCGTCGGCTTGAACTCGTGGTAGAGGTCGGAGACCAGGGCGGTGCGGTAGCCGTGGGCCAGCAGATGTTCTGCCAGGGTGGTCTGTTCGGGCGGTATCTTGTGCCAGCCGGGGCCGGTCGGCCAGAGGCCCTTGCGGTCAAACGAAAAACGCCACGGATAGGAGCGCATGCCGGTGTAGAGGCAGCGCCGCACCGGTATGGTCGGTTGACCGTCGCCGAAAGCCCGTGTGAAGGTGACACCCTCGCGGCGCAAGGCATCAAGGTTTGGTGTTGCCACGTCGGGGAACGGCCCCTGGTGCTGCACAACGTCAAAGCGCAAGGTATCTAGAACAAAGACGACGAGGTTGCGCCGGTTCTGCTTTGCTTTTTCCTGCATTGCCGTTCCCCTTATCCAGCATCAAACGCCACGCCCGGCCCAAATGGGGCCAGCGCGGTTGTGGCATAGGGCGTGAAGATCGTGTCCTGATACTGTTCCGCCAGTTGCCACATTCGACGAACGAGACCCCGTTTGACCTCGGCCAGCGTCGGGTCGTCGGCCCGGTTGACCATCTCGTGCGGGTCGGCCGTCAGGTCGTAGAGCTCATCCAGGTCAAAGCCGTTGTACACGTATTTGAATGGCTTCGTCGTGACCGCGCGTTGGGTGTAATACAGTTCCACGCCGTTCATCTGGCTGTAGAGGGCCTCGCGCCAGTCCGCCGGCTGCTCGTCACGCAGGAACGGCGCCAGACTCTTGCCGTGTGTACCTGCCGGGATGGGCGCCTGTGCGAGATCAAGGAAGGTCGGCGCAAAGTCGGCCAGGGTGACGTAGGCGTCAACCACGCGGCCGGGATTGACAATGCCTGCCGGCCAGCGCACAATGGCAGGGACGTTGTAGCCCTCGCGGAATGCCGGCACGCCCTTCAGGTACAGACCGTGGGCGCCGCCGTACTCGCCGTGGTCGGACATGAAGAGCACCAGCGTGTTGTCGGCCTGACCGGTGCGGTCCAGGGCGTCCAGCACCTCACCCAGCATGTCGTCCATCATGGTGCAATAGCCCCAGTAATGGGCAATGGACTCTCGTACCTCGTCCTCCGATAGTTGTCCCCAGTATTGGTTGCGCATTCGCGCATAGACACGCGGCTTGTCTTCCAGGGTGTCGCTGTAGCTAGCGGGCAACGGTACGTCGGCGGGGTCGTACATGCTGGCGTAGTGCTCCGGGATGATGAAAGGGTCGTGCGGGCCATGCGGGCCGACGTAGAGACACCAGGGCTGCCCTGCGGCGGCAAGGCCCGGCAGAGCCTGGATGGCAGCGTCGATCACCAGGTAGTCCCGGTTGCCGCCGTAGGGCTCACCGGGTTTCGATGGCGCCGTGCCGTAGAGTTGGTAGTCGCCCCAGCCAGGCCGCTTGACCTGGCCCCGACCGCGCGGCCGCTGCTCTTGCGCGTGCAGTTCGTCGGCGCGGCCGCGCCAGAGATCCAGGTCGCGCTCGCTGTACGAGCCTTTGCCGCCGGTCACACGTAACTCCCGCCAGCCGCGGTCTGCCGGTCCTTCCAGGTCCGAGACGTGCCATTTGCCGGAAAAGGCAATGTTGTAGCCAGCGTCACGTAGCCCTTCACCGAAGGTGACAACGCCGGGATTGAGGCCCCGATGGATGGCCTGCGGGTTGCTGACGTTGTTATACACGCCGTGGCGGCTGGGGTAGAGACCGCTGAAGAAGGTAGCCCGCGATGGGCAGCAGTGGGCAGTCGGCGTGTACGTCTCGCTGAAGCGCACGCCGCCGCGGGAGAGTCGGTCTGCGTTCGGCGTGCGGCACGGGTGCTCCGGCGCGCAGACTGCTGCTTGCTCCTGGTCGGTCATGACGATCAGGATGTTCGGTGTCATGTTTCCTCTTTCGTGTTGCCGCCAGCGCGCGGCACCCGGCTGCTCGGCTCGTACATGGTGCGCTTGTACCACATGCCGTGTTCCCCGAGCATCTCCCCGTGGTCACTGGTGAAGATGACCAGCGTGTTGTTCGCAATTCCCGCCTGGTCAAGATGCTGCAACAAGTCGCCCAGGCGATCGTCGATGTAGCTCACCATCCCGAAGTAGGCTCGCCTGGCGGCTGCAATCTGTTCGTCAGTAAGGCGATACAGGTCAAGCTCGTGGTGGGTGTTGAGCCATTGGTCGTAGGCTGGCGGTGACAGCTTCGGCGGCGCTGGCGTCGGTATGTCCACGCCGGCAAAGCGATCCCAGTATTCTCGCGTGGTGACGAACGGGTCGTGCGGCTGCGTATAGCTGACGCAGAAGAACCAGGGCCACCGGTCGCCATCCTGTGCTGCGCGGGCGAAGTCATAGACCTGCCGGACGGCACGGCCATGGACCTCCTCATCATAGTCGAGTTGCATCGTGCGCTCGGCAACGCCGGAATCACGCACTTCGCGCACGCTCGTACCGGGGTTGTGGACCGGCTCCTTGCGCCAGTCGGGCGTCCAGTCCAGCCCGGCCGGATAGACGTCGGTCGTCAGGCGTTCGGCGAAGCCGTGCAACTGATCGGGGCCAATGAAGTGCATCTTGCCGGTCAGGACAGTGCGGTAGCCGGCCAGACGCAGGTAGTGGCAGAACGTCGGGCGGCTGGCCGGGAACTCCGAACCGTTGTCGTAGGCGCGGATGTTGCTGATCAACCTGCCGGAGAGCATGCTGGCGCGGCTGGCGACACAGATTGGTGAGTTGCAGTACATGCGCTCAAAGACGATTCCCTCCGCCGCCAGGCGATCCAGATGGGGCGTGCGCGCAGATTTCTGGCCATACGGTCCAGTCCAGCACGCCCCCAGTTGATCGGCCATCACGAGCAGAATGTTGGGTCGATCGTCATTCACGTCTGGCTGTGCCCTATTTTCCTGAGTCTGCTGATGCCGGTCAGAACGTCACCTCCCGCCGCTGTTCGATCTTGTCGTCGTCCAGTTCCACGCCCATTCCCGGGCGATCCGGCGGCACAACGCGACCATGCACCGGCTTCAACGGCTCTTTAAAGAAGCACTGGTGGACCTCATTCCATTTCACGAGGTACTCAATGTATGGGCAGAGTTGCACAGGCTGGGCAAGCAGCACGTGGGCAGTGGCCGGCGTGGAGTGTCCGTGCGGCACGACCTGAACGTCGTAGGTTGAGGCCAGCGCACAGATCTTCAGCAGTTCGGAAATGCCGCCGGCCCAGTAGATGTCCGGCTGCAGCACGTCGACTGCGGCGGCGTCCAACAACTGTTTGCAGCCCCAACGGGTGTACTCGTGCTCGCCGCCGGCAATTGGGAAGGGGAGTCGTCGCCGCATTTCGGCGTAGGTTCCGATGCGGTCGGGCAAGGCGGGCTCTTCCAGCCAGCGCGGTCGCACCTCCGCCAATGCCGGCGCGATCTGGGTGATGTAAGGGAGGTCCCAACTCATCCAGGCGTCCAGCATGAGGTCCACGCTGTCGCCGACAGCGGAGCGGAGGGCCTGCGCCAGGCGGATGTTCTGCTCCATTCCCACCCGCCCGTCGCCCGGGCCGTGGCGAAAGAACCACTTGGTCGCGGTGTAGCCCTGTTCCACGAGCTGGCGCGCGCGTATGGCGGCATCTTCCGGCTGCACCGAGTAGCCCAGGGCACTGGCGTAAGCCGGCAGGTCGTCGCGTAGCGGTCCGCCCAGCAGTTGATAGACCGGGGCGTTGGCCCACTTGCCTTTCAGATCCCATAGCGCGCAGTCAATGGCGCTGATGGCTTGCATGACGACGCCCTTGCGACCGTGTACGGCGTGACGATACAGGCGATCCCAGATGCGCTCGATGGCCAGCGGATCCTGCCCGATCACCAGCGCCTTGAGCTGGCGGTCGATGACGAAAGCCTGATCGGCGCTGAGGGGGCCACTCAGGCCCGTCAGGCTCCCGTCCGTGATGACCTCCAGGAAGATCGATGTGACGCGATACTCACGCTCGGAGAGGCGCTGAATCGGCGTCGGTCCCTCGGCGCGCTGGTCGGGATAGACATCAACGGGCCGCACCAGGCGCTCTTCCCAGAAGACGCCGTCGTGTTCGAGGCGCCCCTGGACTTCGGTCAGGCGTAGGCCGGTAACTCGCATCTGTCATTCTCCTTGCTGCGGCGAACCGCTGCTGTTCGACGGCCCACCCGTGCCATCCGCACCCTCTGGACGGGTCACCACCGGTAACAAGCACTCGCATCAGCCGCCGATCGCCCCCATCCGGCGGTGCTCGTCGGCGTTGCGGCTGCCTGCCTCGGCTGCAGCGATGATCGCACGGCCAGCCTGGCTGCGTCGAACGGCTGCGGCAACCGTCACCGAGTCCCAGTCCTGGTGGACGCGCTGCAGGAGTTGGCGTTCGATGGCGGCCAGTTCCGGCCGACCGGCCAGGTTCGTTTGCTCGCCTGGTTCGTTGCCGATATCGAACAACTCGTGGCCTTCGCCGTGGTAGACATTGATCTTCCAGCGGCCGGTCCGCAGCATGCGCGATGGCGTGTTCGTTGCATGGCCGGTGTACTCGCAGAACGCCTCATCTTTCCAGTCGGTCGTGCGCCCTTCCAGCAGCGGCAGGAGCGAGTCGCCATCCAGGTGGCTCGGCGCAGGAGCCTGCGCCATGTCTACGACGGTTGCAGTCACGTCAACGAGTGAGCAGGCGCCGGGAAAGCGCCGACCAGCGTCCCAGTGGCCGGGCCAGTTGAAGATCAAAGGAACGCGGCTGGAGTGCTCCAGGAGGGAGTTCTTCCACCAGAGGCCGTGCTCACCGACCATCTCACCGTGATCGCTGGTGTAGACGACGACCGTACGCTGCTGTTGCCCGGTCTCTTCCAGCGCGGCCACCAGGCGGCCGATCTTTTCATCAAGGTAGGTGATCAGACCGAAGTAGGCGGCGCGAGCGCGGCGGACTTGCTCTTCACTGAAATCGTAGAGGTTGAAAGTCTCTCGTACCCGTTCGTGCGCCGGGTGCTCAACGCCTGGCAGTCCCGGCGGGAAGGCCGGCAGGTCAGTACGGTCTGGGTAATACTTGTTGAAGTAGGGCTCGGGAGCCACCAGGGGGAAGTGCGGCAGGATGAAGCCGACGCAGAGCGCCCATGGGTTCTCACTGTCTGCCTGCTCTTGGATGTAGCGCAACGCGGCGCTCTCGGCCAGATCGTCCATTCGGACGTGCGGCGAGTCGCCGGGTCCGGCGTCCTCCACGCGCTTCCGGCTGGCAGGGTTACCTTTCCGGTGCGGCTGCTGCCAGCGTGCGCCGCTCACTGCGTGCTTGGTGCGGCTGCCCTCGATTTCGGCCCGGAAACCGTGCAGGTTGTCGGCCCCGACCAGGTGCATTTTACCGCTCAGGACCGCATCGTAGCCGGCGGCGCGCAGCATGTGCGCCCATGTAGGGACGTTCTCCTCCAGTGTTGCGCCGTTATCCCACACGCCAATGCGATGCAAGTGCAGGCCCGACATAAAGCTTGCGCGTGACGGCACGCACAATGGCGAATTGCAGTAGGCATTGTCGAACACCACACCCTCCGCCGCCAGTTTGTCAAGCTGCGGAGTCTGCACCAACGGGTGCCCGTGAAAGCCGGCGAAATGCGGCGCATGCTCGTCGCTCATGATGAGGAGGATGTTGGGACGGTCGGTTGCGGGCATGGCGTTCCTTCCTGATCGATACCGCTGGGGACCGTAGCAGAAAGTAGCTGGGCGGTCAATGGCAGAATCAGCTGAGAGTGCGCCGCAAAGTTTTGCGCGGTCTGCTTGCCAACGGCGTCTCCGCCGCGCCCGGCGACTGAAGTCGCGGGCTACACGATGCGAAGTCCGCCTGCGCGGACTCGGTCAGCCCGCGCAGGCGGGCTTTGCCGGGTACCCGCGCGTAGCGTGGGTGCTAGCCCGCGACTTCAGTCGCCGGGAGGTCCCAAGCATCCGGCGCAAAACTTTGCGGCGCACCCGTCGGCTGATCCCACCCGCACGCTACACTTTCCGCTGATATTCGGGTGACACCAGGCGGCGTGGAGAAGGAGCAATAATGGCAGCACAACGTGAGCGAGTCTTTGTCAGTTGGCGCTTCCCGGACCCGGCGCTGCCCTTATTGGAAGCGGCCTTAGACGTGCGGCTCTGGCAGGGGGACACGCCTATTCCTCGGTCAGAATTCCTCAAGGTCATCGCCGACGTGGCCGGCGTTCTGGTCTCCAACGCCACGGAGCGCCTGGACCGCGAAGCGATGGATGCCGCCCCTGGTCTCAAGGTCATCAGCAACTTTGGCGTGGGAGTGGACAACGTCGACCTGTCGCTGGCCACCGAACGGGGCATCCTGGTCTGCAACACTCCTGGCGTGCTGGTGGAGACGACAGCGGATCACGGCTTCGCTTTGCTGCTGGCCGTCGCCCGTCGGCTGCCGGAGGCGCAACAGCACGTACGCGCCGATCGCTGGCAGGGGTGGCACCCCAAACTCCTGGTCGGGCAGGAGGTGTACGGCGCAACGCTGGGCATTGTTGGACTCGGCGCTATCGGCAGCGCCGTGGCACGACGGGCCAGGGGCTTCAATATGCGTATCCTCTACGCCAGTCGGACGCGCCGGCCGGAGTTGGAGCAGAGCCTGGGGGTCGAATGGTCGTCCCTTGACGACCTCTTGCGGCAGGCGGATTATGTCTGTCTGACCACCGCTCTCACGGCGGAGACTCGCCACCTCATCGGCCGTCGGGAACTGGCCCTGATGAAGCCCTCGGCCGTGCTCGTAAACATCGCCCGCGGGCCGATCGTGGATCAGTCAGCGCTCTACGACGCGCTTAAGGAACACCGGCTGTTCGGAGCCGGGCTTGATGTGACAGACCCCGAACCGATGCGCGGCACAGATCCCCTGCTCACCCTCGACAACTGCCTGATCGTGCCGCACATCGGCAGCGCCGGAGCCGGCGCTCGCGCGCGAATGTCAGAATTAGCAGCCACCAACCTGATCGACGGCCTTGCCGGCCAGCGGCCGCGCCACCTTGTCAACCCGGAAGCGCTCAACAACGCTCCGTGAACGCTCCCGTAAGCGCCGGACGCATCCCGGTCCCTATTGCGGCGGACTGGCGACTTCGTGAAACGAGATCACCAGCATCAGGGTGAGCAGCAGCATGAAGCCGACGAGGTGGATTGTCCCCTCCAGTCGAGGATCGAGGCGCCGACCGCGCACCCGCTCCAGCAGCACGACAGCGAGCCGGCCACCGTCAAGGGCCGGGAAGGGCAGCATGTTAACGATGGCGAGGTTGATCGACAGCAGCGCGGTCAGCTCGATCAAGGGCCCCGGCCCCGCGTGTGCGGCCTCGCCGGTCAGTTTCGTAATCCCGACAGGGCCGGAGAGTTGGACCCCTGCGGCGCCAAACGTCTGGCGGATGCCGTCGAAAAAGGCGCCAAAAAACGAGGCGGTTTGTTGGACGCCGATGATCGGCGCTTTCCAGATCGGCGAACGTACTGGAATGACGCGCGCCATGTAGGCGATGCCGACGTGGCCCTGACCCGTTTGCACCTGTGTACGGGGCGTCACAACGACCTGTTGCGTCTGCTGTATATCACCGGTGGGGGCGACCGTCAGCTCCAGCGGCTTCCCCAGACTGGCGTTGATAATGTCCCCAAACTGCGCCTCGCTGGTCAGACGTTGCCCGTTGGCGCTCAGGACGACCTCGTTCACCTGCAGGCCCGCCGCCGCAGCCGGACTGCCGCTCTGTACCTGCTGTATCACGATGCCATCCATCGTTGGCTCGCCCACGATGGCCACGATCGTGAGCAGCACCGGCACAATCAGCACGTTCATGGTGGCGCCGGCGCAGAGGATGATGGCGCGCTTCCAGCGAGCCTTGGCGGCGAAACTAGCCGGCGAATAGATCTCGCCGTCTTCGCCTTCCATGCGCACGTAGCCGCCGAGCGGTATGGCATTGAGGGCGTAGTCGGTGCCGCCAATGTGGATGGCAGCGATTCGGGGCGGGAAGCCAAAAGCGAACTCCTTCACACGCACGCCAAAGAGGCGTGCGGTGATGTAGTGGCCGAACTCGTGCGCCAGCACCAGGAGCAGCAAGACGGGAATGATCCAGAGGTAATAGGCCCAGAACACTCAAGGCACCCGTTCCAGCGCCGTGCGCTCGACCAACTCCGCAGCAAGGCGACGCGACTCGCGATCCGCCTCCAGCACGTCCTCCAACGCCGGGTGGGGAACGTTGCTATGGCGATCCAGCACAGACCGGACCACCCCAATGAGGCCGGGCCAGGAGATGCGATTCGCCAGGAACGCCGCCACAGCAACGTCGTCCGCAGCGCAGAGCGCTGTCGGGTAGGTGCCGCCCTGGCGCCCTGCCCGTTGCGCCATGTCGAGGCAGGGGAAGCGCGCCAGATCGGGTGGGGCAAAGCTCAGCGAACCCGTGTGCTGCACGTCAAGTGCCTTCTGGGGCGACGGCCAGCGGTCCGGCCAGGAGAGGGCGTAGCGGATGGGAGTGCGCATATCCGGGGCGCCAAGCTGGGCCTTCAGCACACCGTCACAAAATTGCACCAACGAGTGTACAGTGCCCTGAGGATGGATGACCACGTCGATGCACTCGTAAGGGATGCCAAAGAGCCAGTGTGCCTCGATGACCTCCAGCCCTTTGTTCATCAAGGTCGCGGAGTCAATCGTGATCTTGCTGCCCATTGCCCACACCGGGTGGCGCAGGGCCTGCGCCGGCGTTGCGGCCTCCAACTGTTCCGGCGTCCACTCGCGGAACGGCCCGCCGGTTGCTGTCAGGATCAGCTTACTGACGGCCCCGGCTGGTTCGCCCTGGAGGCACTGCCAGAGTGCCGAGTGCTCGCTATCGACGGGTCGTAACTGGATACCGGCCTGATCCGCTTCACGACGCACGAGTTCTCCAGCCATCACCAGCGCTTCCTTGTTGGCGAGCGCGATGGCCTTGCCGGCGCGGATGGCTGCCAGCAGCGGTCGGAACCCGGCGCTGCCGCTGGTCGCGGCAACCACGATGTCCGCCGAAGGGTAGGTTGCCACCTCCGTCAGTGCTTCCGGCCCTCCCCAGCAACGCGTCGTCGTATCGGGCAGCGTCCAATGCGCTTCTGAGGTCAGGCAGGCAAACTCGGGCGCGAACTCCCGGACTTGCGCTTCCAGCAGGGCAGCATTGCGATGAGCGGCGAGCGCGACAACCTTCAGGCGCTCCGGTTGCTCGCGTACGACGTCAAGGGTCTGCCGTCCAACGGAACCGGTACTGCCGAGGATGGCGAGGCGTAAAGCATTATCCACTGTGAATCAGAATAACACAGGCCGCCATGACCGGGATCACGAACAGCAGCCCGTCGATCCGATCCAGCACACCACCGTGGCCGGGGATCAGCCGGCTCGAGTCTTTCACACCCAGTTGCCGCTTCAGCAGCGATTCCAACAGGTCACCCAACACCGCCGCCGCGCCCCCGGCTATACCGATGAGCGCCCCTTGCCAGCCGGGACGCCCCAGCGCCAGCAGCGCAGCGGCGCCGCCAACCAGCGCCGCTATCGCCAGCCCGCCAACTAGTCCTTCAACGGTCTTCTTGGGACTCACGCGGGGTACGAGTAGGCGCCGCCCCAACGCGCGGCCGGTGGCGTAGGCGCCAGTGTCGGCCGCGATCGTGATGGCAATGCCGGTGAGGAGCCAGGCCAGACCGTTCGCAGCACCAACTACGTTGCGCAGGAAGATGGCGTAACCGGCCAGCCAGCCGAGCCAGACGACGCCGAGAACCGTGTAGGCAATATCGGTCAGAACGCCTGCGTAGTCGGCTCGCAAGAGCGCTGCAACGGCGATCCCGCCAAACGCCGCAAGCAGCGCCAGGTCACGCCAGCCGGCGGGCGCGGCGCCGAACACGCAGACACCCAACGCTGAGATGGCGCCGACGACCAGGAACGGGCGGATGCGCCCGGTCCGGCCCATCGTCGCCCACTCCCACCAGGCGGCCGCGACGACAATCAGGACAAAGAGCGAGAACAGGGGGCCACCGAGAACAGTGACGGGTACGGCAACAGCCAGAATGACCGCGGCGCTGAGGATGCGCTGGACGAGGTTGTTGTGCAGCATCCGCTCCTACACCTCGGTAATCTCCGCCTGCTTTGCTGCACCGATGCGGTCAACCTCGCCGACGTAGCGGTCGAGCAGCTTTTGCAACTGGTCGTCGCTACGCTTGGCTTCGTCTTCGGATATCTCGCTGGCGCGTTCTGCTTTGCGCAGGCCGTCGTGGGTCTCCCGCCGCTCGTTGCGGAGGGAGACCTTGGCCTCCTCCAGGCGCTTCGTCACCATGCGGCCCAGTTCCGTGCGGCGCTGTTGGGTCAGCGGTGGCACGGTGATGCGGAGGACTGTGCCGTCGTTGGACGGATTGAAGCCGAGGTCGGCCTTGAGGATGGCACGCTCGATATCTTGAATCAGCTTGCGGTCCCAGGGTTGTATGACGATGGTGCGCGCGTCGGGTGCGCTGAGCGTCGCCACGCCTTGCAGCGGCGTGGTTGCCCCGTAGTAGTCGACGGTCACGCGCTGTAGCAATTCCGGGGAAGCCCGCCCGGTGCGGATCGTGACCAGATCGCGCCGTAACGCTTCGATCGTCTTCTTCATGCGGTCTTCAGTGTCCGTCAATGTTGGTACGGGCATCCGATTCTCCCTTCAGGAGTAGTTAGGCAGCGACACGCACCCAGATTTTATCCGCCACCGCCGAGGCAATGGCAACGTCCTGGCCGTCGAGGCTGGCGGTGACGCCGTGCTCGTGATCCATCGCGCGCACCGTCAGTTGAGCGCCAGGGCGGATGTGCCGGTCCCCCAGGTAACGCAGCAGCGCCGACTCGTCTTCCACCACCTCAGAGATGCAGACGACCTGGACAGCTTCCCCAACGGCAGCGCCGGTGAGGCGACGAGCGCCAAGGTCGGCCAGATAGCGTGTCGGGTTGCGCCCCGGTGCGGGGATTGGGTTGCCGTGCGGACAGGTCTCGGGCTCACCCATCACCGTGAGCATGCGCGCTTCCAGCATCGGCGAGAGGCCGTGCTCCAGACGATGTGCCTCTTCGTGCGCTTCGGTCCAATCCAGACCGAACATATCGACGAGCATGCGCTCCAGCAAGCGATGGCGGCGCAAACCGGACTCCGCCATGGTCCGCCCCTCCGCCGTCAGGTGGATGTTCTTGCGCGCGTCCAGCGTGATGAAGCCTTGCTTCACCATGCGACTCAGCGTCTCACTGACCGTTGGCGGCGAGATGTGGAAGCGCTCCGCCAGGCGCGCCGCGATGACGGCTTCTTCTTCCATCATCAGGTTATAGATGGTTTCCAGGTAGCTTTCCATGACAGGTGTGGCCATGCTCAAGCTCCGGAATCGGCGCCGGCCAGGGCGGACGGCTCGCCAACGTAGGTACCCACCCGCTCGCCGCGAGCAGCCCGCACCAGATTGCCCTCGCCGTTGGCGTCAAAGACGATGATCGGCAGCTTGTTTTCCATACAGAGCGTCAAGGCAGTGCCGTCCATGACCTGGAGGCGCTGGGTCAAGGCATCCATGTAGTCTAGCGAGGTGAAGCGCACCGCCGCTGGATTGTGACGGGGATCGTCGTTGTACACGGCGTCCACGCCGTTCTTGCCCATCAGCAGCACCTCGCCGTTGATTTCGATGCAGCGGAGGACCGCCGCGGTGTCGGTCGTGAAGTACGGGTTGCCGGTGCCGGCGGCGAAAATGACGATACGCCCCTTCTCCAGGTGGCGAATCGCCCGCCGGCGGATGAAGGGTTCTGCCACCTGGCGCATCTCGATCGCCGTTTGCAGGCGGGTCGGCACGCCGAGGTCCTCGATCGACGACTGGAGTGCCAGCGAGTTCATCACCGTGCCGAGCATGCCCATGTAGTCGGCAGAGGTGCGCTCCATGCCCTTGGAGGCGGCGGCCATGCCGCGAAAGATATTGCCGGCCCCGACGACGACGGCCATTTCGATGCCGAGCTGGTGGACGGCAACCAGTTGCTCGGCACGGCGGCGCGCAACGACCGGGTCGATGCCGAAGCCGTGCTCGCCGGCGATGGCCTCACCCGACAGCTTGACCAGAATCCGGCGATACCGTTGGCCGTCAGGCATCACTCCCCGCCCAGGACGTAGCGGCTGAAGCGGCCAACCTTAATATTCTCGCCCAACGTCCCGATAGCCTCCTTGAGCAGATCGTTGATTGTCTGGTTGGTCGCCTGGAAACGCTGTGTCAGTAGCACGCGATCACGCACTGCCTGCTGACGCGATTCGGCATCAAGGTCGGACGGTACGTCCTCCTCACTGACGTACTCAGGGCCGGCCGCGACGATGTGCTGGGCGATGCGATGCGCCAGGTGTTTAAACTGGTCGGTGCGCGCCACGAAGTCGGTTTCGCAGTTCAACTCCAGGAGGGCGCCCACGCGGCCCACGCCGTTGTTGCTGTGGATGTAGGAAGCGACCGTCCCTTCCCGCGTTTCCCGACCGGCCTTCTTGGCAGCGCCTTCCGCCCCCCAGCGGCGGAGCAAGGTCTTGGCCTTCTCCAGGTCGTTCTCGGACTCGCCAAGTGCTCGTTTGCAGTCCATAACGCCGGCGCCAGTCGCCTCGCGCAGTACTTTGATGAGCTCGGTGCTTGTTGCCATCGCTAGACTCCCCTGTCACAAACCGGCCCTCAGCCGGCGTCATTCTCCTCGCGCCACGCCGTGCCGGCTGACGCTAGGCCGACACTCCCCCTTCGGATGCCTCGGCCTCGTACGCCGGTTCCGGCGCAGGCTCCGCGACGGTGCGCGTGCCCACCGACTCGTTCTGCATGCGCGCGTCCAGAACAGCATCGGCGATGTAGCGGCAAATCAACTGTACCGACCGAATGCCGTCGTCGTTGGCCGGTATCGGGTAGTCCACTTCATCCGGGTCCACGTTGGTGTCGACCAGACCGATGATCGGTACATCCAGCCGCTCGGCTTCGGCCATCGCCAGGTGCTCTTTGCGCGTGTCGACGACGAAGATCGCCGCTGGGACGCGGCGCAGGTCCCGCATGCCGCCGAGGTTGCGTTCCATCCGCTTCAGGTCGTCCAGGAGTACAAGCTGTTCGCGCTTCGGCAACGAGTCCATTTCGCCGCTCTGTTGCATCTGCTCCAGTTGGTGCATCCGGCGCAGCCGCGACTCGACAGTCCGGAAGTTCGTCAACATGCCGCCCATCCAGCGGGCGTTGACGTAGGCCATGCNNGTGTCGCCGTGGCGAACCAGTTGCTCGACAAAGTTGAAGGCGACCTGCAAGCGCTCCACGGTCTGGCGCAAGTCAATGATGTGGACGCCGTTCTTCTCCCGAAAGATGAAGGGCGCCATCTTCGGGTTCCAGCGACGGGCGTGGTGCCCGAAGTGGACACCCGCTTCCAGCAACTCGCGCATAGTTATTTCGGGCATAATAAACTGACTGTCCTTTCATTCGCGATCCCGCCAGGGCCACCTCCAGGCTTTCCGCAGTTGCGGCAGGACACCTGGGGCCGAAGCGCGCGTAGTTGTGCGTCCATCGCACGGCCATGCAGTGTACCACCGCAGCCGCAGGCCCGAACGGCGCCAGCCCGGATCAGCGTTGAGGTAGCAGGAATTATGGGGGGGTAAGGAAGAGTGTTGCGAAGGCCTTTCGTTGCTGCCCTGCTATGCTTCAGTCGCTGTTTTTCATGCCGCGTTGTAACATCCGCTCTCGGGCCTGCCCGCGGACGGCGAAGAAAGGCCCATTGTCATGGTCTCCACAAGGTACCCGTCCCTGGCGAGCCGTTGGCTTGTTGTCGCGTTGCTCTCACTCTCGCTGTTCTGCGTCGGCAACGCGCATGCCGATGGCGTGACGGTCAATGCACCGGACGGACATCTGGGGGCCGTCGAGGCGTTTCGAACCGACCAGACGTCGCTGGCCTACGACGCCGGCGTACGCTGGGAACGGCTCACGTTTTGGTGGAATGGCCTCCAGTCCGGTCCCGGCCAACCCCTGAACCCTTTCTACTTGCCCACGAGCTATATTGATCAGGAGCGCTCCCACGGCGTCCAAGTGGTTGGCGTTCTGGTGAACACACCGGATTGGGCGGCGGCCGACCCGTCACAGGGCGGCAAGTCCCCGCCGAAGAACCTCAATCTCCCCTACAACGATCCCAATAACTACTGGGGTCAGTTCGTGCGCCAGGTCGTCAAGATGTACGCCGGTTACGTCGACACCTGGATCATCTGGAACGAGCCGGATATTACGCCCGATGCCCCGAACGCTGCGTATTACCTCTGGTCCGGCAGCCCCGCCGACTATTACCAGTTGCTGAAGGTCGCGTATCTCAACGCCCACGAGGTGAATCCGAACGTCCAGATATCTGACGCTGCCCTGACTTACTGGACGGATATTCACATGCAGCGTGAACAGTGGTTCAGCAGGTTCCTTGACCAGGTAGCAGCCGACTCAACGGCGGCGGTACATAACCAGTATTTCGACTTCACCGCCTTGAATCTCTACATCAATCCCGAAGATCTGTACACGGTGCCGTCGCTGTACCATCAGTTGATGAAGGAAAGGGGCTTTGACAAGCCGATATGGATTACGGAAACCAACGTCATACCCTACGATGACCCGGTCAACGCGAACACTGCCTACGGGAGCGCCGAGCAACTGCGATCAACGCTGACCGAGCAAGCGAACTTTCTCCTGGAGGCTGCGGCAATGGGCCTGGCTGCCGGCAGCCCGAAGATCGAGGTCTACAAGATGAAGGACGGCGATGGCGACGTCGTCAACGGTGAAGCCCTGGTTCGGGCTGACTATTCCAAGCGGCCCGAGTACTACTCCTTCCAGGTTGCTGCCCAATACTTCACCAACTTCCAGAGCGCCACGCTCTTTGCGCCAGGCGACCTGCGCGAGGTCGTGTTTGATCGCGGCACGTCGCGCGTGACGGTGCTCTGGGATGCGGCGCCAACACCGATCAGCGTCCAGGTTCCTGCCGCCGGTACCGGCCAGGCACAACAGGGCGGCCCTCTGGGCAACTTCCAGACAGTCGGGGCCAGTAACGGTAGCTTCGCCGTCAGCCTGGCGGGCGCCACGATGCATACGGATCTGACGAACCCAACCGCGTACCTCATTGGCGGCACGCCGGTGGTGCTTGTGGAAACCGGCGTGACCGCCACCGTGACCCAGGCGACGAATCTCTCGGCAGCGACCCTGGCGCCGTTCCGACCGATCGCCGCTCGTGTTGCCGGTCAGGTGGGCAGTGGCAGCCTGCCGGGCGAGAATGTCGTCGTCACGGCGTCACCTGCCGCTGCTGCCCATCCCGGCCAGCTTGACTATGACGTGAGCAGCGGGCATTTCTACGGGCAGGCGAACGGCCAGGGTGGTCAGGGTAGCACCGGGTACACCATCATTGACGACGGCCAGGCAAACTTCTGGACGGCGTTCCAGGCTGATGGCGGCGTGGCGACGCTGGGTTATCCCTCCTCACAGCGCTTCACCAGCGGAGGCTTTGTCTACCAAGCGACACAGCGCGCACTGCTGCAATGGCAAGCCGATGGCGTCCACTTTGCCAACATCTTCGATATGCTGTCTGCGGCCGGCAAAGATGACTGGCTCCTCGCCCAATTTCAGGTGCCAAAGAGCCAATCCTGGAGTTCCGACGCCGGCAAGACCTGGCCGGACGTCGTCGCTAATCACCTCGCCATTCTGGATCAGGCGCCGGCAGTCAAGGCTGCCTACCTGGCTGACCCCGACTACCTTGATCACTTCGGCCTGCCGATGGCAGTTGCGGACGAGGGTAACGTCGTCGTCGTTCGCTGCCAGCGCGTCGTCTTCCAGCTCTGGAAGCAGGACGTTCCCTGGGCCAAGGCGGGTCAGGTTACCGTGGCGCTTGGTGGCGATATTGCCAAGCAAGCGGGACTGGTGCCGCAGGCGGCGCAAACGCCGCAATGACGATGCGGCGTCTGCGTGGCAGGAATATCACAGGCGCGAACGGACCCGTGACGGCCATTTGGAAAAAGTGCGCCGGTCAGGGCTGAGGCTCATTTCACCGGGTGCTGCGCGTATAGCGCCTCCATTGCCTTCGCGACAGTGACCATTTTGGCGAACGGCACGTCACCAGGATTGCCGTTGTACTGCAAATCGAACAGGACGGCGCCGTGGCGCCAGATCATCTCCGTGGAACCGGCGTTGGGGCCGGTGCCGACGCGCGCCACCGTCTCGTCGCCAAACATTGCAGGTGGCGCAACGGCGATGCTCTCACTGGGATTCTGGATCTCACCCGGTTGGTAGACCTGGGCGAGGTCATCGTGCGCGCCCCGCGCCGTACTGTACAGGCCGATGCCGATGGTGTAGTCCGGTGAGTCTACCGGCCCATAGCGGCGCACGATCTCACCACGGAAGCCAAGGCGGAGGGCTCGGGCTTTGGCCTGACTGAAACTCGGGTTCTCTGATGCATAGCCATCGAGTGTGTCGACGGAAATGTCGGCTCGTTTGGTATTGGTCGTCGTAGGAACTGCAGAAGTAGCGGGCAGCAAGGGTCCCAGTTGCTGTTCCAACGCCTGGTTGGTGAGCATGAGGGGCGCCGGGGTGGGAACCGCCGGGACGACACCGGGACCGTTTGCCAGGGCCTGGGTGGCCCGGCTGATCTGGTTGTCGGTTCCCGCTGCGAGCTGCTCCGCCGTCGGCGGCACGGCGCTGATGTTGATGTCGGGTACAACCGGGTGGCCATCCAACGGTCCGCCGTTCGTGTCCCGCAGAAGCTGTTCCACGGCAACGCCGAGCACTGCACCGAGCGGCAACGGTATCAACTCGGTGCCGTTGACGATGCCGGCGCTGTGCGTACCCACGACGATGCCGCGATGCTGATCCTGGACCGCCGAGGCCAGTATTTCCGACGACGAGGCGGATCCGCCGTCAATAAGCACCGCCAGCGGCTCTTGTTGCGGAAACAGGTGTCCCGTCGGCGCCATCTCGTAGGTTGCCCCCAGTCGGTCTTTGGCCGTTGATAACACACCGTCTGCGAGGAAGCGGGACGCGAAGCGTTCCACGTCGGCGCCACCGGGGTCGCCACGGAGGTCCAGTATCCAGCCGGTCACTCCCGCCTGTTGACATGTAGCCAGGTCTGCGTCCAGCTCCTGGAGCACCGTTTTGCCGTCCGGCAGCACCTGGTCAGCAAAGGGAAAGCTGTGCAGTTGCAGATAGCACATATGGTCCGCCAGCACCCGGCTTTCCAACAACGGCTCGTACACCTCTTGCCTGGTTACCGTTACCGTCCGGCTTTCGCCGGAAACCGCCTTGAAAGCGATCGTCACGGGGGTGCCGGCGGCGCCGGCAAGCGCGGCTGTCAGTTGGTCTCGCGTCGCTGCAGTCATAGACGTACCGCCAACACCGGTGATATCGTCGCCGGGGTGGATGCCGGCCTGTTGGGCGGGACTATTGGGAAAGACGTCCGTGACGAGAAAGGGCGGGTCTGTCGCGGTGATGGTGACGCCGATGCCGACGAAGTTGCTTTGGCCGGACGACTGCGCGGTAAATTGCCTGGCCTCATCGGGGGTCAGAAAATAGGTGTGGCGCTCCCGCAGACTGGCGGTCATCTGTTGGGCAGCCTGGAACGCCACCTGCGAGTGGTTCCCGGCCAGCCCTGCCACCAGTTGCAAGTACTGCTGGGAGAAGGTGGCCAGATCGGCGCTGGCGTTGCCCGAAAGTTTGGGTGCGGAAACGGCCGCGTGCCCGCCTTCACGCCGAGCCTCGTCGGCGGCAACTTGCCAGGCGACGGTAAGCAGGTCTTTCGAGTTGAGCGGCTTGAAGAACTTTTCGTTCAATAGGGTGAACGACTCCTGCAACAGCGCCAGTGATTGGTCTGCCGCCGGCGTTGCCGTGGCTGGGAATGGCGCCAGTGCTTCGGTGGCCGTCACACTCGCACCGGCACTCGTGCTGGACACCGCCGTGCCTGGCACGGTCACAGTCGCCAGGCGTTCGGAGAGCGTCGACGTCGCTACCGGGCTTTGCGACGGGAACGGGGCCGACGTCGCAGGGACTGCTGCCGAAATTGTCGGGGCAGAACCAGTGCTCACTGTTGTACTGACGGTTTGGCCGGTTGTTGCCACGGGCGCCGCGACGCCGGATGAACAGGCGCTCAGCAATGCCACTGCCGCGACCAACGCGATCAGCCATCGTCCAACCATGCGTTTCCCTGACGTTCCCTGCGTCCGTTGGCACTGCCTTCGTAGTGTCAAGCATAGCAGGGACCGGGTGGGCGTCAGGCGGCGCCGAGGGCGCTCCGCAAGGCGCGCTGATCGCGCGCCAATGCCTCCGGTTGCTGGGTACAGACCGTTTCGACGAGGTGGACGGCGCCCGGGTTGCGCCCGAGGTGACGAGCCACCGCCACCCTGCCCTGCATGGTCCATGCCCGTCCTTGATGGTATAGCACATCCGCTGCCGACCGACTACAGCACAAAGGAAAATGAACGGAGGTCGTTCGTCGGAACTACACCGTTTTCCAGCAGCGAGCGGGAGGGGACCTGATTGCTCGACGTCAAGCTGAAGTCAGCGCTGAAGATAGTGCGGGCAACGGGGGCGCCAGCGTTCATGATAATGCGGAACACCGACAGCGTGACGTTCTTGCTGCCGCTATCTCCCTGTATCGTCACCGATAGCCAGCGGCCGGCGGGGCTGCGTGACGTAAAGCTCAACGCCGTCACATTTCCGACGTTGGTGCGTGCGTCTTCGGCCAGGATGCGGCTGAGGTCAGCGCCGGTAAACGGACCTGCTTGCCACTGCTGGCGGGGGCACCCTGCTGCATAAGACACACCGTTGGCGTCACGGTCGTTGATCGACCGAAGGTAGGGCAGCGGTGCGCCGCCCCAGACGTTCTCGTTGTTCTCGGTCATACCGGTGGTACAGTCAAAAAAATAGGCTGGGATGATGCTACCCGCATAGGTGAGCACGACACCCTCGGTAGCCTGAACCGCGCCAATGGCGTCTGGACGCGCCGTGGCGCCGAACGCCTGTGTGCTGACTGTGCTGGTGACGTCGTATGGCCTGGACGCGTTCATCTCCCAGCGCGCATAGGTGCGGCTGGCGATGGCCTGTGCCTGCACGGCAGCCGTAGGAAAGCCGGCCGGAAGCTCTGACGACACCACGGAGGCCAGGTAATCGCGCATGGTCAATGTTTGCACCTGCCCCGCCGGCATCAGCACACGTATGGTTTCCGTGTCGTCGCCCTGTTGCGCCAGCGTTGTCCCCTGATAGTAAGCGGCCAGAATGTCAGCCGCGCTTTGACCTGCCAACGCGCGGCCCCGTGCGCCCCACTGACTCATCCCCACGCCGTGGCCGGCGCCCTGACCGGCAAAGGTCAGGACGGCATCGGGCGTCACCGAAAGCACAGCGCCATCAGCGGAGGCTGCGCCTGGGGTACACAGAGCGAAGGTCACCAGGAGCGAGCCTAGCAGCTTCAGGAACATACGGATAATCGTGGCCTCCTTTTGGCGTTTGCCCATCGCTTATCCTGACTCCCGGCAGCGGGGAATACAAGCCGATAGGACAAACGTCATTGCCGGAACGGCACGATAGCGGCTGAGGGCCGCGGTTACCGGCCGGTGGACAGGCTACGCGCCTGATGGCCGCTCTTACGGCTGCGCTACATTTTTTTTGTCGGAAGGAAGTAGCGCAACGTTGGCAAACATGGAGCGCCACGAACGGGGGGACGGTTCGGAGGACGCGCGGCCGCTACGTCCGTTCGCCGTGCTCAGGTCTCGGATGCGTTGTGAAGTCAGGGTTGCCGTTCCTTTGGGCGTAATAGACCAGCCCTGGGGGGGACGGTGGGCTTTCTGGGGTAGGTTTTTGT
>DHIZ01000095.1 GCA_002404055.1 Chloroflexi bacterium UBA4733
GATAGGGTACCCTGCCCCTACGCGGGGCGCCGACCCCCCATTTTATTCGTCAAACTTCATTGGCGTTGGGTGAACCGTCCTAACACGTGCCGCGCAATCGCCGCCGCCACGCCATCTTCGGCGTTGGAACTCGTGACGTAGCGCGCCACCGCCTGCACTTCCGGCCTCGCGTTGCCCATGGCGACGCCGATACCCGCCGCCGCGAGCAGCTCCAGATCGTTCAGGTTGTCGCCAATCGCCATCGTCTGCGCAATCGGTACGTCAAGGCGTCGCGCCAGCTCGTATAGAGCCACCGCTTTGGAGCAACCGGCATCTAACACCTCCAGGAAGCCGGCGCCGTTGCTATAGGTCGTGTTGATGAGGCGGAGATCGGGATGCGCCAGACCGGGCGCCACCGACGAGACGCATGCAGCATCGTCGACCGCCGCGACCTCCAGCGGCGCCACCGTCGGGATGAGTGCGTCGAGGTTCGTGCTGCGCAAGTAGTGATCGGGTTGGCGCGCGAAGTACGTTCCGTTCACCAGGCCGTCGCGCTCGACTGGACCGGTGAACACGCGCTCACCGGTAAAGGCGTTCTCGTAGACGATCGGCTGCAGGCCGGCGTGCCAGAGATACGCAATGGCGACAGCAGCGGCCGCGCAGGACAGGTGCCGGTGGTACAGTACCTCGCCGGTGACGGAATCCTTGATCAGCGCGCCGTTTTGTACCAGAATCGGCAATTCCAGGCCGAGTGCGTCGGCAATCGGCCTGGCGGTGCGAAAACGCCGGCCCGTGGCCAGCGTCACCACGCAGCCGGCGGCAACAGCGGCGCGCACGGCGGCCACGGTTGGCACCGTGAGTTGCCCGGACGGATCGAGCAGGGTCCCGTCAATATCGAGGACGAGCAGGCGTACAGGCATCGGCAGATTGTAGCCGGTGGCAGGAAAGGACGAGAACATGCGCATCATTGCTTTCGGGGCACACCCCGACGACTGCGATATCAAGGTTGGCGGTACCGCAGCACTCTGGGTACAACAGGGACACGTCGTAAAATTCGTCTCCGTGACAAACGGGGATGCCGGGCACCACGAGATTGGCGGTGTGGAACTGGCGCGCCGCCGGAGGGCGGAAGCAGCGGCAGCGGGCAAGGTCATCGGCGTCACCTATCAGGTACTCGACATCCACGATGGCGAACTGGAGCCGACACTCGCCAACCGGCGCCGCATCATCGAGCTTATCCGGGAATTTCAGCCCGATCTCGTGCTGTCGCCACGGCCGAACGATTACCACCCGGATCATCGCTACACCGCTGTCCTCGTGCAGGACGCGGCATATATGGTAACGGTGCCGAACATTGCAGCGCACACCCCTCATTTGCGTGACAACCCCTGCATCTGCTACGTCAGCGACAATTTTCAGCGGCCATACCCGTTTACACCCGACGTCGTGGTGGCCATTGATGACGTGATGACGCTGAAGATGGACATGCTGCACTGCCACGTCTCACAGATGTACGAGTGGCTGCCCTACAACGGCCGGCGCGAGCAAGAGGTGCCGGCCACCGACCAGGAGCGGCGACAATGGCTCGAGTCCCGGCGCGCAACGGCCGGGCAGGACATCGCCAATCGCTTTCGTGCAAAACTGGTCGAGCGCTACGGCCCGGAGCGTGGCGCCGCCGTCCGCTACGCCGAAGCGTTTGAAGCCTGCGAATACGGCTCCCGGCTATCATCGGAACGCCTGAACGCCCTGTTCCCACTTACGCCAGGGAGCGCGTAAGCGCGCCAGTGTACACCATCGCCGCCCGAGGTCGCCAACGGCAAACCGCTATCATGCCTTCATAGGCAGAACAGCGGAACGCGCCAGGGCCAGAAGGAGACAACATGAGCGGGGCGACGGTCGTGGTCCTGGAGGGCGATCAGACCGGCCAGGAGTTGCTCAGAGAGGCGCTGCGCGTCTTGGATGCTTCGGTCATCGGCTTTGACCTGCAGTTCCAGCACTTTGACCTCGGCCTCGAACACCGGCGCAGTTCCCGAAACGGCGTCGTACATGAGGCTGCCGCTGCCTTGCGTGAGGCCCACTACGGGCTGAAAGCCGCCACGATCACACCCGAGGGCCGAGGCGACGTCGGCAGTCCGAATGCCATCTTGCGCGAGGAGATCGACGGCAAGGTGATCCTCCGCACGGGCCGGCGCACCCGCAGCAAGGTCTTTGGCGGTCCGAAGTACACGGTCAGCCCCGTGTACGAGGGCATGCTCAAGGAGGAGATGGACGCTGCCCACATGCGCTACCCGGATGTGCGCTACGATCCGCAACTCATTGATGCGACCTACGCCTTGCTCTTGAATAGCGGTGGCGAAGCGCTGACCATTCCTGCATTGAATCGCGATGGCGACTGCCTGAGCGACCTCGTGTTGCAGATGTTCGGCTCCGTCGCCGGCTCGGAATCGCTGATTCTGAGTTTCGATGCTCAGTTGCAGCCGAGCGTGGTCGTCGCTGAAGCGCCGCACGGGACGGCGCCGTCCTTGCAGGGTAAGAATATCGCCAACCCCATGGCAATGATCCTGGCCGGAGCTTCCCTGCTGACCTATCTTCCGGACGACGCTGCACACCGCGCCTCCCGTGCCATCTATGAGGCGGTGTTTGAAGCGATCCACGATGGCATCCGCACAGCCGACCTCGGCGGGCACGCCCTCACCGATGAGTTTACGGACAGCGTCGTCGAGCGCGTCCGCACGAAGCTGGAAGTCTGGGCGAGCATGGGTACCATCTGAGGGGTCTACGTTTGCGGCCCGGCGCCTGCCGGCCGCCATCACACGGCTATCGACTGCCGTCAGAACTGCCAAATACTCATTGGTACTATACGACGCCAGCATCTTTGCCATCCATGACGGCTTGATATATTCTTGACGAACACTTGATGTTTTCTTGTGCTGTTCTCAACCTTGACCTGCGTGGAGTGACCCCAGCAGGTGCGCTAGGAGATCAGAACGATGGCTCGCTCACCGCCACCTATGCCCCTGACAGCACTGCAACGGCCGAAGAAGCCGGAGCAATTGGAGACGTGAACAGTTGTGTCAACCGGCACTCGTCTTGTGGGAGACGGTGCATTTTCAGAAAGGGATACTTCGTTGTCGCTATCACAACGGATGCAGGGCGCGACTCTGGAGGGGGTAGGGCTTTCTCGGCGACACTTTATGACGATGGCCGGCGCAGTGACGGCAGCCGGCGCACTGGCGATGGGGACGACCAGTATTGCCAGTGCTGACGCGGGCGCCGCCACGGGCACATTTTCCGGCTCGATCAGTCCAGACAGCGGCGGTAACCATGCCCGTTATACCATCGCCAAGCCGACGGGTAGCAAAGTTACCATCACGCTTGTCTACTCGCCCTATGTTGCGGGCGATGCCCATCGCGTGGGCTTCTCCATCTGGCAAAAGGGCACGAAGATCTACCACGGCAACGGCCAGGCCACCGGGCTGAAGGACCACGTTAATAGCAATACCGTTACGACAACGGTGACGCCGGCAGCCGGGGAACTGTTGCTCATCAAGGTCTTCAACTACAGTCCTGAAACGGTGAGCTACACGCTGACGATTTCGGGCGATACAGCCGCGCCGCACACGCACAAGCGCCTTGTCGAACCGGCGCCTGTGGAGTTGCACGGCACCGCGACCGGAACGCTGGAAGGTGTCGGCGGCCTGACGACAGCTGGATACTCGGTCTCCGCACCAACGGGCAAGCAGGTTACCGTGACACTTGCTTATGGTCCGTACGACGCCGGCGAGGCGCCCCGGGTCGGCTTCTCAGTCTGGCAGAACGGCAAGCGCATCCTGCGCAAGAACGGCCTTGCCACCGGATTTAAGGACAACGTCGACAGCAGCCAACCATCGGGCAGCGTCACTCCGGCTGCCAATGAGCCTCTACTGATTAAGGAGCCGTCACGGAATAACTT
>DHIZ01000256.1 GCA_002404055.1 Chloroflexi bacterium UBA4733
TGGCGCCCACTCCTCCGCGGCCATTCCTGAGGTGATGAAATAGCCCTGCTCCGCCTGGCGGCGCGTTGGCATCGTGGCAGCGCCGCGTGAACGACCCGCTGGCGGGCATTCCCCTGCTGCCGGACTGAGCCGTGCCGGACGGCGCTACCCGACCGGCTGCGGTGTGCTCTTGAGCAGCCCCGCCAACTCCTGCTGCGCGCCGTCCAGGGCGGTCGAGACGTTCTGTTGCCCTTGCATAGCGGCGGTCACGTGCTTCGACAGGATTTGCACTGCCTGATCCATGGCCACGTACTTGGGGACAAAGCGGGCCATCTGCGGATTGAGCAGCACCTGGGCGAAGGTGGCATTGGCTTTGGCGCTTACCAGTGAGGGCATGGTGTAGGCGGTGTAGGAGGGATCCTGCGTGGCCGACTGGCGGGAGGGGCAGCCGCCGGCCACCTTGGAGCGGATGATCTCCGCCTCCGTGCTGGTGAGGAACTTCAGCCAGGTCCAGGCGGCCTCCGGATGGACATTCGCTTTGGCGATGGCGATCAGGCCCGGTGTGGTGAAGGTCACCGACTGCTGCGTCGTGGGCGCACGCGGCAGCGGCACCACGTCGAAGGTGAAGCTGGTGACCGGCTGCATGGTGCTGAAGAAACCCCGGTTGGACCGGAACATGGCGGCCTTGGCAGTGGGGAAGACGTTGGCGCCCAACTTGACGCCGGGGCTGGAAACGGTGACGCCATACTTTTGTACCAGATCGACAACGAACTGGACGGCATCTACCAAGGGCCGTTGCTTGACGAGCACCTGCTTGAAGTCGGGGCTGAACACGTCGCCGCCGTTACTCCACAGCCAGGGCAGCAGTTGGGTGCCCGTGAAGGCGGTCCCTTCGCCGGCCTGCACCACCTGTCCGGCAGCATCCTTTTTGGTGAGTTTCGTCGCGGCGTTGAGGTAGTCACTCCAGGTCCAATCCGTCTTCGGCAAAGCAATTCCGGCCGACTGGAAGGCGTTGATGTTGTAGTACTGCAAGATGGCACAGCCATCGGGCGGCAAGGCTACCTGATTTCCCTGCCATTTGCCCCCTTCCAGATGGGCGGGGAAGAAATCGTTAGGATTCACTTCCTTGGCATCGCGCGCCAGCCGGGCGCTGAGGTTGAGCAGGCTGCCGATCGCCGACGCCACAGCCGAAGTAGCGGCAGAGCTTTTCCAGTGTCTCGAAATCGACCCGCGTGGCCGTGGCGTAGTACAGCGTATGCGCCGTCGTGCGGCTGATGCCGGCGCCGCGCCCGCGTCGGCCTGGTGGCTGACGCGGTGCGGATGCTCGGCGCCGCTACCAGCAGCCATGCCTGGCTACGGTTTCCGACCGACGGCCGCCAAGACGCCGCTGCGCGCTGGCTGCTCCACCAAGGGGTCGTGCGGCCCCTCTGGTCGCCAGCGCGGGGTGGAAACCAGCCCGGGCGGCACCAGCTCCCACCTCTCCAGGAAGGCCGCAATCTGGGCGCGGGTGCGGGCCTTGACCGGGTTGGTCGTGCCGGCGTAGAGCCGTTCTGCCCGCGCCACGACCTCGGCGGGGACGCCCTCGTTGGTGCCATGCGAGAGGACCAGGAAGCTGCCTGGCACCAGGCGCTCCCGCAGCGTGCGCACGATGCGGCGGGCGTCGCCGTCGTCGGGGATGAAATGGAGCAGCGCCACCAGCAGCACCACCACCGGCCGCCGGAAGTCCAGCAGCCCTTGCACCGTTGGATGGCCGAGGATCGCCTCCGGCTGGCGGGCGTCGACGGCCCGGTCTGCGGCTAGCGCCGCGCGCAGTCGGCGGCCATCCCGCCTGATCCCCCCTGTGAGGCCGTGTGCGGGACGACCTGCGGCCCGGCCGGCGGGCCTGAGCGCGATTGCGCATTCGGACCTGGCGGCGTGGTCGGACCCACCAGGCCCTGCGTCGCCGCGTGCATCGCTCGATAGGCATCGACGGTCGCCTGTTCCGGCGGCGACAAGGTGGGATAGGGCCCGCGCGCCAGCGTCATCGTCCCGGCAGCCCCCTGCGTCACCGTGGCCGTCCCCGTCGTCGCGCGCGCCGACGTCGCCGCTGGGGCCGCTGGGGCCGCTGGCGCGCCAGCCCCGCGCGCGGTCTGGGTCGTGGCCTCGGCGCTCACAGTGGGCGAGGCCGACGCAGGCGCACCAGCGGCCCCAGCGGCCCCAGCGGGGCAGGGGGACGGTCCTGCCCCGCCGCCCGCGGCCGGTCCGCAGGCGGCGGCGAACGCGAGGACGAGCGCAAAGGTCGCCATGTAGCCTCTCGCGGTATCAACCGCGCGGAGGGGAGAGCGCTCGGCCCGCAACTGGATGTTCACCGCCGCCTCCTCGCGGACCCCGACCCCCGCACATGCCTGGACCGGACGGGCTGTGCCCACCGGCGTCAGTATACCCACCGCACGGACCCCGTGCGCCTCACCGCGCCGACGGTACGGACGACCGCGCGGGGTCGGCATCGATGAGGTGCCGAGGCGCGGGCCCCATCAAGGCGTCGGCGTGAGGTCGCGCTGACGCCCGAACCAGATGAAGCGCGGCTCCACGACGGTGCAGGGATCGCTCGGGGGAGAACACTGCAGCGTGTAGCTCGTCCCGACCCAGGTGTTGGAACTGCCCGAGGCGACGCGGACGGTGAGATAGTCGCCCCAGGCGTTGTTGGCGGGACCGTTGCTTCCATTCTGGACGTACCCAGCTTGCCAGCACAGGATGCCGCAGTTGTTGGCGGTGACATCGTCGCGCAGGAGCACATTTGAGCTGGGAGCATAGGACGGCGCGCTCCACTGCGCGCTCATACCGAGGCCGCCGAGGTTACTCACGGCCACCGATCCCCATGCCCAGGCGTTACTGTCGCTGTAGATGATGGGCTGAGTGTTCAGCGACATGTCCGTTTGGTTGACCTCCACCGCGTGGATGTACGGGTAATTGAAGGTACCGAGCCCCGCGGTGCCGTTGTTGGCATCCCAGAAGAAGCCAACTTTGCCATTCTCGACCCAGCCGCCCTTGATCCAGTCGTTATCGTTGCCGCACATGTTGTGCGGGTTGCCGGAGGTAGCGTCAGGGCTGGGGCACTTCGAGGGTGGGGGGTTGTACGCGGAGTGGCCGACGTCGGCCCACGTGATGACGCCGCTCCCCTCCGTCCAGGTGTAGATCCGCAGCGTGGTCGTGTTCAGATGGCGCGCGAAGTACATCTTGCTCATCTGCGTCTGCACGCCGCTCGTCGGGCCGAAGCCGATCCCGCTGTCGGTGTACCAGTAGACGTTGGGCGCGCGCTGGGCCAGGCTGCTCAGCGGGATGCCGATCATCACGGTGTTGTTGCAGCCGCCGCCGGTGAGGCAGACGTTCGTCGTCATGAAGAGGTTGTTCGCGGACAGCGCCAGCTTGGGATAGTCGAGCCAGTAGCCGGACGCGAACCCTAGGGTCTGGGCGCTGATATCCCAATAGCTCCAGCCGGTAGTGGCCAGGTTGCTCTGGTCGATAGGGATGGCCAACCGCTGCACGTTGTTGCCGGCGGCGTCCCGTTGGTATTCGACCTCCCAGATCAGCAGGTTGTAGTTCGGGTCGTAGATGGTCACCTGATCGCAGCACCACGGCTGGCCGCTCGGTCCCGGGGGCAGAGCCTGACCGGGATTCACATAGGTGAACGTGCTCCCCCCGTCCGCCGAGGGCGCCGCGAAGTAGTTCCCGGTGTAAAAGACGGTGTTCCCGTGGTTCGAGACGCTGGGTTCGAAGGACGTGCTGAGCCCGACGCCGGAGGGCGGTACGCCCTGCAACGACGTGCTGCGAAACACTTGCAGATCCGTGGCGGCAGCCTCAGCGATCGGGGCGCCGAACAGAGCGGCGGCGAGCGGCGTGGCAGTGCGCACGGTCGACGGTCCCGTCGAGGCGTGCGTCACTGGCGCTTTTGGCGTTCCGGGCGACAGTTGAGCGGTCGGGTCCACCGGCGTCCTCGCGGAGAGCGAAGTGCGGCCGGCGACAATAGCGTCCGCCGCGGCTCGCCTGGCGGTTTCCGACTGGGGATTCACCGGGTACGGCCCGTGTGAGACGTGCGTCTGGAGGATCGGACCGACGTGGATCGGGGCCTGCCCTGTCCGCAACGGCGGAGACGGGGTGACGCCGGGCGTCGGCACCGCCTGCGCAGATGCCGTGGAGGCCCCCATGGACCACGAGCCACCGGTTGCTTGCGTTTGGACGGCCGCGGACGCTATAGTCACCGCGGTGACGATCGACACCGCGCGCAACGCTCTCGTGAGCGACCGGGTGGCCCTTTGGCCAAACCTGGGCAGGAACATGGAATCACCCTTTCCTCTCTGCTCTTCTAGGCGCCGGCCGGGCCAGGCGCAGGACGCTCGATGGGACCGAGGCACGCTGGCTCGACAGCAGCGCACCTTAGGAGCCGTCACGGAATAA
>DHIZ01000260.1 GCA_002404055.1 Chloroflexi bacterium UBA4733
CGTCTCGGTCGCCCATCGCAGCAAGAACAATAGCGGTTAGCCCTGGGCGGGGGGGGGGGAGCCGAACGATCCCGGCCCGGTCGCGACGCTTCGACCGCGCTCGAGCGAGTTGATCGTCGACGAGACGATTCGCTTCATGGAGCGCCACCGCGATCACCCCTTCTACGTCCAGGCCTGGCTGCTCGATCCGCACGCCATCCTCAATCCGACCGCCGAGCAGATGGCGCCCTACCGGCAGTTGTCGCCGATGCACGTCGAGCACGTGGGTGCGCCGACCATCTACTATTCGGTCGTCACCAACGCTGACCGGCAGATCGGGCGGCTGCTACAGCGGCTCGACGACCTGGGGCTGGCCGAGCATACCATCGTGCTGTTCACCGGCGACAACGGCCCGGAAGATGTCCTGATCCGCAACGCCTCCCATAGCGGCGTCGGCAGCCCCGGTCCGTTCCGCGGACGCAAGCGCAGCCTCTATGAAGGCGGCGTGCGCATGCCGCTCATCGTGCGCTGGCCGGGGCACACCAGCGCCGGCCGCGTGGACAACGCCTCCGTCATCAGCAGCGTCGACATGCTGCCGACGCTCTGTAGGCTGGCCGGTGCCGCGCTACCGGCGGGCTGGCAGGGCAACGGTGAGGATCGTGCGGCGGCGCTCTTTGGCGGACCGGCCGAGCGTACGACGCCTCTGCTGTGGGAATGGCGCTTTCCGATCGCCGGTCACATTATCAACCGCAGTCCGATGCTGGCAATCCGGCAAGGTCGCTGGAAGCTGCTGCTCAATCCCGACCGGAGCCGCATCGAGCTCTACGACATTGTGCGCGATCCCGTGGAGTTGAACAATCAGGCCACCTCGCAGCCGGCGCTTGTGGAGACGCTCGCCAGGCAAGCGCTGGCCTGGCAGGCCGGCCTGCCTGCCGGTCCGAGAGCGCCAACTGCCGGCTCCAATAGCTACCCATGGCCGAGTTGAGCGGAACAGGGGTCCCTCCGAGACGCCGATGGTGAGCCTGGCCGTGGCGACGTCGAGGACGTGCTGTGATGAGAGGATTGAACACCCATGACTGCAACCAGCGTCGCTCCTGATGGCGTCGCCGGCCGGCGGCCCAACATCGTCTTCGTGCTGACCGACGACCAGGGTTACGGGGATCTCGGTTGCCACGGCAACCCCTACCTGCAGACGCCAAACCTGGACCGCTTGCACGGCCAGAGCGTTCGCCTCACCAACTTTCACGTCGGGCCCACCTGCTCGCCCACGCGCGCCGGCCTCTATGCCGGCCACTATGCCAACAGCACGGGCGTCTGGCACACCGTTGCCGGGCGTTCTCTGCTACGCCGGGACGAGCGCACGCTGGCCGACGCTCTGGCCGGCGCCGGCTACGTCACCGGTCTCTTTGGCAAGTGGCACCTGGGCGACGCCTACCCCTACCGGCCGCAGGATCGCGGCTTTCAGGAAGTCGTCACGCACGGCGGCGGCGGCGTCGGCAACACGCCGGACTACTGGGGCAACAACTACACCGACGACCGCTACTGCCGCAACGGCGCCTGGGAGCCCTTCGACGGCTACTGCACCGATGTCTGGTTTGCGCTGGCCGGCGACTTCATCGAGCGCCATCGGGACCAACCGTTCTTCTGCATGGTGACGCCCAACGCTCCCCACTCGCCGCACATCGTGCCGGAGCGCTTCAGCAAGCCGTATATCGACCTGGCCGCCGCCGACCCGGCGGCCGCCAGCTTCTTCAACTATCCCGCCTGGGATCAGATGCTCAAGTTCTATGGCATGGTCGCCTGCATTGATCACAACGTCGGCCTGTTGCGCCAGCAGTTGGACGATCTCGGCCTGACCCACAACACCATATTCATCTTTATGACCGACAACGGCAGTGCCGGCGGGCTACGGCGCGACCGGGAACAGTTCATCACCCACGGCTACAACGCCGGCATGCGCGGCGGCAAGGGCACACCTTATGAGGGCGGCCACCGCGTTCCCTTCTTCCTGCGCTGGCCTGCCGGCGGCTTTAGCAGGGGACGCGACATCGACACCTTGACGGCCAACATCGACATCAGCCCCACCCTCCTCGACCTGTGCGGCCTGACGTACGACCCCGCGCGTTTCCACGGTCGCAGCCTCGTCCCGCTGCTGGAAGGGGGGCCGGCCGGCGCAGCGTGGCCCGACCGTGCCGTGGTCACCGATTCTCAGCGCCTGCTCCAGCCCCTCAAGTGGCGCTTGAGTTGCGCCATGCGCGGCCACTGGCGGCTGATCAACGGCAGCGCGCTCTACAATCTGCAGAGCGATCCGGCACAGCGCCACGACGTGGCGGCCGTGTGCCCGGAGATGGTGGCGCAACTGCGGGCGGACTACGAGGCCTGGTGGCGTCTGGTATCCGTCCGGGCGGCAGAGGAGATCCCTATCCCCCTTGGAGACCCGGCGGCGGAGCACGTCATGCTCACCTGCCACGACTGGCGTCGGCAGCCGGATCACGCCATCGGCCTTGCCGAATATGCTGACGACTCGCGCGCTTTCTCCAACCAGTCCCAGGTCCGCCAGGGACCGGAGTTCACCGGCTACTGGGAGGTGGAGGTGGTGCGGGCCGGCCGCTATCGCCTCGAGCTGCGCCGCTGGCCACGGGAGGCGGACCTGGCCTTGACGGCAGGCATTCCCGGTGACCTCAAGCCCTATAGCGACAGCATCGTCGACGGCTATGGCGGCGGCCGTGCCATCCCGATCCAGCGCGCCGCCGTCCACATTGCCGGCCTGACCTCCGAGTGCGATGTCGATCCTGCGGCGACAGCCGCCATCTTCCAACTCCAGTTGCCGGCCGGTCCTGCACATCTGGAAACGACGCTCCAGACGGCCGAGGGCGGCGCGCTGAGCGCCTATTACGTCTACGTCGAACGGTCGACGGAGGAGAGCAAAGAGCATGAGTTGTTTGTCGGAAATTCGGAAGTGGAACTGGCTTCGCCGCGGCATGGGACGTAACGTACAGTGGAAAGAGGAACGGCATGAGTACTGATCAGCAGCGTGTCCCGCACTATCTTGCCGGCCATGCAGCCCTGCACCGGCTGAACCCACGCGCTGCCGCCTTGCGTTGGTTCAGCGAGGCGAAGTACGGGCTGTTCCTGCACTTCGGGCTGTACTCGTTGCTGGGGCGGCATGAGTGGGTGCAGTTGCGAGAACGTGTCCCGGTAGCTGAGTACGCCGAGCTGGCCCACCAGTTTCGCGCTGAACACTTCGACGCCGAGAGCATCGCCGCGTTTGCCCAGGACTGCGGTATGCGCTACATCAACCTGACGACCAGACACCACGACAGTTTCTGTCTCTTCCAGACGCGCGAGACGCCGTTTCACAGTGGTAACACGCCGGCCGGTCGCGATCTCGTCGCTGAGTTGGCGGCAGCGTGTGACCGGCACGGCCTGGGTCTCTTCCTCTACTACTCGCACGGCCGCGATTGGCGCCACCCGCACGCGCCCAACAACGACCAGTGGGGCGGTCGCGCCCGTCCAGAGTATGATCCACCGGAACCAAGCTATGCGTATGGTTCAGCGCATCAGTTGGATCGCTACCTGGATTTTGTGACCGCTCAGATCCGGGAGTTGCTCACCGGGTATGGACCGATCGCCGGTATCTGGCTGGACGGCATCGCCGTGCCCCTTTCCGGCGATCGAGCCCTCTTTCGCTGCCAGGAGCTCTACGATCTGATCCATCGGCTCCAGCCGCAGGTGCTGGTGTCGTACAAGCAGGGGTTGCTTGGCAGCGAGGACTTTGTGGCGCCGGAGCACAAGGCGGTGCCGGCGCCGGGAAAGCCCGTGGAGATCTGCACCACGATGTGTCCGGGCGCCTGGGGCTATCTGCGAGCTGGGGCCGGCAAGCATAGAACGGCAGCGGAAGTCTGGGCAACGCTCCAAGCCGCCCGGCAACAGGGCTGCAATTTACTGCTCAATACCGGCCCTTTGCCCGATGGCTCAATCGACCCGGAGGATGCGGCCGTGTTGCAACAGGTCGGCGCGCGGCTGCGCTCCGAGGCCTTTCCAGGCTGCTGAGTGGTCGCTGCTGCTCGAGGGATCCGGTCGCAGGCGGTGTCGTGCGAATCAGGACGCCTGAGGTAGTCGCGCGCCATGGTGCAGCCTGCGCTGGCGATACGGTGCAGGACTACCGACGTGGAGCGTGGCGTTCGGGAGGAACAGGGAGAATATGAACGCGAACAGCACGATGAGACCCAATATACTGTTCATCATCGCCGACGATCATCGCAGTGAGGCCATCCATGCAGTCGGTGACAAGGTCGTGCAGACGCCGAACCTCGACGGACTGGTGGCACGTGGCGTCTGCTTTCGCCAGCACCACAGCATGGGCGGCATGCTCGGCGGGGTCTGCGTCCCCAGCCGGGCCGCCATCCATACCGGCGCCAATCCCTTCCGCGCTTCCGTGCGGCCTCGTGTCAACGATGCGGAAGGATCGCGGACCCTGAACCCAACCCTGCCAACCCTGCCGGCGGTCTTGCGCGGGGCGGGCTACCACACCTATGCCACCGGCAAATGGCACAACGACAAGGCGAGCTTCAACGCCGGTTTTGTCGACGGCGCCAACCTCTTCTTCGGCGGCATGAGCGATCACTGGCGCGTGCCGCTCCACGCCTACGATCCCAGTGGCGCCTATCTTCCCGAGGCGCGAACGATTGGTGGCAAGCATTCGACCGAGTGCTTCAGCGACGCCGCCGTACAGTTCCTGCAGGCCTACAATGGTGAGCGGCCGTTCTTTCTCTATGTGGCCTTCACGGCGCCGCACGACCCGCGCACGGCGCCGCCGGAGTACGCCGCCCGCTATGATCCCGCTGCTCTACCGCTCCCGGAGAACTACCTGCCCCAACATCCCTTCGACAACGGCGACCTGCGCACCCGCGACGAGCGCCTTGCCCCATGGCCACGGACAGCGGAGATCGTCCGTCAGCACCTGGCCGACTACTACGCCATGATCAGCCACCTGGATTCCGGCGTTGGCCGTATCCTGGCGGCGCTCCAGTCACGAGCGGATGGCGTGAACAGCGTGGTGGTCTACTCCGCGGATCACGGCCTGGCCGTCGGGCAGCACGGACTCATGGGCAAGCAGAATCTGTACGAGCATAGCGTCCACATCCCGCTGCTGCTGAGCGGACCGGACCTGCCTGCTGGCCGGCAGATCGACGCCCTCACCCTGCAGTATGACCTCTTCCCCACGCTGTGTGCCCTGACGGACACGCCAGCCCCCGCCACGTTGGAAGGCGCAAATCTGCTCCCGCTCGTTTCCGGGGAGCGACGACGAGTCCACGACAGCATATTTTCCGTGTACAAAGATGTCCAGCGGATGGTCAGCGACGGCGCTTGGAAGCTGATTCGCTACTATCACTCACGAGCGTTCGCCACCGGAACCGACTGTCTGCAACTCTTCGAGCTGACGGTGGACCCCTGGGAGACGCACGACCGCAGCGGGGACCGCGCCGCGCAACGCCACCTGCACCGCCTGGCAGCGGAGTTGGCATCGTGGCAGCGCCGCCTGAACGACCCGCTGGCGGGCATTCCCGTGCTGCCGGCCTGAGCCGTGCCGGGTGGCGCTAGCCCCAACACGGTTCAGATAAGCTTTCTGCAAGCTGCGGTTGCGATGGAAAGCAGTGCCGCGACTGCGGGACACTAACTGAACCGTATTGGCGCTACCCGGCCGGTTGCGGTGTGCTCTTAAGCAGTCCCGCCAACTCCTGCTGGGCGCCGTCCAGCGCGTTCGACACGCTCTGTTGGCCTTGCATGGCGGCGGTCACGTGTTTGGACAGGATCTGTACCGCCTGATCCATGGCCACGTACTTGGGGACGAAGCGGGCCATCTGGGGATTTTGCAGCACCTGGGCGAAGGTCGCGTTGGCCTTGGCGCTGGCCAGGGACGGCATGCTGTAGGCGGTGTAGGAAGGATCCTGCGTCGCCGACTGGCGGGAGGGGCAGCCGCCGGCCACCTTGGAGCGGATGATTTCCGCCTCCGTGCCGGTGAGGAACTTCAGCCAGGTCCAGGCGGCCTCTGGTTGGACGTTCGCCTTGGCGATGGCAATCAGGCCCGGCGCGGTGAAGGTCACCGATTGCTGCGTGCCCGGCGAGCGTGGCAGGGGTACCACGTCGAAGGTAAAGCTGGAGACCGGCTGCATGGTGCCGAAGAAGCCCCGGTTGGCCCGGAACATGGCGGCGTTGGCAGTGGGGAAGACGTTGGCGCCCAACTTGACGCCGGGGCTGGAGACGGTGACGCCATACTTTTGTACCAGGTCGACCACGAACTGGACGGCATCAACCACCGGCTGTTGCTTGACGAGCACCTGCTTGAAGTCGGGGCTGAACACGTCGCCGCCGTTGCTCCACAACCAGGTCAGCAGTTGAGTGTCCGTGAAGACGGTCCCTTCGCCGGCCTGCACCACCTGGCCGGCCGCATCTTTCTTCGTGAGCTTCATCGCGGCGTTGAGATAGTCATTCCAGGTCCAGTCCGCTTTTGGCAAGGTGACGCCGGCCGCCTGGAAGGCGTTGATGTTGTAGTACTGCAAGATGGCGCAGCCGTCCGGCGGCAGGGCGACCTGATTGCCCTGCCATTTGCCCGCTTCCAGATGGGCGGGGAAGAAGTCGTTGGGATTCACTTCCTTGGCATCGCGCGCCAGCCGGGCGCTGAGATTGAGCAAGCTGCCGGTAGAGGCGACGCCGGCCAGCTCGTCCTCCCCCAGCTCGAAGCAGTCCGGCGCCGTACCGGAGGCCAGCATGGCGGTCCGTTTGGTCGGCCAGGAGGCGCCACTCGTGCCGACCCCGGTCGCGTTCTGGAAGGTGGCGTGGAGCGCATGCTGGTCCCGGTTGAACGCCGCCGCCTGCGCCTTGAGTGCGGCGGCCAGGGAGACATTGGCCTGGCGGATATAGACGACATTGATCACGGCTGGGCTGCCGGCGGCTGCGGAGGTGGCGGCCGAACTGGTGCTTGCTGTGCTGGTCGCGGAACTGGCTGCAGCTGCTCGAGTCGTCGCGGTGGACGTGCCGCCCTGGATTGACGCAGGGCCGGCCGGCCCTGCCGTGCAGGCCGCGAGGCTCGCTCCCGCCAGCAGCACCACTGCGCCGCAGAGCCGGCGCAGCAGGGCCGCGCGGGAGAGCCGTCCAGCCCTCGTAGGGCTATCCTCAACTGTCCGTTGCGTTGCTGCCATTGCCATGGACCCCTTTCGCTCTCCGTCTGCACGCTCGGCTGGGCGTGCTAACGTTCCGCCATGCTACTCAGCGCTGTTGGCCGGCCAGGTCAGCACCACCTGGGTACGCACGAGCCACTCCAGGAGCTGCTCCCGCAACTGGCGTTCCAGCGCCGCTACGTCTGGATGACCGATCAGGTTGCGACGCTCGCCCGGATCGGCTTGGAGGTCGTAGAGCATGTACCCGCCTGCTTGCCCATCCACGGTGTATTTGTGGCGGCCATCAAAGACCATGACGTGCCGGTTGAGCTCACTGAAGATCGGCGACCGGTGCTCAGTCGTCGCCCCGCTCGCCACGGGCACGAGAGACCGGCCAAAGGCCGACCCTGACGGCTCTGCTCCCCCGATGTCCAGCAGCGTCGGGAAACAGTCGATCAACTCGACCGGCGCCTCGATCGTGCGGCCCTGCGGCAGGAGAGCCGGGTAGCGGAGGATCAAGGGAATACGCACCGCCGGTTCGAAGAAGCAGCCCTTGCCCATGCGCCCCTGCTCGCCCAGCATATCGCCGTGGTCCGAGAAGAAGAGGATGCAGGTGTCTTCGAGCATGCCGCGCCGCTCCAGCACCGCCAGCAGGCGACCGAACCAATAGTCGACCAGCGAGATTTTGCGGGCGTATTGTGCTCGCGCCGCGCGCAGCACCGCTGGGTCGTAGGCTCTGCTGTGGCTGAGGAAGGTGGCCACGTGCCTTGGCGCCCAGGCCGGAATATCGGCGGGCGGCGCTGCCGCTGGGATCTCCGCCTCGTCGTACATGGATGCATACTCGGCTGGGGCGTCGAAGGGAGGATGGGGCGCGCCGAACGCCGCCCAGAGCAGGAAGGGCTGCTCGCCCGTGTAGTGCTCGAGCCACGCCACACTTTGCTGACCGATATAGCTATCAAGTTGATCTTCCAGCGCCAGGGGGCTGGGCCAGGTAGCGACACCCGGGAAGGCGCGCCGCCGCCGGTAGTCGTCGCGGAAGGCGTCGAGCAGGCCGCGCTCGCGCCAGAAGGCGGTGAGGTAGGACTCCGTCCCCAGTGTGCTGAGTGGGCCGGTCGTCTCGTGGACGTCGTCGAAGCCGCGGGAGCGCACGTAGGTTTCCCAGTGGCGCAGGTCCGTGCCGCCGCCGTGACCGTAGAAGTGCCCCTTGCCGACGAAGGCGGTGTGGTAGCCTGCCTGCTGCAACCGGCGCATGAAGGTATCGCTCTCCGCCGGTAGCATCCCGGCGTTGGTGGCCAGGTGGTGGTTGTGCAGGTATTGCCCACTGACGAAGCTGGCGCGGGCCGGCATGCAGAGCGGGCTGGTGGTGTAGGCGCGCGTGAAGCGTACCCCCTCTCGCGCCAGCCGGTCCATGTTGGGGGTGTGCAGCCAGGCATTGCCGGCACAGCCCAGATAGTCGTGGCGCTGCTGGTCGGTCATCAGGATCAGCACATTTGGCGTTTTGGGCATGTTCAGCGTCCCTTCGTCCGCAATGGCGGCTACGCCAGCGGAATGACCATGTTCCAGGAGCGGCGCATCGAATTGCGGTCACCGCGACCGGGTTCGACGGGACCATCCCCGGTCGCCATAAAGAGGTGAGTAGGTCGGTCGCCATCGAGCAGGAGTTGGGGGCGTTCGACCCGCGGCTGCCTGCTGATATGGCCGTCTTCCCAACGCACCGTCCGCCCGCAAGCCAGGTCCGGTGTCGACCACTGCCAGGTGCGGGCATCGGCAGAGCGGGCGTGGGCGATGGCGTGCTGCTCGCCGGCGACGGCCCCACTCGGGTCATGCAACAGCATCTCGTACCCGCCGTCACCTCGCCAGATGAAAGGGTCCTCCACCTGACCGGCCAGCGCTTCGGGAAAGATCGGCTCATCCTGCACGCGCTCATAGGGGGCGTCGTAGCGCGCGGCCCGCGTGAGGCCGTGGCGCATCAGGTCTTGCTTGCTGTCGCGCGCCTTATAGACGAGCAGAACGCTGCCGTCCGCTTCCACCAGTGGCGCCGGGTTGGCGGTGAAAAGGTCGTCCCATTTGCCCGGCCGGGGCTGAATGATCGGTTCGTCCCGGCGGGTCCACGGACCAGCCAGCGATGGCGCCGTGGCGAGGCCGATGCGCTGGTTGTTGCGCGCTTGCCGCACGCACGGCGCCGACGACGATTCCTGCCGAGCCGCCGTCGGCGTTGGGCAGTCATAGGTCGTGCCGATGTAGTAGAGGAGATAGGTATTGCCCGAGCGGTGGATGGTCGGGTTGTGCGTCATCCGGCCATCCCAGGAGGCGCCGCCGCGAGCCGGCAGCACCACCTCCGCGAACGTATACGGCCCTTCAGGCGTCGGTGAGGTAGCGCGGACGACCTCCGAGTTGGTGAGCCAGTGCGGGATGAAAGCGAGGCTGCGCGGCCAGCGGGAGGCGAACATGTGGTACCGCCCATCGTCTCCTTGAATCACGGAACCGCACCAGACCCAGTAATCGTCCATGGCGAAGCCGCCGCCAACGGGAGCCGACAGTAGCCGATCACAAAACATGCTCGCCATGGTGTCTCCTTGTCGCCTTTCAGGCATGCTACCGAAATGCAATACGCTCGCACCCACCTGCCCAGGTCGGCGCTTCTGACGATCCGCGCCTCAACCGCTGGCCTGCCCTGGCAGCGCCTTGTTCAGGATTGCCTGAATCTGGCTTTGCGCGGTCGTCAACTCCGTCTGAGCCGTCAAATTCCCTTCCAGGACCGTCGTTGGAATACCCTGGTTGACCGGAAGGATTTGTGCCAGCCCAGGCGAGATGCAGGGAATGCGTTGGCTGTACTGAACCACATCCAGCATCACCTGGCGGGCCATGGGATCGCCGGGCAGCCACTTCGGACTCTTGATTGCGTCGAGCGTGGTAGGAATCCGGGTGAACTGGTTTTTGAAGGCCAGGCTCTGCTCGGCGGCGAACGCCCACTCCAGGAAAGCCCACGCCGTATCGGGAGCGGTCGCACCGGTCGGCAGTACCCAGGAATAGCCGCCACGGACACTGGCTCGCTTGCCACTCGCGGCAGCAGGGATCCCGGCGACGCCATAGCGAATACCTGGCCAGTGCGTTCGCAGATTCGTGATCGCATTGCCGACTTCGGCCAACATCGCCACCTTTTGCAGACCGAAGCCCCAGCCGACTTGCGCGGTGGCCGAGCCGGCGTTCTTGCCGGCAGCACTCCAGTAGGAGGTGATGGCGTTCCAGCCACCCTGCACCTGCGCCTGTTTCACCATCCAGTCCAGCGCGCCGACACCGGCGTCATTGGCGATGGTCACGTGCGTCCCATCGGCACTCAAATAGCTGCCGCCGAGTTCCCAGAACCACGTCTCCCAGATGCTTGTCCCTACACTGACGTACGTGGGGTTGAAGCCGAGGACCTGGCCATCGCCTCCAGACAGGTTCTTGGTCAGGCGCTGCATCACCGTACCGAACTGGTCCCAGGTTTGCGGCGGCTGCTCAGGGTCCAATCCCGCAGCATGAAACAGGTCCTTGTTCCAATAGAGGATGCGAGCGTCCGCGCTCCAGTAAAGTCCGTAGACTTTGCCCTTCCAACGGTTCTCATCCAGCGCGTGGGCGATGAAGTTATCGTTCTGGATGACGGTCGACTTGGCGAGTCGGTCATCAAGAGGCTGGGCGATGCCCCGGAGTCCCCAACCGGCGACGGTGGCACGACCGGTCCAGAACAGGCCGGGAGGCGTGCCGGCGGAGACGGCGATCAGGAGCTTCTGGTCCGCCGAGTTGCCGCCGGTGGGCAGGATCTGCACAGTGACGTTGGTACCCAATTGGGTCTTGCCATAGCTCTCCCAGTTGCCACGCGACCACTGTCCGGCGCCGGTCCAGGCCATGACCAACAACGTCTCCGGTGCCTTCCCTACCGTAGCGGATGCGGGGACAACAGCGGGAACGGTGGCGCTGCTTCCTGCCGCGATTGCCGCACTGTTGGTGGTGGCTGCGGCGGCCTGCGCTGCCCGCGCCGTCGACGCCGTGCTGGCCGCCGACGGACTGGGCACGCCGGCACCGCTCGCCATCGCGCTCGCAGCGGCCGTCGACGTTGATCCCGTTACTGCCCCGCCGGTCTCGGCACAGGCGGCCATGAGCGTGGACACGGCAAAGCCGCTCAGGCCACCTCCTGCCATCCGTAGCAAAGTTCGCCGCGATGCCACCGTGCCGCGCGTGGGGCGTGCCACCCCGCTGGGTCCGCTCACCGCTGCTCGGTGTGCCGCCACGTCCGCATCCCTCACCGATGCCAAACTTGCCATGCTCACCCCCAACGCATCCTCACAGCGTGCCATTCAGACTGAGCGCTCGGCCACCGCTCGCTCGGTCGACTGAACGAAGCAGTTGGCCAGAATATTGGCCGTGACAACTCGGTGGCGTCTTCCAGGCAGCGAGCATCGGCCTCTCCAACCCGCACCGACAGCGCCCGGGTTTAGGCCCGATACCGCCGAACAGGGATCGTTCGGTGGAAATGGTATCATGGAATCGAGACCAAATGTAGACATACGGCGGCATCTTGCCGGCGCACTGGTCGTAGAGGGCGCACCAGTTCGTCTGGTTACAGGGCTGGTGCGCCAGGTAGGCGGTCACATCTCGCGCTTGCAAGCCGGAGAAGCCGAAGCCGATGCCGCCGGCCGCGTCCTGCTGGGCGATCTGCGCGGCCGGCGGGTCGTTGGAATAGTCGTTGAACGAGACCAGCAGTTGCTTGGAGGAGTGCAGCGAGCCGGCGAAGGCGATCATCTGCTGCACGTAGGCCGGCCAGTGCGACTGGTAGCCGATCGCGTTCCACCTGGCCAGGCAAGGGGCGTTGCGCACGCCGACCACCAGGGTCTGGGCGCCCGAGCCCACGCCGACGTGGATGTAGCCGACACTGGGATTGGCGGCATAGTGCCGGACCACGGCGGCCACGTAGGTCTGCCAGTTGCTGACATAGGCGGCTTGCCAGTAGACCGGCGCGATGTCTACGCCGCACGTCACCGTTTGGAGCTGCGGCTGCAGCCAGGCTGGCACCGCTTGAAGCACCTGCCCCTGATAGCCTGTGCCGTCCAGCAGCAGGTTGACGATCTTGCCGGCCGGCACCCATGGTGCGATCAACTGGTCGATCACGCTCCAGTTGTAGCGGGGATTCGTGCCGGGGCCGTTATCGACCCGGTTCCAGTTCACAAACACCGTGCCGCCGCAGACCAGGGGATTGTGGACCAGGTATTGCTGGATGGGATGCTCGGTCCCAACTGGGACTGGGCCAGCGGCAGGGCGCCGGAGAGCACAAACAGCCCGTGCGGCGCGCTCGGCTCAGCGACCAGCGTGTCGGCAGGGCTGCCATTCGGCGCCGTGCAGGCCGGCGTGCTGACTCTCTGCTCCGACGACGCCCTGGCGAGCTTCGACGCGCTGGTGGAACTCGAGGCGCTGGCAGAAAGTGTGGCGCTGGCCGAACTCGACGCGACGGTGGCAATCGCCGTGCTGCCGGAATCGCAGGCCGTCAGGAGCAGCAGCGTGAGGACAGCGAGCGTGAGCGACCGGCGGTGGCCCGCCAGCGTTTCACTGGTCCCAGGCATGCCTGTTCCGTTCCAGCGTGGGGAATGTTGCGCCACTCGTTGAGCAGCGTCGCGGCGCAGGCGCGAGCGGCGTGATGACCTCGGTTCCATGATAACATTTTCATAGCATTCTTGCTGCTAGCAGACTGGTAGGTTTTGCATGCGCCAACCACCGCCGTCCCTCCACGACCTCGACGCCCTCTTTGCGCCCCCCACTGCTGAGGAGATCGCCGAAGCCTGGGCGTCGCTGGCCACAGACTTCGGCGCCGGTCCGCTCGAGCTCCTGGGCGAGCCGATCCAGGAAGACGGCGTGACGGCCCAGTTCTTCCACTACGCCAGCGCCGGCCTCAAGGTCTACGGCGCGCTCTACCGGCCAAGCGACACTGCCGCCGGCCCCTATCCCTTGCTGCTGGCCAATCACGGCGGGGGCGGCGGCCTGGGACCGTTGCGCGCGACCCCGGCGCCTGGCGCTGATGGGACGTCGCCACCCACCAGGCGCCGGCCTTTCCCGACCTGGTGTTGGGAACTCGCCCAGGCCGGCTATGTCGTGCTGGCCTCTGCCTACCGCGGCGAGCCATCGCCCGTGGGGATGTCGGAAGGCAGACTCGAGCTGCGCAAGGGCGAGGTCGACGATGTGCTGCAGCTCCTGGCCTGCGGCGAGGCGCTGCCCTATGTGGATGGCGGGCGCATCGGCATGTGGGGCAACTCCCACGGCGCCGTGATCACCGCCCTGGCCGTGCAGCGCTCGCCGGAGCTGCGGGCCGGGCTCTGCTTCTACCCGGCGATCGACGTTATCTTTCGTGGACCCGCCCCCAATCGCAGCACCCGGCAGTACCTGGAAGCGCTGCTCAGCGGCCAGACGCCGCAGCGCATGATCACGCACGGCATCTTCCAGCCGTGGCTGGAGGGACGCCGCACGCTGCGCCAGACGCGGCAGGAGATGATCGTTCGCACGGCGCATCTGTTCGCTGACCGCACGCAGTGCCCGGTCTTCGTAGTCTGCGGCGACGCCGACCCCCTCTGTGACCAGGCGGTCACGCTCGACATCGCCCTGGCCCGTGCCCACAAGGAGCACGAGTTCCGCATCTTCCCGAAGGAAGACCACGGCTTCAATCACAATGGCTCGCCCGAAGCAACCGCCGAGGCATGGGGGCTGACGCTGGATTTCTTTGCTCGCCGCCTGCACAGGGGAGTCTCGTAGCAAACCAGGCTTCAAGAAGCGGTCGTGTCCATGCACGTTGCGGTGCATCCGGCAAGTCTGGCGCAGTTCGTCAGTGTGCGGCCAGCGACTAAAGTCGCGCCTAATGCCAGCGAAGCCCGCCTGCGCGGGCTAGGAACGAGTCCGCGCAGGCGGACTTTTCCTTGTGTAGCCGCGACTTTAGTCGCCAGGCGTGCGTTGGCAACATGCACCGAAGTTCGTAGATGCACCACTCAAGCCGACCCCGCCTTCGCCGCACGACCATTCTCCTACACGGTCTCCAGGAGCAGCGCGGTCAGCTCGCGTGGCGCTTGCGTATGCGCCCCGTGACCGGCGGCCAGTTCCCGATAGCGCCAGCCGGGCTCACCTTGCAGCCGCTCGACGATGTGGTCAAGGATGGTCGACCGCGGGTTCGTGCAACGAATAAATGTGCGCGGCACGCGCGACGCGGCGGCGTTGGTGAGCCGGATCGGCTGCAAGTACGTCTGCAGCGGCTGGGCGGCTGCCCGTGGTCCGGCGTTCTTGCCGGGGGGAATGCGCCAGCCATCGCCTTGCGCGCGCGCCGTTGCCAGCCAGTTCTCGCGCGCCTGGGGGAAGAGATCGGCCACGGCCTCCCCATCCCTGGGCACCATGGCGTCGACGTAGACCACGTGGGCCAGCCGCTCGGGCACACGATCGGCGACGCCGGTGATGACCATGCCGCCGTAGCTGCCCCCCACCAGCACGGCCTGCTGGAGGTCCTCGTAGATGAGGACGTTGACGACATCCTGGATGTGCGTGTCCAGGTTGATATCCGGGTGGGCAAGGTGTACCCGCTCGCCGAGTCCGGTCAGCGTGGTGGCAACAAGCTCGTGGCCGGCCGCGCGGAGCAACGCCCGCATCTGGGCCCAGCCCCATGCCCCGCCGTGACTGCCGGAAACCGTGACGAACACCGCCATCGTACTACCTCCTGTCTGCGCGCCGTGGAAATGGTATCATGGAACCGAACACATGACCGGAGTGCCATCGGGCGGCTGCTGGACTGTGGCACAGCAGAAGAAGCGCGAAAAACGGGTTACCGGTGAAGGAGGGATGATGATCGATCTGGAGGCGCTCTTCGCACCGCCGGCGCCGGATGAGCTCGCCGCAGCGTGGGCGTCGCTGCCGGAGCATCACCGGGCAGAGGGGTTCACGCTGCTGGGCGAGCCGGTGCTGGGCGATGGTGTCACTGCGCAGTTTCTCCAGCACCAGAGCGACGGGCTGAACATCTACGGCGCCCTCTACCGGCCAACCAAACTGTCCAGTGGTCCCTTTCCGCTCCTGCTGGCCAACCACGGCGGCTTCGCCGGACTGGGACCGCTGCGGGCGCCGCAGTCGGGACCGGCTGTCGACAGGAGTGACGTTCCGACCGGTGACCGCCGGCCGTTCCAGACCTGGTGCTGGGAGCTGGCGCGGGCAGGCTACGTCGTACTGGCCTCCTGCTACCGTGGCGGGATGACGCCGTTGGGTCGGTCGGATGGCGTGCCGGACTTTGCCGGCAGCAACGTCGACGATGTGCTTGCTCTCCTGGCCTGCGGCAAGACGCTGCCCTACGTGGACGCTTCGCGCATCGGCATGTGGGGTACGTCGCATGGCGGCTGGATCAGCGCCCTGGCGTCCCAACGCTCGACGGAGTTGCGGGCGGCCATCCCCTATTTCCCGCCGGCCGACATCTGCTTTGCGGGGTTGAGCGGACCGAACGGCAGCATGCGGCAGTGGGTGGCGACGGTCGCCCAGGGCCCAGCGTTTGCTGCTGTGCCCCAGCGCCGCCTGGTCGATCAGATCTTTGGACCACTGCTCGCCGGGCAGGCGTCTCTCGCGGAAACGCGCCGCCAGATGATCGTCCGCACCCCGCACCTGTTCGCTGAGCGCACCAACTGCCCGCTGCTCCTCGTTTGCGGTGACCAGGACAACCTCTACGAGCACACTATTGGCCTGGATATCGCGCTGGCCCGTGCCGGCAAGGAGCACGAGTTCCGCATGTTCCCCGGTGAAGGCCACGGCTTCACCTACCGCGGCTCGCCCAGTGCCATCGACCAATCCTGGGCGATGACGTTGGACTTCTTTGGTCGCCGGTTGCGGTCGGGGATGTCTGATGGAGCCTGAACGGCCCGTTTCGCCAGTCAACGCTATGGTTGATTTCACGCGTACCTCGGTGGGTCTCATTCCTCTGACCGACCTGGGAGCCGGTACCTATCAGGGGTTCCAGGGCGGACTGTATCCCGGTGGCACAAATGAGCCGCCGGCCGCCTACCAGCAGCTCGGGATAGCGCGATCCCGGGCGGTGCAGCCCTTGAACCAGGACGGTGTACCGGCGGCGGACGGGCTTTAAGGGGTAGGTATTTCT
>DHIZ01000064.1:0-304 GCA_002404055.1 Chloroflexi bacterium UBA4733
GCGTCGAGGACGCCCTTTCCGCCACCCGCGCGGCGGTGGAAGAAGGCATCGTCGCCGGTGGGGGCACGGCGCTCGTTGACGCCTTGCCGGCCCTGGACGATCTCAAGGCCGAGGGGGATGTGCGCACCGGCGTGCAGATCATCCGCCGCGCGCTGGAGGAGCCTGTTCGCCAGATTGCCAAGAACGCCGGGTTCGACGGCTCCGTGGTTGTCGGCGAGGTGAAGCGGCAGGCGGTCGGCTTCGGCTTCAACGCCATGACCGGTGAGTACGTCGACATGTACAAGGCCGGCATCATCGATCCGGC
>DHIZ01000064.1:486-3411 GCA_002404055.1 Chloroflexi bacterium UBA4733
ACGCGCTCGGCGCTGCAGAACGCCGCCTCGATCGCCGGTATGGTGCTCACCACCGACACTATCATCACCGACATCCCCGAGCCGACATCGGCGGCGCCGGCCGGCGGCATGGGTGGTATGGGCGGCATGGACTACTAGTCCGCCAGATCGGCCTTCCGCCAGGGGAGGGTGACGAGGGAGCGCGCCGATGGGAGACCATCGGCGCGCTCTTTTGTTTGTCAGCGGCGGGAGACGGCGTCTTGAATAGGTTCGGCCTCTTTCGGCGGAATACGACCGCACTTTTTGCATGCTATGCTGGCCGCCTGGAGAGCGAATATGATCAGTACCAGTGTCGTCGATGTGCGGGCGCTCTTAGCCGACGACCCGACGTTCGAAGAAAATGATGAGCCGATGGCGGGCCAGCCGCACCGCGACCCGATCGACTCGCTCTATTACTCGCTTCGCGACCGCCTGGCCGGCCCCCGCGTGTACGTGGCGGCGGAGGTCCGCGTCTACCGCGACCTGGCCGCGGTGCGGGCGCGCGCCTATCGCGAGCCGGACCTGCTGGTGGTGCTGGATCGACCAGACGAGCAGCGCCTGGTCTACCTCCTGAGCGATGAGGGCAAGGCGCCGGACTTCGTGCTGGAGGTGCTGTCGGACACCACGTACCAGAATGACCTCGGGGAGAAGCGGCGCTGGTACCGGGGGATCGGCGTGCGGGAGTACGTCGTGATCGATCTGTACGGCGCGTATACCGGGGAGCGGCGGCTGCAACGCTGGCGGTTGGAGGAGGAAGGACCCGAGAGCACCGCGCCGCCGGACGTGGGTCTGGAGGGGCAGACCATCGCCAGTGTCGTCCTGCCCTATGGCCTGAAGGTCCGCGAGGGCTGGGTACGGCTGGTGGACCCTGACACGGGCGAGGAACTGCCCTTGTTGCGGGAGCAGTTGGCGCAGGCTCGCCAGGAGGCCGAGCTTCGGCGCGAGGCGCAGACGCAAGCGCTGGAGGAACTGGAACGGCGCTTGACGGCGCAGACACGCCAGCACGAGGCGGAAGCGCTCCAGCACGAGGCGGAAGCGCTCCAGCACGAGGCGGAAGCGCGACAACGCGAGGCGGAAGCGCTCGCTCGATCTGAAGCGGCAGCTCGGCTCGTTGCTGAACAGGAGATCGCCCGCTTGCGCCAACGACTGCAGCGTCGAAACGGCATTGACGACGATGAGTCCTAACCCACCGGACGCCTGAAGACCGTAGACTGTTTCCGAACGACGGCAGCAAGCTAGTCGGAAGGGATTGGCGCCTCGGTGGCCGCGACCTGGCTGTTTGACCTCGGGGCCGACCTCTACGCCTTCTACACCGATAATCCTGCCTGGCGGGCGAGTTGTGCTGCTCTTGCTGGTCATTTGTCCCCGGAGGCGTACCGAGTACTTGATCTGGGGTGCGGTCCCGGCACAACGATCGCGGCGCTCGCCCACCAGTTGCCTGGGGCGGAGTGGCTCGGCGGCGACCTGGCCGGCCGTATGCTGCGGCTGGCAAAGCGCCGGCTTGCCCGTGGCGGGGTGGAGGCGCCACTGGTGCGGTTGGACGCGCTGGCCTTGCCGTTCGCTGCGGGGAGTGTCGATAGCGTCGTCGGCCACAGCTTCCTTTACCTGGTGCCGGATGAGCGGCAGGCGCTTCTGGAGGCATATCGAGTCTTGCGCCCGGGAGGGCGAGTGGCGTTCATGGAACCCGCCGAAGGGTATATTTCGCCGGCAGCGCTTTGGCGCGTATCCCACGACCTACGCTTCCTGTGCTCCGTGCCGCCCTGGCGTTTCATGAGCCGGCGCCAGCGTCGGTATTGTGCCGAGTCATTCACCGCCGCCTTGTGGGGAGCGGGGTTTGTCGATATCCGCTGCACCCAGGTGTTGGGGGGGCTAGGGATCATCGGCAGCGGGCGGCGCAGCGAGCATGGCTGAGGAAGCATTGCCACGGGCTGCAAGCAGGCGGCACTCGGTAACTTCTGCCATCATTCACCTACGCCTTCACTTTCAGTTGCTGCTGGCGCCAATTTTTCTCTGGGGGATGGTCCTGGCGTCATCCAGGCCGGACTGGCGAACATGGCTCATCTTCGTCGCCTACCACCTCTTTCTCTATGGCGGCGCGACGGCCTTCAATTCCGTCTACGACCGAGATACTGGTCCCGTCGGCGGCTTGCGTTATCCGCCGCCGGTCGATCCACTCCTCTTACCCTGGTCGCTCGGCATCCTGGTGATCGGCTTGCTGCTGAGTCTCGCTCGACCCCTGACGGCGCTGCTGTACTTCGTGATCCTGCTGATGGCCCTGGCCTATTCCCACCCGGCGGTGCGCCTCAAGGCGCGTCCCTATGCGTCCCTCATCACCATAGCTGTGGGGCAGGGCGTGCTGCCGTTCCTCGCCGGCTGGCTGGCAACGCCGCAACCCAGCCATGATTGGCGCCTTGGCCTGATCGCTGCGCTATCCGCCGCCTTCGTCGCCATCGCCTTTTACCCCTTGACACAGCTCTACCAGGTGGAGGAGGACCGGCTGCGCGGCGACCGCACCATCGCCGTGGTACTGGGTGTTGATCGCTCGTTTCTGCTTTCTTCCGGCCTCCTCATCGCCGCGGCAGTATTTACGGTCGGCACTGTCATCCGTCATTTCGGAACCATTGAGGGTGGGATCGTGCTCGTCTTTTACCTGGGTCTCATTGGCGCTGTCCAGTGGTGGTGTACAAAGTTCCGCCGCTGGGATGTGCTTCAGAACTTTCGGGCGGCTATGGCGTTTACGACGGTGGGCGCCGGTGGCTTCGGTGTGTACCTCGTGGCTCATCTAATCGTGGCGTTCGGCTGAGTGCTGCGGCGGGTAAAGCCCACGAATAGAGGATGTGGGGCTTGATACGCTGCAAGCGCCCCGAGATATTGCGCGGCGTCAGGCGCGGAGGAAGGCCCCCTCCG
>DHIZ01000064.1:3607-3775 GCA_002404055.1 Chloroflexi bacterium UBA4733
GCCGTGGGGGAACCGATCCTGCACTCCAAGGGACGGCAGCCGCAGGCGAGCACCGGCTTGGCCCGCCTGTTGGTGTCTCCGCTATTCCCATGGAGCCGCTCAGGTATCCCAACTGGCCCTGACCTGGGAGAGTGAGGCCGCGGCAGCGGCCCAGGGTTCCGGGCGGGG
>DHIZ01000420.1:0-3401 GCA_002404055.1 Chloroflexi bacterium UBA4733
TCGACTGATTCGCCGGGGTTGGGCGTGCCCTTGGGTAGGCCGTAGATGCCGGGATCCTTGCGCCCGACGACGATGACCTCCACACCCTTACCAGCGGCGCGGCGGTACACCACGCCACCGAAGGACTCAGCGCGCTCGGTGCGCATCGATCAATTGTTTGACGCCGAACCTTGCTCTTCTTCGAGGTAGTCGTCGCTGTAGAAGCCGAGCTCGGTCCCGCGATAGACGGTGACCAGAAAATCTTCGCGCGGGACCTCCGCCGAAAGCACCAGGTCGTTGTCGATTTCCTCGATCATCTTGAGGATCTCCTGCTCTTCGCGATCGACCTCGAGGATCAAGGTGCCGTACACCGTGGCGGCGGTGAAATGCAGGTCGATGCGGCCCAGGCGGCGGCTGCCATCCATCAGGCTGTAGCCTTCCGAATTCGCCGTGCGGAACAGCCGGTCGAACCTCATCTCCGCCATTGGGGGAATGTACCTCCTTAGCGTACCTGTGCGCTTAGGCTCGATCTTACCCCTTCGAGGTGGCAGGTATCGTTGATGGCCATGATCAGCGGTATCTCGTAATCGTCCACGATCGACAAGGCGCAGTTCTCGGCTTCGATGCTCCAGATCTGGTCGGGCCGCATGTCCAAGAAATGGGCCAGCAGCAGGCGCAGAACGGTGCCGTGCGTGACCACGAGGATGTCGCCGTCGGCATGCTCCTGGCGGATCGTCGCCAGGAACGCCAGCGCCCGCCGGCGCACGTCGGCCAGCGACTCGCCGCCCGGCATCCTGACGCCACCCGGCTCCGTCCGCCACCGCTCCGCCAACTCCGGCCAACGCTGCGCCACCTGCACCCGCGTAAGCCCAGACCACTCACCGTGGTCGATTTCGGCCAACTCCTCCCGGGGGGAGAGTGGGATCGCCCCGGAGATGAGCTCCGCGGTGCGGCACGCACGGCGGAGCGGGCTGGAGTAGACGCCAACAAGCGAGCGATTGGCCAGCCGCGCGCCCAGCGCGAGTGCCTGGCGCTCGCCCAGGGGCGAGGGATCGCTTTCGAGCCGGCCCTGATAGATGCCCTCGGCGTTCCAGGCGCTCTCCGCGTGGCGGACGAGCAGGAACCTCCGCGCTATAGCGAAACCAGCCGGGTTTCGCCTACCCCAGGTATGGCCCGGACACGGGCCAGCACCTCGTCTGATACGGTGTCGTCCACGATCAGGATCATGATCGAGTCGTCGCCGCGGGCGGTCAGCCGGCCGACCTGCATGCCCGAGATGTTGACGTCGGAGTCGCCCAACAGGGTGCCCACCTTACCGACCATGCCGGGCTGGTCGCGGTGGCGGGCCAGCAGCCAATTGCCGCTGGCCGGCAAGTCCACGCGGTAGCGGTTGAGCTGGACGATGCGCGGCTCGCCGTACTCGACAGTACCAGCCACGACGGTGTCGGCCACTTGCAGCGTGACCAGGCTCTCGTAGGCCGGGATGTCGTAGACCTTCTTCTCGCTGACGGTCAGGCCGCGCGCCTTGGCCAGCAGGCCGGCGTTGACCAGGTTCACCTTCTGGTCGGAGGTGGCCTCCAGGATGCCTTTCAGGACCGCCGTGCTGACGGGCGCAGCCGGGTGGTTGGCCACGTCGCCGCCGAGGGTCAGCTCGATGGGCCCGATCTGGCCCTCCGTGAGCTGCGTGTACAGCCGGCCCAGCTTCTCGGCCAGCGACAGGAAGGGCCGCAGGAACTCCAGCTCCTCCGGCAGCACACCGGGCGCGTTGACGGCGAAGCGCGGCTGCTTGCCCTGCGCGACTTCTTCGATCTGGCGCGCCACTTCGATGGCGACGGCTATCTGCGCCTCCTCGGTCGAGGCGCCCAGGTGGGGCGTGACGATGATCTTGCCATCGGCCTTGACCAGCACGTTGTCGGTGGCCGGCTCCTTGGTGAACACGTCGATGGCCGCGCCGGCGATGCGGCCTTCCTCGACCGCCTTGGCCAGCGCCTCTTCATTGATGATGCCGCCACGGGCGCAGTTGATGATGCGCAGACTCGGTTTGGCCAGCGCCAGCTCGTTGGCGCCGATGAGGTTGGTCGTGGCCGGCGTCAGCGGTGTGTGGACCGTGATGAAATCGGCCCGGCGCATGATCTCCGGAATCGTCAGCAGCTCGATGCCGGCCCCGCGGGCCTGCTCGGCGGAGATGTAGGGGTCGTAGCCGATCAGCTCCATCTCGAAGCCCCGCGCGCGCTTGCCGACCTCCAGGCCGATCTTGCCCAGGCCGACGATGCCAAGCGTGCGACCGCGCACTTCGGAGCCCACGAACTGGGACCGTTTCCATTCGCCGGCCTTGAGCGAAGCGTAGGCCTGGGGGATGTTGCGGGCCAGCGCCAGCAGCATGGCCAGCGTGTGCTCGGTGGCGGCGATGGTGTTGCCGGTGGGCGAATTCACGACCAGCACGCCATGCCGTGTCGCCGCCTCGACGTCGATGTTGTCTACGCCCACACCCGCGCGGCCTACGACCTGCAGCCGGCTGCCCGCGTCAAACACATCGGCGGTCACGCGCGTTTCGCTGCGCACCACCAGCGCTTCGTAGCCGGCGACGGCGCTCAGCAGGTCGGTGCCGGTCAAGCCCAGGCGCACATCCACTTCGGCAAAGCGCCGCAGCTCGTCGAGCCCCTCCGCGGCGATTGGGTCAGTAACTAGAACCCGCAATGTTTGTCATCCAGAGCGAAGCGAAGCATCCGCTGGCCAACGCGCCGCGACGGATTCTTCGCTCGCTTCGCGGCTCAGAATGACAAAGTAAGCGGCGGTCAGGCGACCGCCACTCCGACCGGAACCTTGTGCCCTAGCTCGACCAGCACTTCGCGCAGGCAGGCCAGGCACTCAGCCAGGTCCTCCTTCTTGACGAAGCCCATGTGGCCGATGCGGATGATCTTGTCCAGCAGGTGCTCCTGGCCGACGGCGATCACCACGTCGTACTTGTCCTCGAGCGGGTACTGGATCTGCTCGCTGGTCAAGCCCTCGGGCACGTAGGCGGAGGTGATGGCCGGGGAGGCGTACTGGGCCTCCGCGAACAGCTTCAGGCCCAGCTCCTGCAGGCTGTGGCGGACGTAAGCGGCCAGCTCCTGGTGGCGGCGGAAGATATTCTGCAGGCCCTCTTGCTCGATGAGCTGCAGCGACTTGCGCAAGCCGTAGTACAGACTGACAGGCGGCGTATAGGGGTTCTGGCCCTTCTTCTGGTAATTGATGGCGTTCGTCCAGTCCCAGTAGAAGCGCGGCATCTGGGCGGTCTTGTGGACCTCCCAGGCGGCCGGGCTGACCGACATCAGGCCCATGCCCGGCGGCAGCATCAGGGCCTTTTGGGAACCGGTGCAGACCACGTCCACGCCCCAGTTGTCGGTCTGCAGGTCGACGCAGCCCAGCGAGCTGACGGCATC
>DHIZ01000420.1:3615-3741 GCA_002404055.1 Chloroflexi bacterium UBA4733
ACGTCGTTGGTAATGCCGGTGGACGTCTCGTTGTGAGTGATCAGGACAGCCTTGAAAGGGCCTTCCTTGAGCTTGTCGGCGACTGCTTGCGGGTCGGCGCCCGTGCCCCACTCGAAGTCGAGCATG
>DHIZ01000114.1:0-2140 GCA_002404055.1 Chloroflexi bacterium UBA4733
GAGAGCCCGCCCGGTGCTGATGCTCCACCAGTGGGGGGCACGCTCGGGCCCCCTGCCGTCGGCGACGGGGTCGGCGACGGGGTGGCCGCACATGTCCCCACCGTGATGGTGTCCCTCGACGTTGAAACAGTGCCGCCAAATGCCAGGGCCTGTCCTGTCCACGTTATGACATTACCGATGGTAATACCCGACGCATCGATGTCAGTTCCGATGAAGGTCGAGTTCGCACCAAGCGTTGTGGCCGCGGTGGGAGTCCAGAATACATTGCAGGCCGATGCACCACCAGCCAGTCTGACAGCAGAGTTGGCCACCGTGGTCAGGGCGCCGTTCACCCTGAAGATGAACGTTCCGCCACCGTTGAGGGTAATTCCCGCTGCGCCAATGGAGGCAGCACTGGAAGCCGCGGTGCAGTACACCCCCGGCAGATACGTTCCAGCGGTCCCATGTGTGGTATCGGTGGCCAGGTCAACTGCACCAGACGGGAAGGTGAACGAGCACGCTTGACTGGCCAGGCTGGACAGGGCAGAGCCCTGGTCTATTCCAGCTGTCGAGTACTTGCTGTTGGGCGGGCTGTAGGTGGTACCGCTGACCGTCGGTGCCACCGCCGGAGGGGTGGTGTATCCCAGGTCTCCGTTGAGGGTGGTGCCCGATGCCGTGTTGGTATAGGTATTGGAAAGAATCGCGAAGCTGCCGGCCATTCCCAGGTTTGGGGAGGTCGCCGCCAATGCCGCCGTCGGCGAGGCCACAAAAACGGCCAGGATCGCTGCAGGAAGTCCTCCTGTCAGGAACAACTTCTTCATACCGTCCATCCCTATTTCATGGATTGAGAATCAGCCGCAGGCCGACCCAGGGTTCTGACCATGGTGCCCACTATCCCCGATGCGGTCGGTCTGGTGGGGGAACGGAGCCACGCCCTAACCCGCCGGGCCCGCAGTATTTGGTACCTCTCTGGGCCGTTTCGTATTCAAAACCGACCACTGAAGGGCTGACAGCGGGAGACGGGGGTCTCCCGCGCCAGTACCGCTACAACTGCGGTCGACTTCCGATATCGCTTCGCAGCCTGAGGCGCCGGCGCTGCCTGTCATCGCCGTCAACACCACGAGGTAGCTGATCGGCGGCGTGATTCCGCTTGACGGCAACCGGACTGCGGCCTGAGGCGCATTCCCGAACTTCTATGCTGCTCCGGCACGCTCACATAGCGGCCCCTGCGCCGTCAGGGACCTGTCCGGGATAGAAGCCGAGCCTCGCGAGCGGCTCCACCAGCTCCTGTTCCTCGTACGCAAGGTGTGACAGGAGGGCGTCGGTCAGGAAGTCAATCGCGTCCTGGATGGCATCGTGACCCTCCGGTCGCGTCATGTGCTGAACCAGCGCGTGGTCGACCTGCTCAATCGCCTCGTGGATAACGAGGTGCTCATCGGTCAACCGATCGATCACTGGTTTGAGCTGCGGTTCGCGGCGCGCCAGGTGGGGGAACAGCACGGAGTCTTCGCCGCTGTGGTGCGCTGCTACGACGCCGCAGTGGCGGGAGCAGATCGTACCCAGCGTCCAGTCGTTTTGGCGCAAGGCCATCTCGTTCAGCGCCCCCCTGGCGTCCGCGGGCGCCGTCAACTAATCACCAGTGCCCGGCCCTGTCGCGCGGGATGGGCCGATCGTCGGCCGGCCGATACTTGGCGGGCTCCATCACGCTTATGCTCGAGCCGCGTGACCCGGATGGACTTTTGCCGCCCTACAACACGTCGCTCCCCGAGGTCGGCCACATGGCGATGCTCGTGGCGCCCGACGAGGTCACGTCCCGCCTGCCCAGTCTCGCGAGTTCCCTGCACGCCGATGCCGACTCAGTCCGCGCGGGCGCACGAAGCAGCGTCTGATCCCAAGGCGGGTGCATGAACGGCGCGCAGGCGACCATCCGCACGTTCGTCGACGCCGGCGTCGACGTCTGCTTCGTCAACCCCGGCACCTCGGAGATGCACTTCGTCGCCGCGCTCGACACGGTGCCGCAGATGCGCGGCGTGCTCTGCCTCTTCGAAGGAGTGGTCACCGGCGCCGCCGACGGCTACGCGCGCATGGCCGGCAAGCCTGCCGCAGTGCTGCTGCATCTTGGTCCCGGCCTCGGCAACGGGCTCGCCAACCTGCACAACGC
>DHIZ01000114.1:2190-5577 GCA_002404055.1 Chloroflexi bacterium UBA4733
CGGGCTCGCCAACCTGCACAACGCGCGGCGCGCGCACTCGCCGATCGTGTGCGTGGTCGGCGACCACGCCATCTACCACAAACGCTACGACACGCCGCTCGACTCGGACATCGACACCGTGGCTCGCAACGTCTCGAGCTGGGTCCGCCGCGCAACGCGGCCGCAGGACGTGGCCGCCGACGCGGCGGATGCCGTGGCCGCTGCCATGGGCCCGCCAGGCCAGATCGCCACGCTGATCCTGCCTGCTGACGTCTCATGGTCGGACGGCAGCGAGCCGGCGTCGCCACGACGCGCCTGCTTCCCCGCGCCCGTGGCCGCATCGACGGTTGAGGAGGTGGCCCGCGTCCTGCGCGGTGGTCCAGCAGCGTTGCTTCTCGGCGGCGCCGCGCTGCGCGCGCCGGGGCTGCGCGCGGCGGCCAGCGTGGCCGCGGAGTGCGGCGCGCGCTTGCTGGCCGAGACGTTTCCCGCCCGGCTGGAGCGTGGCGCGGGGCTGCCCGCGGTCGACCGCCTCGCCTACCTCGCCGAGCTCGCCGCCATGCAGCTGGACGGGCTGCGCCACCTGGTGCTGGTGGGAGCGCGGGCCCCGGTCTCCTTCTTCGCGTACCCTGGCCGACCGAGCTGGATCGCGCCCGAGGGGTGCCAGGTGGTCACGCTTGCCGGCGAAGGCGACGACGCCGCCGGCGCGCTGCAGGCCCTGGCCGACGCGGTCGACGCGGGAGGCGACGTCGGCCTCCGGGGCGCCGGCCGGTCGGCGCGGCCGCGCGGAGCGCTTACCGCCGAGACCGCCAGCGAGGCGCTGGGAGCGCTGCTGCCGGAGGGCGCGGTCGTGGCCGACGAGGCCATCACGTCCGGGCTGTTGCTTCCTGTTAACACCGCAGGCGCGCCGCCGCACGACTGGCTCACCAACACCGGGGGCGCCATCGGTCACGGCCTGCCGCTGGCGGTGGGGGCGGCGGTCGCCTCCCCGGGACGTCGCGTGATCGCCCTGGAAGCCGATGGCAGCGCGCTCTACACACCACAGGCGCTGTGGACGATGGCGCGCGAGCAGCTCGACGTCACGGTGGTGCTCTTCAACAATCGCTCGTATTCGATCCTCAACATGGAGCTGAGCCGCGTCGGTGCAGAGGTAGGCGGGCCGAAGGCGCGCGCCATGCTGGACCTCTCCCGGCCGGACATGGACTTCGTGTCGATCGCCCGCGGTCTCGGCGTCCCGGCATCGCGCCCGGCGACAGCGGAAGAGTTCACCGATCAGCTCGAGCGCAGCCTCGCGGAACCGGGTCCATCGCTGATCGAGGTTGTGGTGCCGCCGGTCCTCTGATGCCGAAGCACCTCGCCGATCTGCTGACCCGGCACGAGCAGACCGCCCGGGCGAAGCTGCCGCCCGAGGCGTCCGGCTTCGTCGCCGACGCATCGGGCGAGGAGATCAGCCTGCGCGAGTCAACAGTTGCGTGGCGCTCGTTCCGGCTGCGTCCGCACGTGCTGCGCGATGTCAGCACGGTCGACACCTCGACCACGGTGATGGACACAGCGCTGCGCTCACCCGTCGTGGTGGCGCCGGTGGCGTTCCAGGAGCTGTTGCATGCCGCCGGCGAGGTGGAGACCGCGCGCGGCGTGAGCGCCGCCGGGGGGTTGATGGTGGTGCCGACGCGTGCGACCAAGCCTCTGGCCGACATCGCCGCGGCGCTGAGCGGGCCGTGGTGGTTCCAGGTCTACGTGGTCGGCGACCATGCGCTCACCGAGCGGATCGTGCGCAACGCCGCCGCTCTCGGGGCGCGAGCACTCATGCTCACCGGCGACACGCCGCTCCTGGCGCGCCGGCGAGGCGGCGACATGCCCCCAGCCAGCCCCGAGCAACTGCTGGCGCCGTTTCGTGAGCACCTGCAACCGGACGCGGATCCGTCCACGGCCATCGGCCAGGACCCGTCGTTGACACTTGACACGGTGGGCTGGCTTCACCAGATCTCCGGGCTCCCCATCCTGGTCAAGGGCGTCCTGCGCGGCGACGATGCAATCGCCTGCATCGACGCGGGCGCGGCCGGGGTTGTGGTCTCGAATCACGGCGGCCGGCAGCTGGATCGCGCCGTCGCCTCGGCCTACGCGCTCACAGAGGTGGTCGAGGCGGTGGGCGGCCGTGGTGCCGTGCTCGTCGACGGCGGCATCCGCAGTGGCATCGATGTGCTGATCGCTCTGGCGATGGGCGCCGATGCAGTCATGCTCGGCCGGCCGGTGCAGTGGGCGCTCGCGGCGGAGGGTTCAAGCGGTGTGGAGCGGCTGCTGGGCGCGTTCAGCGACGAGCTCGCTCACGTGATGGCGCTGGCCGGCGTCGCGCGCGTCGTCGACGTGGACCGCAGCGTGGTGGTCTCTCCTCAGCCCGGCGGCGCCCCGTGAGCCTGGTGGCCGGGCCGCCTCCTTTGGTTGGCTGGCCTGTCAGGCGGGTCTCGGGACGGCCTTAGAACGGCGTAACGTTGGACCGTCCACTGAAGCGGGTCAACTCCACCGCTTCGTGGGCGAATGGCCAACTCTTGGGGGTACCTCGTATGCGGGCAGGGCTCGATTCGCACGCAATCCGCGAAGCCGCCACGCGAGCTCGCTACCTGCGGGGACCGTCTGACACCCAGGCGCTGCAACCCATGCCTCTGCTGGATTCAATGTGAACTTCTACGTAATCCGCGAGAGCGAGTACGAGAGCCGTCAAACCCTGAGGCTCAGCGTTGCCCGCCCACCTGACTGGAGTATGTCACGCATACTGCGCGGAGAGGTGCCACCCGGTCCGTTATTGGCGAAGGTTCACATGGGGACGGAGCCCGTCGACTACACGGATGCCGCCGCCTTGCACGTAGTAAGTGAGCGTTTTCGGCGGGTTGTTCAGGCGGCGAACCTCTCCGGCGCGGTCTTTCACTCCTTAGTGGTGCCAGACAGTAGCGACAAGTGGTATTTGCTCGGCGTAACTGGTCGCTGCGGCCCCTTCGATTACTCCGCGAGCGTGCGGCTCGAGCGGCACTTTCCGGGCGGTGATGCCACGTACTTACGAGGTTTTGTCCTCCCACTAGACACGTGGTCACGCGATGACTTCTGTGTTCCGCCCGTGGCCAATCTCGTCATTGTGACTGAGGCAGCGGTCGAGGCTCTACAAGCAGCCAACCTTCAGCACGTGGCTTTCACTCCAATCGAGAAGCATGAAATCGCCGAAAGGCTTGTGAGGGGGACAACGATCTAGCCGGTCGCTCGGACTTCGACGACCTCTTTGTCTTACGCGTAGTCTCGTTACACGGCGGCCCGCCACGGCTGCCACGTCTGATAAATGTAGCTAACAGATTTGCTGCGCTGGACTTATGACCGAGGGGAAGGATTTCGATGCGTGAAACATCGTCGCCGAGGGTGACCGGG
>DHIZ01000251.1:0-539 GCA_002404055.1 Chloroflexi bacterium UBA4733
GTCGATATCCTGCTGACCATGCCGGATGATTGTTACCAGTACGAGGTGGTGGAAGGGACCCTGGTCCGAGTGGTCGGCAGCGGCGAACAGGCATCGATGATCGGTCTGGAACTGGGGGCTGAGTTGCGCAACTTCGTACGCCCCCGCCGGCTGGGGCGTGTGACTGGTGCGGACGGGGTATATCGTTTTGTCGGCGCCGAGACTGGACTGGTCCCCGATATCGGGTTCTACTCGGTTGAGCGTCGCGCTCTGGTGGCGGACCGGCGTAAGTTTATCCCCTTTGCTCCCGACCTGGCCGTTGAGGTTGCCTCGCCCAACCAGAGGCGGAACGAGATGGCGGCGAAAGCGCGGGTCTACTTGCGGGGAGGAACGCGCCTCGTCTGGATGATCTGGCCAGGGCGTCAGCAGATTGATGTGTGGCGGCAAGAGCAAACGAGCGGGCCGATTGCCACCCTGGGCAGCGGCGATTTACTCGACGGGGAGGACATCATTCCCGGCTTTACCTACCCCGTCGCTGACGTGTTCGCTGATCCGCTCGA
>DHIZ01000251.1:675-25943 GCA_002404055.1 Chloroflexi bacterium UBA4733
GGCCGCGACTGCGGGCCCAGAGGGCGCCCCCGACCCAAGGCGCCCAGGTGGTGCCGGGCCCGCAGTTGCGACGCTGAACTAATCCCAATACGGTTCAGATCAGGGAAGCAAGCGGGCGAGATGACTTCTGGGGGAGCGTGTGGCATTCTGGGATTTAGCGGAAGGGCGAATGGACACTGTACGCACGGAACGAGCGTAACCGAACAACCATTCACGCCTCGTGTTGCGTTCACCAGGCAAACGCCATTCTGTTATATTCGATGGGGCGTCGGGGAAGCGCCGACAGCCGGTGGGCGGAGCAGCACGACTTGCCGAGGCAAGTGAGCAACATCCCCGGCGAAACGCGGAAGCTGGACGACATCGTGAGCGAACGAGCGTGGCGACGGGGAGATGAGGATGGGCTGGGCGAGCGCCGCCATCGAACTGTTACGGCAGGGTCAGGTCGTCACGCTGCACCCGCGCGGTCACTCGATGGCCGGCAGGGTCAACGACGGTGATCGGGTCACGGTGGAACCAATCGGAGAGCGGGAACTGCGCGTGGGCGATGGGGTGCTGGTGCGGCTGCATGGCAAGGAGTATTTGCACCTGATCAAGGCGATCCAGGGTGGCCGGTACCAGATCGGCAACAATCGCGGCGGTATCAATGGCTGGACCGGACGCCAGGCTATCGCGGGCATTGCGACGGTCATCACGCCAGATGAACGATGAGGCGCACTGTACGCCTCAATCCGCGCAATTCCGCCAGCCCCTGTTAGCTCCCCACCTGCAAGGTGCCGCTGAATCCCGATCGGTCCAGCGTCTGCAACGTGAGGATGAGGTTTACCTGCTTGCCGTAGCCGGTGCAGGTCGCCAGGATCGTGTTCTGACCGCTGACGCCGGTCACCGGGCCGTCGCACCAGGGAACGTGGGCGGCGGTGCGCAATTGGACTTCCCCCGTCAATTGCTCCCGCGTCTGGACGAGTGACACCGCCAGGTCTAACGGGGTGCTGCCGGAGCCGGTGCCGCGCAACAGGATGCTACTGCGATTTCCCGTACTGAAGGTTTGACCGCTCACCACATCGGACAGCCCGCTGGGTAGCGCCGGCATTCCGGGCGTCGCCGTGGCCACTGGCCCACCGCGTTGTTGAACACCCGCCTGGATCAGTGTCTTCGGCGTTCCGGCAGCGGTCGACCAGTCGGCGGCATACGGTCCGTGCAGGCACCAGACGACCAGGGCGACGCTGCTCGTCACCGAGCTGACCAGCGCGAGGCGGCGCCAGGCGCGTAGCTCCATCGTGCGCCAGATCAGCACACCGCATACCGTGACCACGCTGCCGGCGTAGATGAGCGCGGCCCATGCCTCCTGGGTGTCGGTGCCGGTGCCGACGCTGTGCAATAGCGATAGCGGGAAGAGCAGATAGGTGAGCATGTGCATGCCATGCCAGGTCCGGTAGCCGATCCTGCGTCGAATCCAGATACTGGCGCCGATCGCCAGGGCCAGTTCGGAAGCGATCACACCCAGTCCAAGCCAGACCGTGCGGTAGGCGCTGCCGAACGGCACCACGACATCGCGCAGGCCGAAATGCGTGAAAGGATCGACCAGGACGGTGACAGTATGGATGGCGATGAAAACGAAAAAGGTCACGGTGATCCAGCGGTGGGCGGCTTCCACGAGCAAGCGCGACCAGTTGTTGCTGTGCCAGTGGCGGCTGACGGCGATGCCCAGTGCGACCGAGGCCGTCAGGAGGATATAGGCAGCCATCCCGCTGCCGCGGGCCACAAACCAGAAAATGCTCGGTGAGGCCGTGCCTGTCATGATCGGTACTCAGGAACTACGGGAACGAAAGGGCGAACGGCCAAAAGAGCCACCGCTGGAGGCCGAACCGAGGAAGCCGCCGCCGCTGTCGCCTTGCCCTTGAAATAGCGACTGGCTAGGAGCGTTCGCCGGCGTGACCGTCGACCCGTCGGCTGGCGCCGCCGATGCCTGGTCGGTGTGCCGTACGGCCAGGGCTGTGAAGAGAACGGTGCCGACCAGCCCACCCATCGCCGACCACCAACGCAGACCACTCAGGTGCGCCTGCAAGCGGCCGCGCTGGGCGGACCCTGCCTGCGGTGTTGCGGGCCGCGGCGGGAACTGCTCCCGTGACCTGGCGCCGGGGAATTGTTGTGTTGCCATTGGCGGTTACTCCGATCTTTTCGCGGTGCGCTGCACGTCCGGTGCCGGGCGCAGTGATTCAACAAGGATGGCTCGGGTGGGACAGAGCCGGGCGGCTTCGCGCGCCAGCTCCTCCAGGGCAGCAGGGACCTCGCGGCCATGCGGCCAGGCGTAGCCCCACTCGTCGAGCGCAAAAAGCTCCGGCGCGTATTCGGCGCAGAAGCCGAATGCCTCGCAGCGGATGGGGTTGATGCGCAGCCGCGCGGCGGGTGGGGCGACGGGAGGTGCAGGCATCTTATGCCTCCAAACCGGGCAGCACAGAACGCCAGGGGCGGCCACAACTTCGCCCACGGGCGTGATAGGTGATCTCGCGCTCAAAGACTTTTAAGGCAGTCGACGCCGCGTTGGTGGCCCCGTCCAGGTGTCCGCAGGCGCCGCGCCGCGGCAACATCACCTCGGCATAGCGATGCAGCCGCTCCAGGTCATCACTCGCGGCGCGCCCGACGGCCAACCGCTGCAAGGCGTCCGCCATTGCCTCTGTCCCATATGTGCAGGGGCCACACTGGCGGACTGACTCGCGGGCGAAGAAGCGCAGCAATGCTACCGCCTGCGCGAGGCCGCAAACGGACTCGGGGACCACGGTAATGCTACCGGCGCCGAGGGACACTCCGTGTTCGCGCAGGCTGTCTGGATCAAGTCGGACACCCGTCTTCAAGGCGGCGCCACTCAGCCAGCCGGCGAAGTACCCGCCAGGCAGCAACGCCTGCACCGGTGACTTGTCACTGGTGCCTCCGCCAAGGGTCTGGATGATATCGTGCAGCGCGGTCCCCGTCGGCGCCTCATAGACGCCGGGCCGACGCACGGCGCCGGAAAGGCTGATCAGCAAGCTGCCGGGAGCGTTGGCAGTGCCGACAGCGCGGAAGGCATCCGCACCATCGCGGACGATGCCCGCGACGTTGGCCAGTGTCTCGACATTCTGTACGAGCGTGGGGCGACCATCGACACCTTGCTGATACGCCAGCGGCGGCTTGAACGTCGGTCGGGCCGGCTTGCCGTTGCAGCGCTGAACGGCTGCCGACTCCTCACCGGCAACGTACCCTATAGAGGCCGTCACGAGGCGAAAGCGCGGCAGCGGGCGGAGCATCGCCGGCAACTCCTTGATGGCAGCGCTAATTGCGGCATGTGCATCCGGTGCATTGGCATGCAGGTAGAAGATACAAGTAGCGGCATCCACGGCTCGTGCCGCCAGCAGGGCCCCTTCCACCACCAGATGCGGTCGCTGCGCCAGCAGGAGGCGATCCTTGCCGCTAGCCGGTTCTGTCTCGGCGCCGTTGACGAGCAGCACACGGGGACCTGTCTCCGCAGCGACGGACTGCCATTTTCGTCCGGCGGGAAAGGCCGAACCGCCGCGACCACGCAGCCCGCTGGCCTCGATGATGGCGCGCAAGGCATCCGGCGTGTATGCCCAACCGCCGACCGCATAGCCGCCGCGCCGCTGGTAATCGACCAGGGATTCGCGCCCTTGCACGCCATCAAGGAGCAGCCGCGGCCGGAAGGCGATTGTGGGTTCGGCCACGGCCATCATTACCTCCAGTGCACGGTCCTGTTCCCTCATGCATCTTCCGGTGTCAGCATACGACTCGGACCTTGGAAGGAGATGAGACATCGGCCAGCACCCGATGGCGTTCGAGGCCTCGGTTCGTGACCGTGACGGCTGGTATCATGCAGTGAAGCGGTAGTACAAGAGCCGTTCGATCCTGTACCGGCAACGTGGTACGCAACCTATGACTCCCGACCCCGAACTCTTGGCGCAGCGCCTGGCCGACCTCCCCAGTAAGCCGGGCATTTACCTCATGAAAAATGCCGATGGCGAGACCATCTACGTCGGCAAGGCGGCGGTGCTGCGCAACCGCGTGCGCTCCTATTTCCAGTCGCCAGACGGGCTGGCGCCGCGCACGCGCAGCATGGTGTCGCACGTTGTGGATCTCGAATACATCGTGACCAAGAGCGAGATGGAAGCGCTGCTGCTGGAGTCCAACTACATCAAGCAGTTTCACCCGCACTACAACGTGCGCTTGCGCGATGACAAGCAGTATGCCTACATTCGGGTATCGTTGCAGGAGGACTTCCCACGGGTCCAGCGGGTGCGCCAGATTGCCAAAGACGGCGCCCGCTACTTCGGTCCGTTTGCCAACGCGAAGTCCGTCAGCGAGACGCTGTCGCTGATCAAGCGTCTCTTCCCCTATCGTTCCTGTGATCTGCCGCTCGCCGTCGGGGCGATCGACCCCAACTTCCGACCATGCCTGGAGTTGCACATCAATCGCTGTGTGGGCCCCTGCAACGCCACCTGCAATCAGGAAGAGTATAGGGCCACAATCGCGCAAGTCGTCCTTTTCCTGGAGGGCAAGCAGGAGCAGGTGTTGCGTCAACTGGCTCAACAGATGGAAGCCGCCGCGGACGCCGAGCAGTTCGAACAGGCAGCGCGTATCCGTGACCAGATCAAAGCAGTGGAACGCGTGATCGAGCGTCAGCGCGCGGTCTCCATCGCGCAGGAGGACCAGGATGCGCTCGGCCTGGCCCGTGATTCCTCCGGCGCCTGCGTCGAGATCATGCAGGCACGCCAGGGTAAGGTGGTCGGCAGCGATCACTTCCTGGTTGATGCGGCATCGGATGTGAGCGATGGCGAGGTGCTGGCCGCCTTCCTCCTGCAATATTACGACAAGGTAGCCGATCTGCCGCCGGAGATACTGCTACCGGCGGAGCCGGACGACCGCGCCACGATCGAGCAATGGCTGCGCTCGTTGGAGCGTGGCAAACCGCACCTGATCGTGCCAAAGCGCGGCGGCAAGAGCGATTTCGTGGCCATGGCCGGTGAGAACGCCCAGCAAGCGCTAGGCGAGGAACGCGCGCAGTGGCTCGCCAGCAAGCAACGGACGGTGGAAGCCGCCGGTGCGTTGGGGGCCGCGTTGGAACTGCCCCGCTTCCCGCATCGGATCGAGTGTTACGACAACTCCAACATCCAGGGAAGCAATCCGGTGGCAGCCATGGTCGTCTTCGTAGACGGCCAGCCGGCCAAGGGTGAGTACCGCAAGTTCAAGATCAAGACGGTCGAGGGAGCCGATGACTTCCGCTCCATGAGCGAGGTGCTACGCCGCCGTTTCAGTCGAGCTTTGCGTACAGAGCAGAGTACAGCCGGTGAAGGTAGCGAGGACGCCGCTGAAACCGGTTGGGCCGCGCTTCCCGATCTGGTCATCGTCGATGGCGGTAAGGGGCAACTCTCCGCCGCCGTCTCCACCTTCTCCGAACTCGGCCTGCTTGACCGCATTCCGCTTGTCGCCCTCGCCAAGCAACAGGAGGAGATCTTCCTGCCCGACCGAGACGATCCGGTGGTGCTGCCGCGTACCAGCCCATCGTTGCACCTGGTCCAGCGCATCCGCGACGAGACGCACCGCTTTGCCATCACCTTCCACCGGCAACAGCGCCAGCGCAGCGGCCTGTCATCTTCATTGGACGAAATTACCGGCATCGGCCCAAAGCGCCGCCGGGAGCTGATCCGCCGTTTCGGCTCACCAAAGGGCGTGATGGAAGCCTCCGTCGAGGATTTGATAGGAGTGCCCGGCATCACTCCCGCCCTGGCGCAACGCCTGAAGCTGTCGTTGGGCTACGGCTGATCGCTGATCGGTCCGCCAGGTCACCTGGACTCTGCGCAGCTGATCCTTTGCTCGTCCAACGACGTGCTACGCTATTTGGATGGCACCCGGCGGTTGGCTGTAGACAGGGCGCGGAGGAACACATGGCGATCTCGACACAGACCTGCACGCTCACCGATCTCCTGGCGCTGCCCGAGGACGGCCCGCGGTGCGAATTGGTGGGGGGAGATCTGATCGTCATGCCGCCGCCGGACATTATCCATATGCTCATCGCCGGTGAGCTGTTCGCCTGGTTTCACCAGGCGCAGCGTGCCGGGTACGGCATTGCCGGCAACGCGCCCTGTGCGGTTGGTCTTGACTACCCGCAGCTTGGCTTGCGGGGCATCGATGGGCCGGAGCCCGACGTCTTCTTTGTGCGTAAGGCGCAGTCCAGCATCGTGCAAGGTGGTTTCGTGCAGGGTGTGCCAGACATTATAATCGAAGTGCTCTCGCCGACGACACGGGAAATAGACTTGCCTGGGGGCAATAAATGGAAAGCGTACGAGCGTAACAGGGTAGCGCATTACTGGCTGGTAGACCCTGAACCCCGCGCCGTCGTGCAGTACGCTTACCGCTCCGGCCACTTCGTAGAAGTGGCGCGATTGTATCCCGGAGATCCGCTCGTCTGCCCCCTGTTCCCGACCATACGGCGTGATGTGGCCGACCTGTTTGCCAACGTGCCGACAGAGCCAGACAAGAAGGTCTAAATGAGCCGAACCGCCCGCTAAAAGTACGCCCCCTCCATCGCCCCCGCCGCGGCGCGCGAGAAGAGCGACAGCACGCCGAAGGGGTGCTGCGGCGCCGGGGGTGTCCAGCGGCTCCGGCGGTCGGTCAGAATGTTGCCGATTTCCTCTGGAGTGCGCCGCTGGCCGGCGATGCCGACGATGGCCAGCAGGCGCTTGGACACGCTGATCTCGATAAGGTCGCCGGCTTCCACCAGCGCCAGCGGGCCGCCGGCAGCGGCTTCCGGCGTGACGTGACCGATGCAGGGGCCTTTGGTGGCGCCGCTGAAGCGGCCGTCGGTGACGATGGCCGTGGTGGTGGCGAGTTCGGGGCGGGCTGAGAGGATGGTGGTGACAAAGTACATTTCCGGCATGCCGGCCTGGCGCGGCCCCTCGTTGCGAATGACGACCACCGTACCCGGCGTCACTTCGTGCGCCAGCACGCCCTTAATGGCGTCCTCCTCACAGTCGTAGACGAGGGCCGGCCCGACGTGCTCCCACATCTTCGGGTCAGCGGCGGCATGCTTCATGACCGCGCCGCCCGGCGCCAGGTTGCCCTCCAGCACGGCGATGGTGCCGCCGGTCTTGAGCGGCGCTTTCAATGGCCAGATCACCTGCTCCGGTTTCAGCGCATGGTTGGCGAGGTAGCCGCGGCCTTCGGCGAAGAAGGCGGTTTTCTTGAGGTCCGCCAGGTTCTCGCCTAGCCGCTTGCCGGTGACGGTCATGGCGTCCAGGCGCAGGAACTCCGCCAACTCCAACATCAGGCCGGGTACGCCGCCGGCATACCAGAGGTATTCTGCCGGGTAGAGACCGGAGGTCTTGGTGTTGGCGAGCACCGGCACGGTTCGGCCAATCTCGTCAAACATTTTGGGCGTGACGCTAATGCCCAGCTCCCGCGCGATGGCAGGGATATGCAGCAGCGTGTTGGTCGAACCGCCGACGGCGGCGTGCAGCACCAGCGCGTTGTGGAAGGCGTCGGCCGTCATGATCTCGCGGGGGCGCAGGTCACGGTCCAGCAAGGTCATGATCTGCCGGCCGGCCTGGTGGGCCATGCGGTGAAACGAGTTCAGCACCGCCGGTGTGATTGCGGCGCCCGGTAGCGTCATGCCGAGCGCCTCGGCCAGTACCTGCCCGGTACTGGCCGACCCCATGAACTGGCAGGAGCCGCAGGTCGGGCAGGCCGTCTTCTGGGCAGAGACCAGCGCCTCTTCGCTGAGTTTTCCTTCATCGAAGTCGGCGCCCATCGGGTACAGCCAGTCCGAGGAGAGCATGTCCGGCCCGTTGAGCTGGGTGCCGCCGGGGACCATGATGGCCGGGAGGTTGACGCGGGCCAGGGCCTGCAGGTGTGCCGGTAAGGCCTTATCACCGGCGACTACCGAGACGATGGCATCGTGCGGGTGGGCCATGGCATGAATCTCGATCATGGCCGCCATGATCTCCCGCGACACCAGCGAGTAGGAGCTGCCGTCGTGGGCCTGGGCGATGCCGTCGCAAATGTCGGTGACGGTGAACTTGCCGGGCTTACCACCCTCTTCCAGGATGCCGGCCATCACGCGCTCGGCCGCGTAACCCAAATGGAAGGTGCTCGGGTGCGAGCTGCCTTCGGAGGTCTCAACCAGGATTTGCGGCTTGTCGAGGTCGTCTACCGACCAGTCCATCGCCAGGCGCAAGGCGTCACCCTGACGGTTGACCTGGCGCAAGCGCTGGCTACGCAGTGTACGGCGGCGGGTATCGGAGAGAGGCATGGCAGCGGCATCCTTCCTGGATCAGTTCAGCGAGGCGTCGGGTACAGTGTAGCCCAGAGTACAGGGCCGCGACTGCGGTCTGCGGCCAACTGACGCGGGGCGACTGCTGTCGCGACACGTCCCTGCCACCGCAGTGGCCCTCGTAACTTGGCCGCAGACCGCAGTCGCGGCCCTGTAAAGCCGGGGGGAACGTGCCAAGCCTATCTGAGTACAAGCTCATCCTGGAACATCTGGCGCTGCCGGCGCGAGCGCGGGTACTGGTGCTGTACGCCCGTTCGGCTGCCCTCTTGCTGGCGCTGCAGGAGCTTTCCGCCGGCGGCTCGGTCGTCGGGGTGGCGCCGGAACTGCCGGACTACACGCAACTGCAGAAGGAGATCGGCGCCAGGGCAGGGGCGGAAATCACCGTGGTACTGGAGAATTTGCTGACGCCACCGGCTGCGGATCCGTTCGATTGCGCGCTGTTAGACACTGACGGCCCGGCAGGCCGCGGCAATAGCTATACCTTTCGACTCATTGACTATATTGTCGACAATGTCCGCCCTGGCGGCAGCGTCTGGCTGCAAGGATCCAATAGCCGCGGCTTGCAGACGTTCGTGCGTCGCCTTTCCTCACGCTGTGGCGAGGTCACCGCCGTGAGTGTCGGCGGCGGCAAGCGTGCCTACCGAGCGCTGCGTCCGGCGGGTGGTGTGACGCCGACCGAAGGCGACGAGGCGCCCACCACCGTCCCCGTGGAAACGCAAGGAATCCGCTTTCAACTGACTGTGCAAGCGGGGGTCTTCAGCGGACGCAAACTTGACGACGCGACAGCGCTGCTGCTCGGCGCGCTGCGCCTGGCCAGGGGCGACGACGTGTTGGACCTGGGTTGCGGCGCAGGCGCCATCGGCATCACGGCAGCCCTGTTGGCGCTTGAAGGGCAAACGCTGTTGGTCGATTCCAGTCCCCTGGCCGTCCGTCTGGCCGAACGCAACCTCAGTGCCAACGGCATTGGCAATGCGACTGTGCTCCTGAGCGACGCTTATTCTGCCGTTCAAGGTCGGCGCTTTGATGTGATCGCTACCAATCCACCCTTCCATCAGCACTCCAAGGAGACGCGCGGCGTGGCAGAGCGTTTCGTGCGCGAGGCCCCCGACTTCCTGCGTCCCGGCGGACGCTTCTACGTCGTCGCCAACGCTTTCCTACCATATCAACGCACGATGGAGCGGGTCTTCAATGGCGTTGAAACGGTCGCATCGACGGCCAGCTACAAGGTATTGTGCGGCCTCGTTGGACCCACGACGGAAAAGGCGCAAGCCTGACGCTGCCGAAGCAGCCAGTCGTGTTACACTCTTTGCTGGAGAGACAGACGTAGGCATGCAGACGATTGAGCGCGTGCGCGGCATGTTGGATGCTGCGCCGGACGACGCCCGGCGTCTCGACGACCTCAGCGCTGCGCTGCTGCAACACTTTGCCGGCTACGGGTACCGCCCGGTCCATGTCCCAGTCGTGGAATTTGCCGAGCTTTTCCTGCGGAAGTCGGGCGCCGACATCAGCGCTCGCATGTACAGCTTCGACGACCAGGGTGGACGGCGCGTAGCGCTGCGTCCCGAGTTCACCGCGCCGGTGCTGCGCGCCTTCCTGCAACTCACCGATCCGCCGCCCTTGCCGGCGCGCCTCGCCTATTCGGGCCCGGTCTTTCGCTACGAAAAGCCGCAGCGCGGTCGCTACCGCCAGTTCAGCCAGGCGGGTGTCGAGTTGATCGGAGCCGAGCCGCCGTTCGCCGACGCCGAACTGCTGGCGATGTCGGCCGCCGCGCCGGCACTGCTGGGCCTCCGCGAGACGCGCATCGTCGTCGGGCACCTGGGCATCCTGCTCGCCTTTTTGTCGGCCCTGGAAGTCGATGGGCGCACCGAGGCCATCTTGCTACAGGGCCTGGAAACGTTGAAGAAGGGTCGTGAAGGCGCCCAGGTGTTGCGCCGCCTGCTGGGTCTGGCGCCGGACGACGCTGATCTCCCAGCGGCCACGCCGCCCGGCCCCCAGGGTGATCCGCAGGTGCAGGCTATCCTGGCCGGGCTGCCCCGCCCGGACGCCATCCTGCTGGTGCGCTCGCTGCTCGGCTCGATCAACACCGACGTCGGCGGCGGACGGGAACCGGAGGAGATCGTCGACCGTCTGCTGGATCGGTTACGGGCGGGCGACCAGCGCGGCAAGGCGGAGCGCGCCATTGCCTTTATCCTGGAGCTGAGCCGGCTGGCCGGGCCGCGCCATCTGGCGCTACCACAGGCGGAGGAACTCATCAGCCGCTACGGCCTGTCGCCGGAGCCGCTGCAGGAGTTGGAACGCATCTGCCGGGTACTGGACAGCATGCAGTTCGATTGGTCCAACGTGACCATCGACCTGTCGCTGGGGCGCGGCTTGCAGTACTACACCGGGCTGGTCTTCGAGGTCTACGGCCAGGGGCTCGGCAGTGAGGACCAGTTGTGCGGCGGCGGGCGCTACGACGGCCTGGCGCGCGCCCTCGGCAGCAAGCAGTCGATATCCGCTCTGGGATGCTCGTGGGGCCTGGAACGCCTAGGCCTCCTGATCCAGGCGCCGGCCAGCAGCGAGGCCTGGCTGGATGCTGTAGTCGTGCCCGCCGCCGATACGTTCGGCTATGCCACGGAGGTCGCCCAGGCGTTACGCAGGCGCGGACTGCGGGTGGAGCTCGAGCTGCGCGAACGGAACTTGCGCGCCTCCGTCACCTTCGCCTCCCGGCGGCAGGCGCGCTGGCTGCTGGTGGCTGGCGAGCAGGATGCACGCGAACGGACGGTTCGCCTGCGGCATATGGAAACTGCACTCGAGCAGGTGGTGACGTTCGCGGCACTGCAGGCAGAAGGCCTGGCGACGCCATGACCGCGCCGCATTCCGACAGCCTGCGCCTGGCCCTCCCCAGCAAGGGACGGCCCTATGAGGAGACGCTGAGCTTCATGGCCGATTGCGGACTGTCGGTCTCCCGTCCCAACCCGCGCCAGTACGTTGCCAGCATTCCCGCCCTGGCGGACGTCACTGTCGTCTTTGATCACTCCAGCGAGATACCGGAGAAGCTGCGTGACGGCAGTGTCGATGTCGGCATCACGGGCACCGACTCGCTCTACGAGTCCGGTGAAGAGGATGACGAACGCGCCGCCGTCATCGCCTACGACCTCGGCTTTTTGCGCGGACAACTGGTGCTGGCCGTGCCGGATGCCTGGATCGACGTCTGGACGATCCACGATCTGGCCGACCTCTCAGTACGTTTTCGCGACCGCAATCGCACCTTGCGCATCGTCAGCGATTGGCCCAGCCTCACCCGCCGCTTCCTACACCGCCAGGGCATCTATTACGCCGACGTAGTCGAGCAGCCGGGGGCAGTCGAGAGCGCGCCGATGATGGGGTATGCCGACGCCATAAGTACACTTACGTCCACCGGCACCAGCTTGCGCGAGAACCGCCTGAAGACGCTTGAAGGCGGCACGGTGCTGAAGGCCGCCCAGTGCCTGGTCGCCAACCTGGAGAGTCTGCGTCGCCAACCCCAGAAGGTCGCGCCGCTGGCCCGCATCCTCGAGCTGATCGAAGCGAGGCAGCAGGCGCGTGATCTGGTCAGCGTCGTGGCCAACATGCGCGGCCCTTCCGCCGAAGCGGTGGCGACGCACATTTGGGCCCGGCCGGAGCTCGCCGGGCTACAGGGGCCCACCGTCGCGCCGGTATACGGTCAGCCCGGTTCGGGCGTCAACTGGTATGCCGTGACCGTCGTGGTGCCGACAGCCCGGTTGCTGGCCGCCGTGGAGCACTTCCGCGAGTCGGGTGGAACCGGCATCACCGCCATCCCCGCGCGCTACGTCTTCGACAGCATCTGCAACTCCTACGAGGCGCTGATGAAGAGGCTGGGGCAGCGGAAGTGACTTGGCGTGCCGGACCGGCGCGCTAGGCCATTTCGTCCAGAAGTTGGTACCATACCCGCAGGGATGCTCGGAACCGTCGAGTTCCGGCAAAGCAGCAGCACAACAATGGAGTCGCAGTTCAATGCCTGACGAACCGAAGAACAATGCCGAGCAGCCGCCTGCCGCGGCGACCGTGGAGCAGCCAGCCGAGACCGCCCAGCGCGAAGGGGCCGACATCGCCGGCGCCGGTGCGGCGGCAGCGGCCACGACGCCCCCGGCGCGTGGACCCGTCCTGATCGTGGCGGCGCACCCGGACGACCCGGAGTTCGGCCTGGGCGCTACCCAGGCCAAGTTCACCGCCGAAGGGCGGGAAGTCGTCGTCGCCCTGATTACCAGCGGCAACGAGGGTGGCGAAGACCCCTCAGTGTCCGACGAGGACCTCATGGCGCAGCGCGAAGACGAGCAGCGTCGTGCCAGCGCGGTGCTCGGTGTGACGACTGTCGAGTTCCTGCGCCAGGGTGATGGTTTGGTGGTGAACACGCCGGAGCTGCGGCGCGACATCGTACGCTTGATTCGCCGCTACAAGCCGGAGACAATATTCACGCACGATCCGTCGAACTTCTTCAGCGAGGGTCACATCAACCATCCGGATCATCGCGCCGTCGGGCATGCCACGCTGGACGCCATCTTCCCAGCAGCCGGCAACCCGCGCAGTTTCCGGGAGTTACTGGCCGAGGGGCTGGAGCCGCACAAGATCAAAGACGCCTACCTCTTCTTCACGTCCGGAGCCAACGTCTGGATCGACGTCACCGGCTACATCGAGAAGAAGGCCGATGCGCTGGCTGAGCACAAGTCGCAGGTCAGGAACCCGGAGGGGTTGAAGCAGCGTATGCTGGAGGGCGCCGCCAAGTCTGGCGAACCACACGGCGTCGGCGCTGCCGAGGGCTTCAAGCGCATCGTGTTCCGACGCTAGCGAACGATGGATCGTTTGTCACCGTTCGACACGCTGGCAGCCGATCAGCGGCCCGGCCAGCCGCTGCCGGTGGCACAGGAGTTGGCCGCCCTGTACGGCCCCCTGGCCTTTCCGCCGCACGCCGGCCGGCCCTACGTCGTCGGCAACTTCGTCACCACGCTGGACGGCGTCGTGGCGTTGGGGACGCCGTACTCGGGCGGCGGCGACATCAGCGGTAAGAATCAGCACGATCAAGTGCTGATGGGAGTCCTGCGCGCGGTGGCGGATGTGGTCATTGTGGCGGCCGGCACGCTGCGCTCTGCGCCGCGGCACCTCTGGACTGCCGACGCCATGGCGCCGCAGTTCGCCGATGCCTTTGCACAGACGCGAACTGCTCTTGGCAAGACCAAGGAACCGCTCACGGTGCTGGTCACCGCCGGCGGCGAGCTTGACCTGAGCCTTCCCGTGTTTCAGTCGGGTAAGACGGAGGTTGTCATTGCTGCCAACGAGCGAGTTGCCGCCAGCCTGCGGACGCGGCCGTTGCCCCCGCACCTGCGGGTGCTCGGGCTGCCCGGCGAACGGACCATCTCCGTGCGCGCGCTGCTGGGAGCGCTGGAGCAGATTCGTCCGAGCGACATCATCCTGACCGAAGGCGGCCCGCACCTGATGGGCGACTTCCTGGCCGAGCAATGCCTGGATGAGCTTTTTCTTACGCTATCGCCCCAGGTCGCGGGCCGGGACGACCCGGCGCGCCGTCCCGGCCTCGTCAGCGGTCAGGAGTTTGCCCCCGATCACCCGCTCTGGTGTACCCTGGTGGACGTGAAGCGCGCCGGCAGCCACCTGTTCCTGCGCTATGCCTTTGCGGTCTGAGCGGCACCAGCAGCCTGCGCTTCCATGCGCATGACGACGCAACAAAGGACACTCTTACGCTCCCGATGGTCTGTCGCTGCGGTCTGACACCTGATCGTGACACTCTGATAGTATCGTGCAGTTATTCGGTTGGGAAAGGATCCTTCACTGTGGCCATGGCTATTGACACCCTCATTCGCGGCGCGAAAGTCATCGACGGCACTGGCAATCCCTGGTTCTACGGCGATGTGGCGCTGGCAGGCGACCGCGTGCTGGAGGTGGCGCCGCCAGGGCGTTTGCCGGCGGAGGCGGCGCAGCAGGTGGTCGAGGCCGCAGGCATGGTGGTTTGCCCTGGTTTCATTGACATTCAGAGTCACTCCATCATCCCGCTGATGGTCGATGGTCGCTGCCTCTCCAAGATCACGCAGGGCGTGACGACGGAGATCATGGGGGAAGCCTGGACGCCGGCGCCGGTAGGGGGCCGCTTTATGGAGCCGATGCCGCACACGGCGCACGCCGCTCGCATCAAGGACTGGCTGGAGCTGGCGCCGACCTGGCGCCGCTTCGGCGATTGGCTCGCAGCCCTGGAACAGCGTGGCGTGTCACCCAATGTCGGCTCCTTCCTGGGTGCCGGCACGCTACGCGAGTACGCTAAAGGCATGGACGCCGGCGCCGCCGACGCTGCCGAACTGGACACCATGCGGCGGGTCATGGCCGAAGCCATGGAGGATGGCGCCTTCGGCGTCTCCTACGCCCTCATCTATCCGCCCGACTGCTACGCCCCGACCGACGAGATCGTCGAAGTGTGCAAGGTGGTGGCCGGTTACGGCGGTACGTACATTACCCACATTCGCTCCGAGGCCGATCAGTTGCTGGAAGCCCTGGAGGAGGCGTTGGACATCGGTCGCCGCGCTAATCTCCCCGTGGAGATTTATCACCTCAAGGCGGCGGGAGCGGCCAACTGGCATAAGATGCCGGCGGTCATCGAGCGCATTAATCAGGCCCGCGCCGCCGGTCAGGATGTGACCGCCGACATGTACCCGTACGCAGCGTCCGGCACCGGCCTCTCAGCGGTCCTGCCGACCTGGACAGCCGCCGAAGGCAAGCTCTTTGAGAACCTGGCCGACCCGATCATACGCCAGCGCATTCGTGAGTCCATGCTCGATCCCGACGGCGGCGCGGAGATGCTGTCCTCCGGGCGCGACGCCAGCGGCATCATGCCGATCGGCTTCGAGCGGCCGGAGCATCAGGGATACGTTGGCAAGCGTCTCTCCGAGATCGCGACAGAGCGCGGGCAGGACTGGATCGAGACAGTCTTCGACCTGCTGCTGGCCGAGCGTCAGCGGATCGCCACCATCTACTTCTCGATGAACGAAGACAACTTGCCGGTGCAACTGCGCCAGCCCTGGATCAAGATCTCCACCGACGCCGGCGGCGTGGACCCGGCCTGGGCCGCAGAACACGGCCCGGTCCACCCGCGCGGTTACGGCGCCTACCCGCGCGTGCTGGGCAAGTATGTTCGTGAGCAGGGCGTCCTCACCCTTGAAGACGCCATCCGCAAGATGACATCCGCTGTCGCCGGTCGGCTCCAGCTGCGTGACCGCGGCCTGCTGCGCGCCGGTAGCTATGCCGATGTCGTCGTCTTCGACCCAGCGACCGTCGGCGACCGCGCCACCTTTGCCGAGCCGCACCAGCTCTCTACCGGCATCCGCGACGTCTGGGTCAACGGTGCGCGGGTGCTGGCGGCGGGAACGCACACCGGGGCGATGCCGGGGCGGCGGGTGGGCCTCACGGCCTGACCACTGTCCCGTCATCCATCCGAATCGCCTCCCACGCCCCGTTGTAGCGGTGCTCGGGGAAGGGGTACTTGGCTGCCAACTCCTCGTTGATGTCGATGCCGAGACCGGGGGCCTCGTTGGCCCACATGTAGCCGTCGCGGATCTCCGGGCAACCGGGGAAGACTTCGCGGGTCTCCGGGCGGAAGTTGGTCTCCTCCTGGATGCCGAAGTTGTAGCAGGCCAGATCGAGCGCCACATTGGCGGCGTGGCCGACCGGGGAGACGTCACCGGGTCCGTGCCAGGCGGTGCGGACCGCGAAGAACTCGCAGAGCGCCGCCAGCTTGCGGGCGGGGCTGAGGCCGCCGATCTGGGAGATGTGGACGCGGATGAAGTCGATCAGGCGGTCTTTGATCAGCGGGACGTATTCCTGGGGATTGTTGAAGAGCTCCCCCATGGCGATCGGCGTGGCCGTCTGCTGGCGCATGATGCGAAAGTAGTCGACATCTTCTGGGGCAAAGGGGTCTTCCAGGAAGAAGAGGTGGTACGGCTCCAGGTCTTTGGCCAGGCCGATTGCCTGGATCGGGGGGATGCGCTCGTGGATGTCGTGCAGCAGTTCGACGGTGTCGCCAAACTCGGTGCGCAGGTAGTCGAAGAGGCGCGGTGTCTGGCGCACGTAGGGTGTCGGCTCGAAGATCTGAGTGTGCGGCGTGATCTTGCTGCGGCGAACGATGGCGTCACCGCGGCCGGACCCGTAGGTGCTGTAGCCGGCGACGGCTTGCTGGCAGCGGACGTAGCGGTAGCCTTGCTCCAGCGCAGCCCGCACGCGGTCGGCGACCTCCTCTTTGTCCCGGCCGGAGACATGCGTGTACAGCGCGGCCGCTTCCCGGCATTTGCCGCCGAGCAACTGGTAGACGGGCATGTTGGCGCGCTTGCCCTTGATGTCCCACAGCGCCATATCGACGCCGCTGAGGGCGTTGCCCAGCACAGGCCCATTCCGCCAGTAGGAGCTGACGAAGGACGATTGCAGGATATCCTCGATGCGGTCGGGGTCTTTCCCCAGGAGAAACGGGCGGAGATACTCCGTGACGGCCGTGGCGACGGCCAGCGGTCGCTGGGTGAAGGTGGCGCAACCGAGGCCGTAGAGGCCTGGCTCGCTGGTCTCCACCTTGACGATGACGAGTCGAATGCCATTGGGCGCCGTCAGGATCACCTTCACATCAGTGATCGTCAACGCCGGTAATCCATGCTCAGCCATGGGTGCGACAACCTTTCCAAGACGCGGCGACAACGCAGCCGCCGGGCTGGCCGAGATTGTACAGAAGTGGGGCGCCGCGGTTAAAGGCGAAGGCCGTTCATCCCGGGCAAGTCTCCCCACTGCCTGCCCGGGATGAACGGCCTTCGTTAGCGGGCGCTGAGGGCGCCCGTCAGGCGTTTAGTAGCGTGAGCTGCGCTGCTTGGCGAAGCAATCGCGGCAGTACACCGGCTTGCCACTGGTGGGCTGGAAAGGCACCTGGGCCTCACCGCCACACGAGGAGCAAACGGCGGTGTACATCTGGCGCGGCTCGCGGGAACCGTAACCGCCGCCACTGCTGCTGCCGCCATTGCTGCTGCCGTAGGAACTGCCGCCGCCACTATCGCCGTAGGAGCCGCGGCTGCTGCTGCCACCGTAGGAGGAACTGCCTCCACGGTCGCTGCCGTAGGAACTGCCGCCGGAACGACCGCCGCCCGCCGCCTTGCGGGCCGCGCGACACTCCGGGCAGCGGCCCGGCTCGTTTTGCAAGCCGCGAGAGGCGTAGAACTCTTGCTCGCTTGCGGTAAAGGAAAAATCGCGCCCGCACTCACGACAGGTGAGCGTCTTATCCGCGTATGCCATCTTGGGAAAACCTCCAGTAAGATCAACAACTTAGGGTTTGGAGACCTGTCTACGCTGCCCTAGGCCGGAGGAGGGGGGGAGGTTCTCTCTACGGGGACGGGGTACGGTTTGACTCGGCTCGACTACCTCACAGAGAATGTACCACGTCTGCTCGCTAAATGCAAATTTCGCCATTTGGGCTATACGGGTACGACCGCTTCACTCCTCGTCGGCGCTGTCTTTGCGCGGGCGACGCCCGACCGGCGGCAGCTCCGGCTTGCAGACGACGGGCCTCGGCAGGAGGCCGGCGCCCTCGACGACCTGGGGGATGGCGCGACTCCAACTGATCGACATGAGATGCACGCCGGCCACCCCAGGTTCCTCGCGCACTGCACGGATGGTGTCCACCGCCAGACGCAGCCCTTCGGCGGCAGGGTCGGCCGCCCTTGCAAGGCGAGCAATCACCTCCTCGGTCATGCCCACGCCTTTGATGTGCTCCTGCATGTAGGCGGCCGACTCCGGTGAGCGCACCAACATGATGCCGGCCAGGATGAAGGCGCGCTGGGGTAGGCCGAGGTCGCGCGCCTGGGCCATCCAGCGCCGGAAGAGCTCCAGGTCGAAGATCGGCTGCGTCTGAACAAACTCCGCCCCGGCCTCAATCTTCGTTTCTGTTCGGCTCGCCTGCTCGATATTGGGGTTGGCGACCGCGCCGATGAACAGCCGCGGCGCTTCACGCAAGGGAGTGCCGGAGGTGAAGGCGCTGTCGTCGCGCAGTGTCCGCAAGGTGCGCAGCAGTTTGAAGGAGTTGAGGTCGAGCACGTGCTTGGCGTCGACGTGGTCGCCGAGCCTGGGCGAGTCGCCAGTCATCGCCACGATGTTGCGGATGCCGAGCGCCGCCATCGACAGCACATCGGCTTGCAGCGCCACGCGGTTGCGGTGCTGGCAGGTGATCTGGACCACCGCCTCGTAGCCGGCCTGTTCCAGGCTGACACCGGCGCCGAGACTGGACATGCGGGCCAGGCCGCGCTGGTTGTCGGTCACATTAATTGCGTCGACGGCCTTGCCGAGGTGGCGCGCCGCACGCTCCACAAGCTCCCGGCTGGCGGCCTTGGGCGGCGCGATTTCGCCGGTCACTGTGAAGACGCCGCTGCGCAGTAGTGTCTCCAGGCGACTGACGGGTTGGGAGTTCATGCGTCGCCGTAGGCCTCGTCCAACAGGTCCATGAGGTGCTGGATCTTCACTGGAGAGCCGCGCCGACGCAGGCCGCTCGCTACCTGCATGATGCAGCCAGGATTGGCCGAGATGATAGTGTCGGCGCCGGTTTCCAGCGCGTTGGCGAGCTTGCGCTCCAACAGCCGTTGCGAAAACTCCGGGTTGGTGACGTTGTAGATGCCGGCGCTGCCGCAGCAGAGACTCGACTCTTCCATCTCCACCAGGCGCAGCCCCGGTATCGCTGCCATCAGGCGGCGCGGCGCGACGGTGATGCGCTGGGCGTGCGCCAGATGGCACGGCTCCTGGTAGGTCACGGTCCTGGGCAGCGGGCCGGGTGGAGTCAGGCCGATCTCGTCCAGGTACTCGCTGGCATCCTTGATGGCGCTGGAAAAGCGCACCGCCCGTGCTTCCCAGGCCGGGTCGCTGTGGAACAGGTGGGGGTACTCCTTGAGCGCCGCGCCGCAGCCGGCGGAGTTAATGATGATGGCGTCCAGACCTTGCCTTTCAAAGGCGGCAATGTTGCGCCGGGCGCACTCACGGCCGATATCCGGTTCCCCCGCGTGGATGGCAAGCGCGCCGCAGCAGCCTTGATCGGCAACGGCGATCACCTCACAGCCATTGCGCGTGAGCACGCGGGCCGTAGCGCGGTCGGTGCCGGCGAAAGCGGTGCTCATGACGCAGCCGGTGAAGAGGCCAACACGGTGCCGTACCTGACCGTCCGACGGCAACCAGCGCTGTCCAACCGGGACGACCGCCTGCATGGGAATCTCCGGCAGCAACCCTTCCTGGTCTTCCAGATGGAGGGACTTTAGCAGGCCGGTCCGGCGAGCAATGGCGCGCAGGCCGCTTTTCTGATAGAGGGCGGTGGTCAGCGAGAAAAGACGGAACAGCCGCATGTCACCGAAGAGGTGACGGAAGATCACGATACGGAGCAGCCGCTCCCAGAGCGGACGCGGCAGGTGGCGTTCGATCTGGGCCCGTGCTGGCTCAATGATCTGGCCGTAGGCCACGCCGGAGGGGCAGACCGCCTCGCAGGCCCGGCAGTTGAGACATTGGTACATCTGGTCGCGGAACACCGGGCTATCCAGGCTGAGGCGGCCATCGGCCACCGACCGCATGAGATGGATGCGCCCCCGTGGCGAGGACGCCTCGTTATAGGTGAGCAGGTACGTCGGACAGGTGGGCAAACAGAAGCCGCATTGCACGCAGCGGGCGATGACTTCGTCGGGTGGTATGTCGGTTCCGCTGAACCCTTTCCGGGCAACTGGCGGTGGTGCGAGGAGAGCCATGCGCGAGCCACATCCTTATTCTCTGAACTGCGGTCAGAGCATACCCGTTGCGCGCTGACATATCGCTGGCGCAATTTGCGAGGCGCGGCTGGCGACTGAAGTCGCGCCTACACGGAGCGAAGCCCGCCTGCGCGGGCTGGGAACGAGTCCGCGCAGGCGGGCTTCGCTCGCTGTAGCCGCGACTTTAGTCGCCAGGCGTGCCCTGGCAACGTGAGCCGCCGTGTGCAAATGCTCCACTTACAAACGGCCCAGCAGACGGCCCGGATTCAGGGTAGACCGCGGATCGAACTGTTCCTTGATCCGTTGCATCAGCGGAAAGCCTGCCGGCAGTGGCCCCCAGACATCCAGGTGTTGTTTGGCTTCCGTCGGCGCGGCGAGGAGCGTCACGGCGTTCCAGCGCGTCGCCAGCACGGCAAACAGGGCGGGCAAGGCGGCAGCTAGATTTTCGCTGTGCAAACGGGCGAAGAGGATGCCATTACCAGCATGGGCCGCCAGGCGCGCCTCCACCATCGACTCGCGAGCAGCGGACTGCACATGTTCGATAAGCTCCTTGAGCTGGGCCGGTGGCACGGATACCCGCAGCAGCGCTTCCCCACCCGGCGTTGTCGCTGGGGAAAGGAATTCAGCGCAGCGTTGCCACTGGGCGAGCATCGGCGGTCCGTCGGACCAGTCCGCCGCCAGGCCGGCTGCTGCACAGAGCGCTTCCACGTCGCGGCGTTTGCGCGCCAGACCTTGCTCGGAGCCGGTCAGTCGTACCGCCAGCCGCCAGCCGGCATCGCTGGGATCGGGCGTACCCGGCCCGAACAGTTCGATGCTGTCCAGTGCCAGTTGGGAACCAGCCAGCGTGGCAGCCAGGTCTAGCAGCGCCGCGCTATCGCCGCTGATGATGGCTGTGCTGTCTAGGGCCGGCTGCGTGAGGACCTTGAAGTTCAGACGCAGCAGCAGGCCGAGCGTGCCGAGGGCGCCAAGGTGAAGTTTCATCATGTCGTAGCCGGAGACGTTCTTGACCACCATCCCGCCAGCCTTGCTGATGGTTCCGTCGGGCGCAGCGACCGTCAGGCCGATCAGCAGGTCGCGGTAACTGCCCATGCCGAAACGGCGCGGTCCGGCCAGGTTGGTAGCGATAGCGCCGCCGATCGTCGACCGCTGCGGTGCGGCCACATCGAAAGGCAGCAACTGGCGATGCGCCGCCAGCGCCGAATGCAAGGTGGCCAGCGTCACGCCGGCCTGCACGGAGATCGTCAGGTCGGCCGGCTCGTAATTGACGATCTGGTCCAGGCGTTCCAGGCTGAGTACAACATCAAGCCGGGCAGGTGGGTTGCCGACCGCTTGCAGTGTGCCGCCACCCCATGGTGCGACAGCCAGGCCCTGGGAATTGCAGGCAGCGAGGGCTGCTGCCGCTGCCTGTTCCGATTCCGGCAGGAGTACCAGCGCCGGGGTCATTCCCTGCACGGCGTAGGATGCGCAGGCGGCTCCCTGCAACGTCGGACAGCCAAAAGACACGCCGGCGGATGTGGCTGCCACCTCAGCAAGCATAGATGCCCTCTTTGGCCAGCCGCGCGGCGACGCGTTGGTCGCGCACCTCGCCACAGCCGCGCACCGGCGGGAATATCTTGTCGGGATTGAACAGGTCCCGCGGGTTGAAGCATTGCTTCAGGCGGGCCATTGCCGCCAGGTCCTCGGTGCTGAACAGGTAGCTGATGTGGTCGCGCTTCTCCAGGCCGATGCCGTGCTCCCCAGACACCACGCCGCCCTGATCGACACAGTGGCGCAGGATTTCCATGCCGCCGCGCAGGGTGCGCTCGATGCTGGAGGCGTCGCGGCGGTCGAAGAGGATGTTCGGGTGCAAGTTGCCGTCGCCGGCGTGGAAGACGTTGGCGATGGGCAGGGCGATGTCGCGGGCCACCTCTTCCACAAAGCGCAGCGTCTCCGGTAGCTTCGTGCGCGGCACCACGCCGTCCTGAATGTAATAGTTGGGCGCCAGGCGCCCCAGCGCTCCCAGCGCCCCCTTGCGACCTGCCCACAGTGCCGACCGCTCCGCGGCCGAGCTGGCGCTGCGTACCTCCCGCGCACCGTGCTGGCGGCAGATGGTCTGGATGCGCTGGTCCAGTTCCGCGACCGACTCCCGCAGGCCGTCCAATTCCACCAGCAGCACTGCCCCGGCATCGGGCGGGTACCCGGCGTGATAAGCGGCTTCCACAGCGCGGCAGCAGAGGCCGTCCATCATTTCCAGCGCCGCCGGCACGATACCGGCGCCGATGATCGCCGAGACGGTGCTGGATGCTTCTTCGATAGAGCCGTAGATGGCCAGCAGGACGCGAATATCCTCCGGCTGCCGCGTCAACTTGACGGTGACCTGGGTGGCGATGCCGAAGGTGCCCTCGGAGCCGACGACTGCGCCGGTCAGGTCAAGTCCCTGCTGGTCGCCGCCCGGACCGGCCGTGTGGATGACCTCGCCGGTCGGCAGCACCAGTTCCAGGTCGAGGATGTGGTTGGTGGTGGCGCCATAAGAGAGGCAGTGCGGTCCGCCGGAGTTCTCGGCCACGTTGCCGCCGATGGTGCAGACCTTCTGGCTGGACGGATCAGGGGCATAGAAATAGCCGGCGTGCTCGATATGGTGCGTCAGTTCATAGTTTACGACACCCGGCTGCACGATGGCCCGCCGGTTGGCGTAGTCGACGGAGAGGATACGGTTCATGCGCGTCGTCGTCATGACGATACCGCCGCAGGCGGCCACCGCGCCGCCGGACAGACCGGTGCCTGCGCCACGCGGCACCACAGGCAACCCGGCCCGATTGGCCAGTTGCACAACTGCTACGACCTGAGCAGTGGTCTCCGGGAACACCACGACAGTCGGCAGGTGCGTATCGAGCGAGCCATCGTATTCGTACACGAGCAACTCGTCGGCGCGCGAGACCACGCCGTTCTTGCCGACGATGCCCTCCAACGCCGCCACCAGATCTGTGTGGTTCATAGTCCCCTTCGACTGTTGCCGCAGCAGTGTTCATTGTAGTGCATGGGAGCGGCGGGGCGGCAACGGCCGAGGCGTACTTCCTCTGCCTACGGCAACGCCCCCTTCATTGCCTGCCAGAACGTGCTCGCGTACAGTGCGTAGCCGGCGTCGTTCGGGTGGAAGCCGTCGCTGGTGATCAGGTTGGGGTTGGTCGGTAGCACCTGCTCCGAAGGCGTGTAGAGATCCACGAGCAGCGCACCGTGCAAGCGCGCCTGGATGGCGATGACGACGTTGTAGGCGAGCACGAGGTCGTGCGCCGCCGTGCGCAAGAACGGCGGCACGGCGGGGGCCAGCGAGAAATCGGGCATGTTGGCGAGGGCGATGACGCGCGGGTTGCTGGCCTGAACCGTGGTCAGGAGGCGATCGAGGTCGGCGTTGAACTGGTTTGGCGGCACCAGATTGATGATGTCGTTCGGTCCGACGGTGATGGTGACGAGTGTGGGGTGCAATGCCGCCAGGCGCACCGCTTCCTGATCGGCCACCGTGGCCGTGGTTGCGCCGACGATGCCGAGATCAGCCGTTTGCACGTTGCCGTAGCGCGTGGCGAGTTGTGTCGCCAGGCGGTCGACGTAGCCATTGGCGGGCGATGACGCGCCATAGCCGGCGGCGTCGCTGGCTCCCAGGGCCACGTAGGTGAAACTGGCGCTCGCTGCGGCTGGTGCGGCGGTGGGAGCCAGGGCCGAAGGTGCAAGCAGTCCGCTGGCTTTGAGGATGTCACCGGCGTTGGCAACGGTCACGGTTCCGGCGGCAGCCCAGGGCTCCTCTTGCTGCCACAATTGCAGCACGCCGCGTTGGCAGCGCACCACCAGCGCCGGCCCCTCCTCGGTCACCGGCGACACGGGCAGGCCGAAACGTCCCAGCGGGTCGGCTGCCGCGAAATAGGCGGCGCGCAGCGCCGGGCTGGCATCGAGGTACGCCTGGCGCCGAGCTACGACTGCCGACCAGTTGAGGCCAGTGTCAGCGTCTGTTGCCGACGGTGGCGGCGTCAACCAGGCTGCCTGCAACCATGCGTCTTTGCCGGCGTCGTGCAGCACGTCCAGCGCGTTGAGGTAGGCAACCGACGTGTCGTTCCATTGCAATACCGTCTTCTGGAACACCTGCTCGGTGAAGCCGCCATCGCTATAGCGTTGGCTGGCGGGATAGCCCAGTGCCTCGACGCCGCCGGCCTGTAGAAAGGCCGTCCAAAAGGGGATGCCGCCCTCGTTGGTGACGGCGTAGCCACTGCCGCCGGCGCCGCCCTGCCCGTTGGCCTGACTGTAGAAGTGGCCGTCGCTGATGGCGTAGTCGGCGGCAGCGGCAGCCTGCGCCGGCGCCGGACCGACGAAGGCCAGGAGCAGGAGCAAGGAAGCGAGGCATGCACGAAAGCGTCGCGGCAAGAACTCCTCCTCCTGGCATCGCCTCGTGACACGTCTAACGTCGATATAATACGCGCTCCTTATACTGCTGGTGACGAATTCGTCGGCGCGCCGTGTCTTCCACGGTGAACACCTGTTTCCATCCCGCCGGCCCACGCGATCCCATTCGAAGGAGACGATCAAATGAACATGAACAAGCTGACGGAAAAAGCACAGGAAGCTGTGCAGTCCGCCCAACGGTTAGCCGAAGAGCGCCGTAACACGCAACTCGAACCGGAGCATCTGCTCAGCGCCCTGGTTCGTCAGGAGGATGGCGTCGTGCCGGCGGTACTGGACAAGCTGGGCGTGCCACCGAAGACCTTGCTGCAACAGTTGGGCACTGCCATCGACGGTATGGCCCGCGCCACCGGCGACGTCCAACTCTACCTTTCCTCGGCGACCAACCGTGTCGTTGCTGCCGCTGAGAAGGAAGCGCAGCGCCTGAAAGACGACTACGTCTCGACGGAGCACCTGCTGCTGGCGCTGGCCGACAGCGGTGAGAAGAGTCAGGCCGGGCGCCTGCTGCGCAACGCCGGTGTAACGCGCGAACGCGTCTACGAGGCGCTGCAAGAGGTACGCGGCGGCCAGCGCGTCACCAGCCAGCATCCGGAAGCCACCTACCAGTCGCTGCTGAAATATGGTCGCGATCTGACGGCTGCCGCGCGTCAGGGCAAGCTGGACCCGGTCATTGGCCGCGACGAGGAAGTTCGGCGGGTGATCCAGGTCCTGTCGCGGCGCACCAAGAACAATCCGGTGCTGATCGG
>DHIZ01000125.1:0-1004 GCA_002404055.1 Chloroflexi bacterium UBA4733
ACTGAGCTAATCGTCCTTCACCGTGCCACGAGCACCGCCGATGCGCTTGGAGTATAGCGGATCAGACGGTGCTGGGCAACTATTGGATGCCTCCGGCGCATGGCCGGTCCGGCAGATGGGCGGACGCGGAAGCCCATACGTTATACTGATTCATTGTGGCATCAAGCTTGCTGTCGGGCGCCGTTTTGAGCCGCCAGCGCCCTCGGCCATGCGTAGATTACTCGCTCCCCGGAGGTTTCAATGGACGCCAAATGGCTCCGAAATAGCTTTGTCTACCTGATCATTCTGGTCGCGGTCATGGCGATCCTGTTCAGTCTGTTTCAGGGCAACACCCAGCCGAACAACCGTCCTATCAGTGAGGTGCTGGCACAAGTCCAGAAGGATGTCGCCAGCGGCATTACCACCGACAAGCTCGTCGTGAGCGGCAACAAGATCACTGCAGATACCACCAACGGCCGCATGGTCACCTACAAGAGCGATACCGACAGCGTTTTGCAGTTGCTGCATAACAGCAACATTGGCTACAACCAGGTACAGGTTGAGGACCAGCCGCCTTCCGAACTCAACAACTGGCTTGGCTTCATCGGCGGTTTGGCGCCGATCGTCATCTTCGGCGTGCTGATCCTCTTCATGATGCGCCAGGCGCAAGGCAGCAACTCGCAAGCACTCTCCTTCGGCAAGAGCCGTGCCCGCATGTTTATGGGCAACAAGCCGACCGCCACCTTCAACGACGTCGCGGGTGTGGACGAGGCCAAACAGGAACTGGCGGAAATCGTCGAATTCTTGAAATTCCCCGACAAGTTCTCGGCTTTGGGCGCCCGCATACCGCGTGGTGTCCTGCTGATCGGCCCTCCGGGCACCGGCAAGACACTGCTCTCGCGCGCCGTGGCCGGTGAGGCGGGTGTGCCCTTCTTCTCGATCTCCGGTTCCGAGTTTGTCGAGATGTTCGTCGGCGTCGGCGCCAGTCGCGTGCGCGACCTGTTCGACCAGGCCAAGCGCAACTC
>DHIZ01000125.1:1196-11658 GCA_002404055.1 Chloroflexi bacterium UBA4733
CGCCCGGGCCGCTTCGACCGGCACGTCGTGCTCCCCAACCCCGACGTGCGTGGTCGCAAGGAGATCCTGGAGATCCACACGCGCAACAAGCCCCTGGACAAGGTCGTCACGCTGGAGACGCTGGCCAAGATGACGCCGGGCTTCTCCGGCGCTGACCTCTTCAACCTGGTCAATGAGGGCGCCATCCTGGCCGCCCGGCGCAACAAGAAGACCATCGGCAACTCCGAACTGGAGGAGGCGATCGACCGCGTCACCGCCGGGCCGGAACGCCGCAGCCGCGTCATCAGCGAGCGCGAGAAAGCCATCACCGCCTACCACGAGGTCGGTCACGCCCTGGTCGCCCGCATGCTGGCCAACTGTGACCCCGTCCAGAAGATCTCCATCGTCGCCCGCGGCATGATGGGCGGCTACACGCGCTTCCTGCCGCGCGAAGACCGCTACCTCTGGACCCGCAACCAGTTCCGCGACAACCTGGGCTCGTTGCTGGGGGGACACGTCTCAGAGAAGATCGTCTTCGGTGACGTCTCCACCGGCGCCGAGAACGACATCGAGCGCGCGACGAATATGTCGCGCAAGATGGTGTGCGAGTACGGCATGAGTGAGAAGTTGGGGCCACGCGCTTTCGGGCACAAGGAGGAGATGGTCTTCCTCGGCCGCGAGATCAGCGAGCAGCGCAACTACAGTGAGGCCATCGCCCAACTGATTGATTCTGAGATCAAAGAGCTGATCGACAACGCCTACGCCCGCGCCTTCGAGATCCTCACCCGCCATCGCGACAAGCTGACGGAGATAAGCGAAGTGTTGATGAAGGACGAAACGATCGACGCCGAGCGTTTCGAAGATTTCTTCCGCGCCAACCCGCCCCAGTTCGTGCCGGCGCCGGTGCTGGGGTAAGGACTTGGAAAGGGCGGCGACTGCGGTCTGCGGCCCTAACCCCTCATTTTGGCAATCATCTGCTAAAATGCACCCGCCGAGCGCGTGCGCTCGCAGTGCTGGAGAAGGGGGACCATGCGTCCATTCGCGTTTTATGCTCCTGGTTCGTTGCCGGAAGCGCTGACCTTGCTGCAGGAGCAGGGGCAGGGCGGACGACTGCTGGCCGGGGGGACCGATCTGCTTGTGCAGATGAAAGAGCGTGACCTGGCGCCGCGCTACGTCGTGAGCCTTCGCAACGTGCGTGAGGTACAGGCGATCACCTTCGAGGCCGACGGCGGCGTCACGATTGGCGCCCGCGTCTCGATGCGGGAGATCGAACTCAACCCGAGAATTCGCGCCAACTACCCGGCGCTGGCCGAGGCAGCCGGCATGATCGGCTCGATTCAGGTGCGCAATCTGGCCACACTGGGCGGCAACGTCTGCAACGCCGCCCCCTCCGCCGACACCGGACCCGCGCTGATCGCCCTAGCGGCGACGGCCCTGATTGCCGGCCCCGACACGATGCGCGAGCTGCCTGTGGAGGAACTGTTCCAGGGGCCGGGACGAACGGGATTGCAGCCTGGCGAAATTCTGACCGCCATTCGCCTACCAGCGCCTGCACCGCAGTCGGGCAGCGCCTACATGCGGCACACGCCCCGCGCTGAGTTGGATATTGCCGTGGTCGGCGCTGCGGCGGCGCTCCGACTGGACGGCGACATGATCGTGGACGCCCGTGTGGCGTTGGGGGCTGTCGCGCCGGTGCCGTTGCGCATGCCGGGCGTTGAGGCGGCGCTCAAGGGGAAACCGGCGACTGCGGCGACGCTGGCGGCGGCGGCCGAGGTTGCTGCCGGTGAGGTGCGTCCCATCTCCGATCAACGCGGCTCCGAGAGTTTCCGCCGCACGCTGAGCGCCGTCTTGACGCGGCGCGTTCTGGAACGGGCGCTGGCGGCAGCGCAGGCAGGGGAGGCAGTGGCACATGGCTAAGACCGTTGTTCAGTTCACGCTCAACGGCAACCCCGTTGACATCTATACCGAGCCCTTTCGCACGCTGCTGGAAGTGGTGCGCGACGACCTGGGCCTGACCGGCTCGAAGGAAGGCTGCGGTACCGGAGACTGCGGCGCCTGCACGATGATCGTCAACGGCAAGACCGTCAATTCCTGCCTCATGCTCATCCCGGAGCTCCAACAGGCCGACGTGGTGTCCGTCGAAGGGCTGGCGACCAACGGGCGCCTCCACCCGGTCCAGCAGGCTTTCATCGACCACAGTGGCCTGCAATGCGGCTTCTGTATCCCCGGCATGCTGATGTCGGCAGCCGCAACCGTCAAGGACAACCCTCACGCCAATGAGGAAGAGATTCGCGTCGGTCTGGCCGGCAACCTCTGCCGCTGCACCGGCTACGACAAGATCGTCAAAGCAGTACTGGCTGTGACCAGGGGCGAAGCCACGACCCCGGCGAACCACACTGCCGCCGTAGCCGGCGGGCGCAAAGAAGACATCTCGCCGGTCATCATGTTTCAGGAATAGCCGTTCGCTCGTCTTTTCCGAAAGTAGCGCCGGCTAGCCGGCGGAATGAGGAGTTCAACCATGGTGGATCTGCAGGAACGGCCCGCCGACGCGCCGCAACGTGACTGGGGCGCCCGCAAATATGTAGGTCAGCGCCTGCCGCGTGTGGACGGTGTCGATAAGGTCACCGGCCGCATGGTCTATGGCGCCGATATAAGCGTCACCGGCATGCTCTGCGGCAAGCAGTTGGGCAGCCCGCACGCCCACGCCCGCATCGTGCGGATCGACACCGAAAAGGCCAAGGCCCTGCCCGGCGTGTTCGCTGTGATCACCGGCGCCGACATGCCGCGCCTGGTGTCGGAGATCAGCGGCAGTGAGGTCGGCGGAGAAGAGTTCGACGTTGCCAGCCGCGGTAAGCGCATCCTGGCCTGGAAGAAGGTGCTCTTCCACGGCGAGCCGGTGGCTGCCGTCGCCGCCGCCACGGCGTCAATTGCCGATCAGGCGCTGTCTTTGATCGAGGTGGAGTACGACCCGCTGCCACCGGTGATCGATCCGATCCGCGCGCTGGCGCCGGATGCCCCAGTCCTGCACGACAACAACTTTGCCGAGACCTTTGCCGGCAAAGCCGACCGGCCCGGCAACATCTGCCGTGTCAACGAAATTGTAAAGGGTGACGTCGCTCAGGGCTTCGCCGAGGCTGCCGTGGTGGTGGAAGACACCTTCGCCACGGCGGTCGTCCATCAAGGCTATATCGAGCCGCAGGCCACCCTGGCCGAGTTCACACCAACGGGGGATCTCAACCTCTGGACCACGACGCAGGGTAGCTTCGGTGTCCGGTCCGGTGTGTCCAGCTTCCTGCACATCCCGGTCGGCCGCATCAAGGTCACGCCGCTGGAAGTCGGTGGCAGCTTCGGGGCCAAAGGGGCGATGGGTGTCGAGCCACTGGCGGCCCTGCTGGCCCATGCCGCCGGCCGGCCGGTCAAGTGCGTCCTGCGCCGTTCCGAGGTGCTCAAGGCGACCCGCCCGGCGCCGGGCAGCGTCATCCAGGTCAAGATCGGCGCACGCCAGGACGGCACGTTCACGGCGCTGGAAGCGCGCATGGTCTACGATGTCGGCGGCTACCCTGGCGGCGCCTCCGGCGCCGGCATGAACATCGGGCCGGGGCCCTACAAGTGGCCGAATGCCCGCGTCGAGGGCATCGACGTGATGACCAACAAGCCGAGCGTTACGGCCTACCGCGCCCCCGGCGGACCGCAGGCGGCCTATGCCATCGAGTCGGTGGTGGATCGCATCGCCGTGCAACTGGGCATGGACCCGATTGCACTGCGCCTGCGCAACGCAGTGCAACTGGGCGACCGTGCCATCAACGACGTGGAATGGGTGCGCGTCGGCTTTACGGAGATCCTGGAAGCCGTGCGGAGCCACGCCTGCTGGTCGGAGCCGGTACCGACTCCGTCGCAACCGGGCCGCAAACGCGGCCGCGGTGTCGCCGCCGGCTACTGGGGCGGCGGCGTCGGTACCTCCACGGCGGAGATTCACTTCGCCGAAGATGGCGCCGCCCGCATCGTCACCGGCTCGATCGACCTCACCGGCTGCCGCTCGGCGGTGTGCCAGATCGCGGCCGAGGCGCTGGACATGCCGTTCGAGAAGATCGGCATCAAGACGGAAAGCACGGACGCGGTGGCCTTCAACGACGGCACCGGCGGCAGCCGCCTGACGCTCAGTCTGGGCACCGCGGTCTACCGTGCCGCGGTGGACGGCCGCGAGAAGCTCCGCCAGCGCGCAGCGCAGCAATTGAAAGCCGACGAGCAGGACGTCGTCGAGGAAGACGGGCGCTACTACGCCCGTTCCGCGCCGGAAGTGTCCTTCACCCGCCAGCAGGTCATCCGCCGCTCCATGAACTCCGGCGACGGCCCGGTGGTTGGCGTGGGCAACACGACGCACCTCAAGCGCGCACCGGCCTTCGCCGTCCAGGTCGCCGAGGTTGAGGTGGACGAGGAGACCGGCCAGACCTGGGTGGTACGCTTCACCGGTTGTCAGGATGTCGGCTGCGCCATCAATCCCGACCTCTGCGAAGGCCAGATCCAGGGGTCTGCCGTCCAGGGCATCGGCTGGGCGCTCACCGAGGGTTACGTGTACGACGAGCGCGGCCTGCTGCGCAACCCGTCGCTGCTCGACTACCGCAAGCTCACCTCGCTGGACGTGCCGAACATCGACTGCATCCTGGTGGAGGTGCCGGCGGAAGAGAGTCCCTACGGCGTGCGCGGTACCGGAGAAGTCAACATCGTCCCCACCCTCGCCGCGGTGGGGAACGCCATCTACGACGCCATCGGCGTGCAACTGACCGAGACACCGTTCTCGGCGGAGCGCGTGCTGGCCGCCATCCGTCAGGGTGAACCCGTGTCGCGCTATCGCGGCGTGGACATCGCCGCTATCCTGGCCGGAACGGCCGCCGAAGGCGCCGTCCCCGAAATGGCCGAGATCCCCTGCGAGGAGGAGACGGTCACTGAGGGCCGCGCAACTCCGCCGACCAGGGCGAGCGAAGAGGCGAGCTACACCCAGACGGAGGGGTGACCCCTCCCCCTGACCCCCTCCCCCTCACGGGAGAGGGGGAACGCAATTCGAGCGTTGGGCCGCCTGCCGCGCAGAAACCCCTCCCCCCCACGGGCGAGCGGGAACGCAATTCGAGGGGCAGGTAGTGTTCAGAGCGACTCGCTCGCCTGAAGGTAGCCGTGGGCCAACGGCAAGTGAGGTGCGTTCTCTCTCTCCCGTGAGGGGGAGAGAGTCAGAGAGAGGGGTCTCCTCCCGGTTGCGCATTATCGCAGGAGCCGCCCGGGGAACCCCCCTAGCCGCCCCCCCCGGCCTGGCCACCCGACCGACGTCGGACCTCCTGCGCGGCGCCATTTTCAATATGCTGGCCGCTGAAGGGCCGTTTGACCGCGTGGCGGACCTCTATGCGGGTAGCGGAGCGTTGGGCATCGAAGCCTTGAGCCGGGGGGCGGCATTTTGCGCGTTCATTGAGCAGAACTCGCGCGCCTGTCGCACGATTCAACGCAACCTCGACGCGACGAAGTTCGGCGCCATTGCCAGCGTGATCTGTGCTGTTCTACCGCAGGCTATCGACCGCCTGCCCGGCGCATTCGACCTCGTACTCCTTGATCCACCCTACGAGGCCGATCAACTGCCCGCTGCCCTGGCGAAACTAGCAATCTCCGAGCACCTTTCCCCTGACGCCCTCATTGTCGCCGAGCACCGCGCCACCACGCTGCTCCCCGAAGCGATAGCTGGTCTTACCGTCTGGAAACTCCGCCGGCAGGGCGATGCGGCCGTGACCATTTACCGTACTGCGCCAGCATCGCCGGTGCTGCCGTAAGCTACCCTGGATGTGAGGAGAGGTACCGTTGGCCATTGAGATTATGCAACTCGTCGACGACTTTGAGCAGATCGTCAATGCCGCCGTGCGTGTACCGCTGACTGCGCGCGTCATGCTGGATGAGCGGCGCTGTCTGGACCTGTTGGACCAGATGCGCGTGCTGGTACCGGAGGAAATCCGGCAGGCACGCCGCATCCAGCAGGATCGCGAGCACACGCTGCAGCAAGCGCTGGAACAGTCGGAGAAGCTGACCCGCCAGGCGGAAGAGCGCGCCGAGCGCATGCTGCGCGAGAACGGCCTGCTGCGTGATGCCGAACAGGCGGTGGCGCAGCGGGCGATGACCGCCCAGCAGCACGTGCGGCAACGGCGGGAAGGCGCCGACCAGTACGCTGCCGACATGGTCACACGCCTGGGCCATCTGGTGGCTTACGACCTACAGGAGGTCGAGGGCGGCCTGGAGAGCATCGGCGAAGATTAGCTGCTAGCCGCCGCCGATCGCCGGCAGTATCTGCACTTCACTGTCGGGTGGCACCGGCTCCAGCAGGCCGAGGGTACCCGTCTCACCGTCCACGGCGACGGCGATGCCGGACTGCAGCCGGTCGCCCTGGCAGAGGCGATCACGCATGCCGGGGTAGGCACGATCCAGGTCGGCGATGATCTCGCCGACCGTCGCGCCTGCTGCGGTCACCTGCCGCTGACCACCCGTGAGCGGACGCAGCAGGGAAGGGATCCATACCGTCGCCACTGACCGTTACTCGATCTTGCCCGTCGCGCGTAGGACCACGGCGGGGGACATGGGCAGTTCGCGCAGGCGCTGGTTGGTGGCACGATAGATGGCGTTGGCAATAGCAGCGAGCGGGGGCACGATCGCCACTTCCCCCACGCCGCGCACGCCGTAGGGATGCCCCGGGTTGGGCACCTCCACGATGACGGTTTCCACCATTGGCACGTCCAGGGTGGTCGGCTGCCGGTAGTCCAGCAGGCTGGCGTTACGCATCCGGCCATTAGCGTCGTAGTCGTAGGTCTCGTTCAGCGCCCAGCCGATGCCCTGGGCGGCGCCGCCGTGCATCTGCCCTTCCACGTAGCTGGGGTGGATGGCGGTGCCGGCGTCTTGCACCGCCGTGTAGCGCAGGACTTGCACCTTCCCGGTGTCGGGATCGACCTCGACATCGACGATGTGGGTGGCGAATGCGCCGCCGACGCCGGCCGGCTTGACGCTGGCCCGTCCCACCACTGGTGCGCCGCTCTGCTGCAACTTCTCCGCAAGCTCCTTGAAGGTCAGCCGCTTCTCCGCATCACCAGCCACCACCAGGACGCCGTGCTCGTAGGTCACGTCTTCCGCCGGCACGTTCCAGATGAGGGCGGCGCGTTCGATCAACTGCCGCCGAATGTCCATGCCGGCCTCGTAGACTGCCCAGCCGGTGGCGAAGGTGACGCGGCTGCCGCCGGTCACGTCGGTGTTGCCCACCGAGTCGGTATCGCCCACCGACGGCTGCACATCAACGAAGGCGATGCCGAGCGTCTCCGCCAATTGCATCGCTAGCGCCGCCCGACTGCCGCCGATGTCGGTCGAGCCCTCGATCAGCGAGACCGTGCCGTCCGGGTTGACAGACGCTGAGGCGCTGGAGGACATACCCGCGTTGAACCAGAAGCCCGAAGCGACCCCCCGACCGCGGTTGGGGCCGGTCAACGGGCTGTGCCAGTGTTCCGTCCGTTCCGCCGCCTCCAGGCATTCCACGTTGCCGATGCGCGGGAAGACGCGCCCGTTGGCCTGGCGGGTCCCCTCCTGCGAGGCGTTGCGCTTGCGGAAGTCGATGGGATCCAGGCCAAGCTTTTCCGCCAGCTCATCCACCAACGATTCACCGGCGAAGGCGGCGGCCGGCGCGCCAGGGGCGCGGTAGGCAAAGGTGCGCGGCTTGTTCAGCACCACGTCGTAGCCGTCGATGCGCACATTGGGGATGTCGTAGGGTGCCAGGATCGTCTGGCAGCCGGCGCCGACAGCGGAGCCGGGGTAGGCGCCGGCCTCGAAGGCCAGGTAGCACTGCGCTGCGGTGAGACGCCCGTCGCGCGTGGCGCCCATCTTCACTTTGACGTAGGTGCCGGAGGTTGGCCCGGTGGCTTCCAGCACCTCGGCGCGCGTCATCACCATCTTGACGGGGCGACCAGTCTTGCGGGATAACAGGGCCGCCACCGGCTCCAGGTAGACAGGAATCTTGCCGCCGAAGCCGCCGCCGATCTCCATGGGGATGACCTTGATCTGCGCCAGAGGCAGCCGGAGCAGCTTGGCGAGCTCTTCCCGCGCGCTGAAGGCGCCCTGGGTGCTGGTCCAGGCCGTCAGGTGGCCATCGGCGGACCACATGGCCGTGCCGTTCTGCGGCTCGATATAGCCCTGGTGGACCATGCTGGTGGTGTACTCGCGCTCGACGACCACGTCGGCGGCGGCAAAGCCGGCATCCACGTCGCCCAGTTCCGTCTGGATGTGCTGGGCGATGTTGCTGGCCTTCTCCGATGTGCCGGCCAGGGACTTCGTGTGCCGCTTTTCGTCCAGCAACGGTGCATCCTCGCGCATGGACTGGCGCACGTCGAGGACAACGGGCAACTCTTCGTACTCAACGCTGATCAGGCCGACCGCCTCTTCGGCGATGTGCGGGTTCGTTGCCGCCACCGCGGCGATGGCGTGGCCGCGATAGAGCACCTTCTTGCGGGCCAGGATGTTGTCGCTGAGATCGAGCAGGTTCCCCATACCCTCGCCGAGGTCGAACACCTCGTCGCTGGCCAGCGGCAGGTCGGCGGCGGTGACGACCGCCTTGACGCCGGGCAGGGCCGCCGCGGCGCTGGTGTCGATCTTCAGGATGCGGGCGTGGGCAAAGGGGCTGCGCAGCATCTTGCCGTGCAGCATGCCGGGCAACATGATGTCGGCGCCGTACTTGGCCTGACCGGTCACCTTCTCCAGGCCGTCCGGCCGGATGGGACGGGTGCCGATCACGTCATAGGCAGGCTTTTCCGGGGTTGCTACTGCGGTCCGGGGGCGATCTTCTACGACCATCGTCTTAGCTCCTCACCAACTGCTTCTCGGGTTGCGCCGCCATCTGCTGCGCGGCCGCCTGCACTGCCCGCACGATCTTGTCGTAACCGGTACAGCGGCAGAGGTTGCCGGCCAGCCAGTAGCGGATCTCGTGCTCCGTGGGCTGCGGGTTCTTGTCTAGGAGGGCCTTGGAAGCGACCAGGAAGCCCGGCGTGCAGATGCCGCACTGCAACGCCGCCTGCTCCAGGAAGGCCTGCTGCAGCGGGTGCAACCCCTGCGGCCCGGCCATCCCCTCGATTGTCTCGACGCGCTTGCCGGCCGTCTCGACGGCCAGGACGATGCAGGAGTTGACCAGCCGGCCGTCCAGCAGCACACTGCAAGCGCCGCAGTTGCCGTTGTTGCAGCCCTCTTTGCTGCCCGTCAGCCCCAGGCTGTCGCGCAGCACTTCTAAGAGACTCTGGCGTGGCTCGCAGAGGAAGCTCGTCACGTCCCCGTTGAGCGTCGTCTCGACCTGTGTTAGCGTTGCCATCAGTGATTCGTCCTTGCCCGCTCCAGCGCGCCCTGCAAGGCGCGACGCGTTAACACGCCGACCAGGTGGCGGCGCTGTTCTTTGGTGCCACGCATGTCACTGATCGGCTGGGCGGCGCGCTGTGCCGCCTCCGCCGCCAGCGCAAAGCTCTCCTCCGTCGCCGGCGCACCCGCCAGCAGGGTGGCCGCGGCGCTGACCAGCAGCGGAATGGGCGCTACCGCGCCGACGGCCAGCCGCGCCGCGCGGATCGTCTGACCGCCCTCGTCCAACTGCAACCAGGCGGCGGCGTTCACCACCGCGATATCCATCTCGTTGCGCGGGATGAAGCGCAAAAAGAAAGCGCCGCTGTTCGGGGCGGGCGGCGGCAGCACGATCTCCACCAGCATCTCGCCCGCCAGCAGCGCGTTGCGTCCCGGCGCCACGCAGAACTGCTCGACAGCGATATCGCGCCGACCCTGCGGTCCGACCACCTTGCACACCGCTCCCAAGACGATCAAAGTCGGAATAGTATCCGCTGCCGGCGAGGCGTTGCAGAGGTTACCACCGACGCTGGCCCGCCCCTGGATACCGGTGCCGCCGACCAGCGAGGTGCTGTCGACCAGCGCCGGGTACCAGCGCCGGACGTCGGGGTGTTCGTAGATGCGATGGCAAGGCGCCGCCGCACCCAGGCGCAGGCCCGTTGTCGGGTCAAACTGCAGTACGTTCAGGTCGGGGATGCCCTTGATATCGACCACGGTGTCGACGACCCGCCGGCCTTCGCGCATCTGCACGATCATGTCGGTGCCCCCGGCCAGCAGGCGGCCTTCCAGCCCGGCCTGAGCCAGCGCCGTTACCGCCTGATCAACGGTGCCGGCGGCGACATAGCTAAAGTTGCGCATGTCTCTCCTCTCTCACAGCGCTGTGCTGTGCTCAAGAGTAGGCTAGCATCCAGAGCGAGGATGAGCAAACGGCGCGGGCTGACCCCTCTCTGGCTTCCGGGCGCCCTTTGGGCGCTCTCCCCCTGACGGGAGAGAGCCAAAGGGAAGTTTGGGAGCGATACGGCGGGGTCGGGCTGGGAGGCCGCCGAAGCTGCGATGCCTGCCATCGGGACCCATATTCCCTTTGGCTCTCTCCCGTCAG
>DHIZ01000030.1 GCA_002404055.1 Chloroflexi bacterium UBA4733
CCCTCTGGGCCCGCAGTCGCCGCCCTGTCCCCTCCGCCACCCCACATGCTGGCAGGTGAGGGCAGCCCTTCCTCATCGCCCAATGTCCTTGCGCCTAAAGCGCACCGAGGCCAGCGCCAGCGCTGCCGTGCCGACTGCCAGGACGGCCAGCATATTGCCCATGGCCAGACCATGCAGCAGCGGCGTGCCGTAATAGTAGAAGGCGGAGAGGCGCAACATGGCATTCGACCAGTTCAAGCCCGGGCCAATATCGCTGATGAAGAACCAGATCACCAGCAAGAAGCTCAAGAGGCCGGTGTCCAGCGCGGTGCGTAGCCAGCCGGAGAGCAGATAGCCGATGGCAGCCACCAGCAGCCCCAGTGGAATCATGGTGAGCGTGGCGGCGGCCAGATTGCCGCCATCGAGCGCCAAGCCGGTGGCGGACGCGGCTGCGGTCGTGACGACCAGCGTCAGCACAGCAATGATGACCGTCGCGGTAGTGAGCGCGGCGAAGCGCCCCAACAGCACCCGCAGGCGCGGCTGCGGCGTGGCCAGTACCAGCTCCAGCCGTCCGTCCTCTTCATCGGCGGACCAGCGGTTGGCCTGGGTGACCGCAAAAGCCATCAACAGCAGCGGCAGGAAGGAGAAGAGGGCACTGAGGATGGTGGCGTTGGTGGTGACGTCGCTACCGCCGACCTTGTTGATAAAGTCTTGCAGGAGCGGGGAACTGGCGCTCAGGGTGGTCAGTTGCGCCTCGGTTTGCTTGACGATGACGACCATCCAGCCGGCGAACCCGGCGATGCCCAGCGTCCACCAGCAGGCGGGAACCGCAATCATCCCCAGGCTGCGCGCATACACCGAGCGCAGCGACCAGGCGTGTACTGGCAACGCTTGCTCAGGCCGCACCGTCCGCTCAGGGAGGTGCAGCCAGCGCGGCAGCGCGACGGTGGCGCCCACATCACGCCGCACAAAGAGCCGGATCGCCCCCCCACTCAGCAGGATACACAGGGCCAGCAGGACCAGCAGCGCGCCAGGATTGAAGCCATAGGCGGGGATCAGCGGTTTGCTCAAGTTATAGTAGTAGACGGGGGAAAGGCGGCTGAGCCATTCGGCGCCAGGGATGACCCGATGGACCATATCCAACACGATGAAGACCAGCAGCAAGCCACCCGTCGTGCCGGACGCCGTGCCACGCTCCTGGGTGAACTGGGAGAGCAGCAGGGCAATTGACCCGAAGACGCCGCAGATGAGCGCCACATTCAGGCCAAAGAGGGCGGCATCCGCCAGGCCAAAGTCTGCGCTGACGCTCTTACCGCCGGCAAAAGCCAGCAGCGCGATGAGCAGACCCATCCCCAGCAGGGCTGTCCAAACGGCGGCCAGCTTTTCCAGCGCGACGCGCGCGCGCCCACGCGGCAACGAGAGCAGCACATCCAGCCCGCCACGCTCCTCTTCGCCACGCAGCAGGCGGCTGCACGCCAGGAGCGGCCAGATGGCAATGAGCAGGATCGTCACCCCGTATTTCCAGGTGGCGTAGCCGCCGGGGGTGTCTACGGCGACAGGCTCGGCCAGCCAGGCAAAGGAGCCGGCCAGGCTGACGACCGAGGCCCGCGCCTCCGGCGTCGCCAGCAGCGAGGGGACGCTCGCGATGACTGCATACAGGAGCAAGCCCATGCCCAGGCCCCAGCCCAGAATGGCGACGCGGTAATCACGCAGCGTTTTCAGGTAGATACTCTTAAACCACATGGCTGAGCTCATTGCTGACCTGCGCCTCGCCCGAGTAATAGCGCAGGAAGACGTCTTCCAGGCTGGGTTCGTGGCTGCTCAGGGCTATCACGGGATACTGCGCCGCTGTTTTGATCACGGCATCCGCCTCGCCTTGCATCGTGAGGCGTAGCGTCTGCCCACCGGCCAGTGACTCCACTTCTGCCACACCGTTCAGGGTGGCGAACGCCTGGGCCGGCACCGCCCGTGCAAAGGTGATCGTGATGATCGAGCGTTTGATATCCTTCAGGTCGGCCATGCCACCGACGCGCACCAGTTGCCCTTCCCGAATGATGCCCACGCGGTTGCAGGTCTGTTCGACCTCGCTCAGGATGTGCGAAGACAGGAAGACCGTTCGCCCTTCGGCGCGCACCTCGTTGACCATCCGGTCGAACACTTGCTGGTTGAGCGGATCCAGGCCGCTGGTTGGTTCGTCGAGGATGAGCAGACGCGGGCGGTGCATAAAGGCCTGGATGATGCCGACCTTGCGCTTGTTCCCGCTGGAATACTGGCGGAACTTGCGGCTGGGGTCGAGGTCCAGGCGCTTGATCAGTTGCTGGAGGTAGGCTTGATCGACGCCGCCGCGCAGGCGCCCGAAGTATTCCAGAAGCTGGCCGCCGGTCAGGCCGGGGTCGAGCGACAGTTCGCCTGGTAGATAGCCGATCAGGCGCTTGATCTCCACCGATTGCTGCCAGCAGTCCAGTCCGGCGATGCGCGCCGTGCCGGAGTCGGCGCGCAGCAGGGCCATGAGCAGGCGAATCGTTGTGGTTTTGCCCGCGCCATTGGGTCCCAGGAAGCCAAAGACCTCGCCCTCGGCCACCGAAAAGGAGACGTTGGTGATGCCGCGCTTCCCGCCGTAGCTCTTCGTCAGTCCCTGTACTTCGATGATTGCTGTCATGCTGACCTTCCTCCACGTATTCAGGCGATTACTCGCGTTCCTTGACGTTGCCGAGATACTCGGTCCACAGTCGTTTGCCCACGTCGCTCCTGCCGGGTAGGTGCTCCGGTTCCAGCCAACGACGGATCAGGTCGCTGAGCGCCTCGGTCAACTGCTCCATTGAGGGCCGATGCTCCCGGCTATGCAGTTCCGGCGAGTTGAACATACCAACCTTCAGAACGCCCAGCAGGTAGGTGATGACGGACACCGGAAGATCGGCGCGGATCAGCCCGGCCCGTTGCAGTTCGCCAAAGTAGGCCTCGCCACTGCCGACGAGCTGCCGGAGTGAGTCGGGATCAAGGGCGCCGAGGAACCCGCCGACGATGTCGGACCTGCCCCCGGCGATGGCGGCAATGAGCGGGTTGGAGAGGGCGGCGAGCATGCCGTGGGTGGTGATGCGATGCAGCAAGCCGCCCTCGGGGTCGGCGTCGATCCGCCGCTGGAGCTCCTGGCTATACCGCTGTTGTTCGCGCCAGATGGCGGCGCGAAACAGGGCATTCTTGTCCTTCCAGTGCAGGTAGATGGTGCCCTTGCCCACGCCGGCCTCGCGCGCCACGTCGTCGATCGTGGTCTTGCGATAGCCCCAGCGCACCAGCAGCGTGGAGGCGGCACCAAGCAGTCGCTCCTCGCGCAGCCTTCGCTCGTCAGACGCCGGCGGGCTGGGCTGCGTATTGCCGGCTGACGCCTCAGGCGCAGGATCGTGAGTGGGGGCCATTGCTGTCCCTGCACTGCCTGTGTCGTCCGTGACCAAATGACCAAATGACTATGATGACGATTCTGGTCATAGTGTAGGCGATGGCAGGCGGGTTGTCAAGATATGGGCTGCCCAAGGGTGCGCCGCAACGTTTTGCACAGCGAGCGAACGACGTGAGTACCCAAATACAGGGCCGCGACTGCGGTCTGCGGCCAAGTTACCGGGGCGACTGCGGTCGCTTGGATTTGCCGTCGACGGTTCAGAACGCGACCGCAGTCGCCCCCAGTACTTGACCGGGGGTGCCCACGCAGTGGGCCCGCAGTCGCGGCCCTGGAGTTCGAGGCGCATCGCAATGCCCGCTTGTTGCGCAAAACCTTGCGGCGCACTCGCTGCCCAGTACCTTGAACACGGCGCCTCCTTATTCCGCCTTGTATACTAAGGTTGAATAAGGAGGCGCCGTGGCTACGGTTGTTCCGGGGTACTGGCGGCGGCAGAGCCGGCGATCACCGCCCTGAACGCTCAGGCCTCCGTGCTCATCGAGACCGAGGCCCTCGCCCGGTTGCTGCTCCGAGAGGAATCCGTGGCGTCGTCGAAGATTGAAGGGTTGGAGGTTGGCGGACGACGTCTCCTGCGTGCTGAGGCGGCGCGTCTGCTGGGCGAGGCCCCCAGCGATGTCACGGCAGCGGAGGTCCTGGGAAACGTTGATGCCATGGCGTGGGCCATCCGGGGCGTCCAGGAATCCGCAACGATCACGCTCGCTCACCTGCTGGAGGTACACCGTCGGCTGTTGACCGGCACGCGCCTCGAAGCGTACGGCGGGGAGGTTCGTCAGGAGCATAACTGGATTGGTGGGAGCTCATACAACCCCTGCTCCGCCGCCTTCGTGCCGCCGCCACCGGAGATGGTCCCGGCCCTGCTGCACGATCTCGTGGCCTTCTGCAACGACGACTCGCTGCCGGCAGTTGCCCAGGCCGCGCTGGCGCACGCCCAGTTCGAGATGATCCACCCGTTCGTGGACGGCAACGGCCGCACCGGGCGTGCGCTGATCCATCTTGTGTTACGGCGTCGTGGGCTGGCGACGCGGGTGATCGTTCCCGTTTCCCTGATCCTGGCAACCTGATCACAGAGCTACGTCGAGGGACTCACTGCCACCCGGCACCGCGGCTCGCCCACGGGGCGTGCGGCTCATGACGGCTGCAATCACTGGATGGCGCTGTTCGCGTCTGCTTGCCAGAGAGCAGTCGCCGATGCCACTGCATTTGAGGCGAGAACTCGGGAGATCGGGCGGGCCTGGCGTGCGCGCCTGGGCGTCGTGCGGGCCAACTCGAGCGTCGACACGCGGGTATCGCCGCCGGTCCGCGCGGCGCCGCGGCGGTGACGGTACTGGGCAGGTCGTCGCCGGCATCCTTCGGGCGGGTTTGCCCGACGATTTATGACGTTGTTGGGGCACCTCCGGCAGCGGCAAGGCCAGAGATGGGCGTATGGGAGGGAGCAAGTCGTCTGGGGAAGCAGTACGTGAAGAAGTGCAGAGCGTATGGGGGAGATCAGGGCGTATGCAATACGCCCCTACAGCGTATGGTGCAATCGCCGCGTGCGCCGGCGTCGGCCCCACCCGTACCCTCCTTACGCGGTCCGCCAATGACAAGGTCATCACGTCCAGGCACGGCCGGCAAGCACGAACAGATGAGAAGCCGATATGGATGGACACATGCCGACTGTCCCCGACGGCACCACCAGACGGCGGTCTAAACAAGGGTCGCCCGGCGATGATGGCATTGCGAAGCGCGTTTCTCTCACGCTGTCCGTTACCATGTGGCGGGATGTGCCTAACGTCCGACCAGGGGGAAGAGGCAAGGTATGAGCAATCTGCCGAGCGGCACCGTAACCTTCCTATTCACCGACCTCGAAGGCAGCACGCGCCGCTGGGAGCACCATCCCCTCACCATGCGGCCCGCCCCCGCTCGCCACGATGCGCTGCGCCGCTTTTGCAACCGGACTCGACGCTCTCGCTGCCGCACTCCAGCCTCTTGGCCTGGCGCCGGCGTTACGGTGGACCCAGGTCGGGGTCGGCAGCCTCCTCTTGCTGCTGGGCGAGCCAGTCGGCGGCGTCCACATCTTCGCGGCGGCGGCGTGTAGAATGCAGTGATATCGGATACGCCATCTGATACACTACTAGCGCTTGGAAACATTGCGCCGGGCAGGCGCGG
>DHIZ01000133.1:0-8138 GCA_002404055.1 Chloroflexi bacterium UBA4733
ACCCTAACTTCAAAGCACACCCTGCTGGTGTCCGTTTTTGGCTCATACTGGGTTCTCCGGCACTTTTGGTGCGCTCAAATCAGAACGCTTGCTATGTGGATCCCATCGCGGTTTGACTATAGCCCTCTTCCCGCAGGTCCGGCACATCGAGTGGGGTTCCGCCCTGCAAGGCTGAGGCGTGGGCGATGATGCCGGGAACGGTGAAATCGGCGGCGCGATAGACGTCAATCGGGACGCGTTCTTCCCGCTGCAGCGCCTGGACAAAGGCGGGGATCATCACCTGTTCCCAGGTGCCATGGCCGCCACCCACACCGGGGACCGCAGGGTGGCGGTCAGTGATCGGGAAATCAATCATGCCCTGGAGGTGGGGCACGTCGGCGAAGAAACCTCGAAAGCCTAAAAAGCCTGTCCCTTCCCGTCGTGTCTCTATCGTGCCGGCGGTGCCGTAGAGCACAAAGTAGTGCAGCATCGGCTCGCGCACAATCCCCGTGCCGCGCAGGAGTTTGATCAGTGTCCCCTTCCCGGTGCGTAACAGGGCGACTTCGGCATCGAACCAGCCGCGGTCGCGGGCCACCGGGCCGGCGGCTCCCATGCCGGTGGCGCTGACGCAATGATCGCCCAGCAGTTCGAGGAGGGGGCCGAGGCTGTGGGTTGGGTAGAGGATGGGTGGGCGGCCGGTACGCCAGGTTGGTGGCTCGTTGCTGCTGCGCGGCGTCCGACCGCCATGCAGATACTCCGCCTCGGCGTAAAACACCTCGCCCAGACGGCCGGCCGCCAGGAAGGCCTTCCAGGCATCCAGGTAGGGCATGAAGCACATGTTCTCCGCCAGCATGTACTGGCGACCAGTGCGCTCCACGGTCGTAGCCACCGCCCGACATTCTTCGATGCTGTCGGCGAGCGGCACCTCCCCCAGAACGTGACAGCCGCGCTCCAGGGCGGCGATGACGTAGCGGGCGTGGGTCGACACCGGCGTGGCTACCACCACGACATCCAGTTCGTGCTGAAGGAACTGCTCGTACTCCTCGTAAGTCACGGCGCCGACGCGGGCGGCAGCGGCGCGGGCTACCTCGCCATTGGTATCACAGACGGCGACGACGCGACAGTCAGGCTGGGGCGGCGAACACGCCTTGCAGCGCCAGCCCTCGGCGCAACCCCGCAATACCGATACGCAATTGCATACCAAACTCCTATACCGTGGCCAGTTGGAGAACCGTGATCTGGGGCTGCCCGGCAATCAGGTGGGTGCCGTCGGAGAGCTTGTTGGGCCGGCCCACCAACTCCGTTACCAGGCGCTGCCGCCAGAGCTGCAGGCGCCTCTGTGCCGCCTCGTCGGCTGCCTGGTTGTGCAACTCATTGGGGTCGCCGACCAGATCGAACAGTTGCTCTTCACCCGTCTGCGTGTACCAGATATATTTCTCCTTGCCGTCCGTGAGGTACTGCATCCCCAGAGGGCCGGTGTGCTCCCCATGCAGGTAGTCGCGCCAGGCTGTTTCCGGCTGGCGGATCAAGCTGAGCACGCTGCGGCCATCTACGGAGTCCGGGATTGGCGCCCCGGCAGCGTCCAGAATGGTCGGCATTAAGTCCTGCAGGCCGACTACCTGATCAAACGTGCGACCCTGCGGCAAGCCCATCCAGGAAGGTGTGTTCACAAAGAAGGGCACCCGCGCCGATCCTTCGTATGGGAGGGTCTTGCGAAAGTAGTGGTGGTCGCCCAGCATGTCGCCGTGATCGGAGGTGAAGATGATAACGGTGTTCCCGGCGAGACCCTGTTCCCAGGAGCGCATGATGCGCAGCAGAAAGCCGATCTGGTCGTCAATGTGGTTGATCAGCCCCAGGTAGCCGGCCCGCAGGCGGTGCATCGTGACGTCATCCACCCGGCCGACGGAAGCCTCCGGGCTCAAGCCTCTGACCGGGGCGTCGAAGCGGGGCTCCCAGTCGCCCAGGTAGGGCTCTGGAGACTCCTGCTCCATGTAGCGATCGTAGTAGAGCTGCGGTGGCGTGTAGGGAGCGTGCGGAGAGAAGTAAGAGAGCCAGAGGAAGAACGGCTGGCTGGGATCCCGGTGATCCAGGAAGCGCACCGCCTCCCGTGTACACCAGTTGGTATGCGTGAACTCCTCGGCTAGGTGAAAGGGCCGGGCTACCCAGCCGTTGCCGGACACGCCGTGGGCCACGCGAGCTTCGATGGCGGTGGCGCCGTTATCGGCCAGCCAGTCGCTGTAGTCGCTCTTCTTTTCGCCACGATGGTCCGACCACAGCATATGCTCGAAACCGTAGCGTTTGCGATAGGGAAACATGTGCAGTTTGCCGACCAGCTGCGTCTGGTAGCCGGCCCGGGTCAACTCGCCGGGCAATGAATGCGGCAAGTCCCACTCCACATCACCATGATAGCCGAGCATGCCGTGGTGGACGGGCCGCATGCCGGAGAGCATGGTGCGGCGCGCACCGATGCAGGAGGGCACTTCCGTGTAGGCGCGTGTGAAGTTGTTGCCGCTCTGACCCAGGTAATCGAGGTTCGGCGTACTCAACACCGGATGGCCGTTGAGGCCCAGGCAGTCGCCGCGCTGCTGATCGGTCGTGATCAAGAGTATGTTCGGACGCTTCAACCATCCTCCTTTGTGGTGGTGCGGTGTAGCCCAGCGCTCTTCGCCGCCTTATACCGCGCAGGCGCAGGCAGTGACAAGTTGCTGGAGTGGCGGCTTGATCTGCTGCAAGGTCGTCTTGACGTCGGCCTTCCCGGCAGTGATGGCAGCTAGCCCGGCTTCCACCGTCTTCGGCACAAAGACATCTTCACCGGTGATAGCGAGCAGCGGATCGGTGTGCAGGCCGACTTTGAGGGAATCGAGCAGCACCTGCGGACGCACGTCGCCCAGCGGCTTGAAGAACTCCTGGGCCCACTGTGTAGCATCAGCAGGGACCATGGGCATGATGGCCACGAAGCGGGCATAGCGCGAACCTTCATCGAGCCACTTTAGATAGGTCCAGGTGTCGTCAGTGTGCTTTGACGTCCTGGCGATGTATTCCATCTGGGGATTGTAGACGTAGGCCGAACGCTGCGCCTTCGGGAAGGGCATGAGGCCCCAGGAGACACCAGTGAGCGTCTTCGCTGCGTGCGAGATTTGCGAACTGTTCAGTACCGACATGGCCGACTTGCCGGCGGCGAAGGCGCTGCCGGAGCCAACCAGCTTTTCACCGGGGCGTGGCATGACGTGCTGCTTCCAGAGCAGGTCGTGGTAGGCGTTGTAGCAGTCCAGCATCGCCGGGGAGTCGCAGGAGGCGGTACGCATATCGGCAGAGACCCACGTTCCTTCCCACAAAACGGGCAGATGCGGCAGATAGCCCAGCGAGTCGACGCCGGCTTGCGTTGGCACGCCGTCCGGTCCAATCACTGTGAGCTTTGTTGCAGCATCCACAAAGGCAGCCCAGTTCCAGGACTCGTCCCCTCAGGTGGCCGGCGGAATGGGCAGGCCCGCTTTCTGGAAGTGGTCCCGATTATACACCATTGCCGGTCCTGGGGAATTCGCCGCTACCGGCAGCGCCATGAGCTTCCCTTGGTACAGCGCCTGGTAGTCAAAGAGTGACTGGTTGTACTTCGCGGTATCGAACTTATCTTTCGCTGCCGCACTGCTGAGGTCGGCCACCAGCTCCTGGCGAGCATAGCCGGCCGCCGATCGGGCGCTGGCGAAGAGGTCGGGCGGCGTACCGGCGGCGGTGAGCGTCTTAAACTTCTGCTCGGCCTCCACAATGGCGCCGGTATCCAGCAGCACTTCGATGCTCACTCCCGGGTGCGCCTGTTCGTACATCGGCAGGAAGCTGTTTTGCAGGCGATCCAGATCAGCCGCCTGGAAGTAGGTCAGCCACTCCAACACCACCTGGGCCTTCCCAAAGGCGCCAGTGCGGATGACGGCGCTCGTGGGTGTCGCCCGCGCCCCGGCCGCCGTGTTGCCGCTCCCCGTCGCGGTTGCGCTCGCGGAGTTCGAGGTCGGGGCAGCAAGCGCCCGAACGCTCGATGTTGCTGCGCTGCTCACCGCCGTCGTTGGCGCGGCGGAGCTTACGCCCGACATCGCCGTGGCGCCACCGCCATTACATGCAGCCAGCACGCCGATACCGCCGCAAGCCGCTAAGCCCTTAGCTAACAACGACCGCCGTGAGAGCCGCTGGCGGTCTGCATAGGCTGACATTGCTGGCCTCCTTCCGGGTCTGCTGAGAGCTCCTAGATGGAGTGATCGACCCTGACCAAACTCGGCGAAGCGCTCGCTGTACTCACCCCCGGCCAATTGGACGTTTGAGGTAGTCGGCTTCGGCAAATAAGTCCACCGTGCTTGCTATCAGACGGCGGTCGCGCCATAGTCCAGCGCAGCGCGCCTATCGGCTCTGGTTGCCAGCAGTTCCTCATTTCACCTGCTCGGTTAGTCATAACCGAGCAAGCGCCTCGCCCGGTGTGAGCACTGTGATGCCATACTCAGATGCGATTGCGCTTGCCTGCGCCAGAATGTGGCGTTGATCAAGTGTGAGAAGATACTGGGCGTCGGCTGATGCGGCAGCGGCGATAATCGGCGCATCCTTGGCAACGACGATGCGCATGGCTCGTTGTACGAGATCGACAGGCGGATCGGTGATCGAGTCGATCTTGGCTCGATAGCTGTCAAATTGTGCCAGGGCCTGCGGGCGCTTGGCGGCCAAATTCTCCTGGGTTTCCAGCAGAACGAGTGTGGAAAAGCACAGTTGAAAGAGCCCCGAAAATCCTTTGTCCAGCAACAACCGGGAGGCGCCAAGGGCCGAAGCGCATGCGGCAAAGAACACCGTACTGTCAATGAAAACCCGAAATTGCCTACTGGTCGGTGTCAATACCATACGCTTCCTTGATGAGTCGGCTCCGAATGCTGCGGCCGTTTTCGATGATCTCGTCCAGGCTCAGTCCCTGCTCTCGCAGCAAGCGATCTGCCTCATCAATGTCACGACTGGCGATGGTCTGCTGCGGCGTGAGCAAGACACTGCCGTCCTGCGTAAGGCTAAAGCTCACGACATCGCCCTTCTTGATGCCAAGCATTCGGCGAACGTCCGCCGGGAGGGTGACCTGTCCCTTTTCCTGTACCCGAGCGAGTTTGGGGTTTGACACGTCTTTCTCCATAAGTGCTATGGGGTCATACATTCCTACATTGTAGCAAGCGCAGGGTGTTTTGTCAATCAGCTTACAAGCGTTTCGGCCTTCTCGGCATCACCACGGACACGAGACCTACCTGCGATCACTCCGCTGTCGGCAAGTGTATGTACATCGACTGAATGCCCACCCGGCCCGGCCCCGTAAACCGGTTCCACACCATATTGCCTTGGCCGCCAAACATGCCGGTGCGCAGGCCGTAGACGTTCTGCTCCATCTGCACGCTGCCGTCGCGGTAGATCCAGCCGCCGGGTTCGATGTCGATCTGCTCGCCCGGCGCCAGGGCCTTCTCGAAGACGTTGCCGTAGCCGTGCAGCCAGAGCACGCCCTCGTGCTGCGTGGCCGTGAACTGGTCCACGAAGAAGCCGCTGTTGCCGAACATCATGTTGGCAAAGCCTTTCACGCGCTGATAGGTATAGTCGAGGTTGCCGGTGGCCGCCAGGTACTGGTGCTCGCGCACCAGCACGCTTGTGCCGGGCATAAGATGCAGGGGGAATACGTGCCCGGCGCCGTCGCGGGAGAAAGCAATTTCGCCCGGTCCGCGCGCCTCCGTCTGGAACGCCGGCAGGCCGGCAATCATACGCTTGAAGGCGCCCTTACCACGCAAGCCGATTTGCAGCGGCGGGTCTTTCCATAACACGACATGGTGCTCAAAGTAGACCGGCACGCTGCCATCTAAGGCGACGTGCAGGACGGGCACGAGTTCACCCTGGATGCGGTAGCGCAGCCCAGGCGCCGCGCCGTCGTGGTTGGTGGGGAGGAGTTGTGGTGGGTTGTTCATTCGTGTCTCCTAACTTGCGTTGCTGGTCATGACCCGGCTGGCGGATCCGCCGCCGCACTTGGTCGCGGTAGTCTTGGCGCTCGAAGTCGGATGCGCGGCGGACCGATAAACTCCGGGTGGTCGGTGTAGAACGGGTCGTCCTCAGCAACCTCGACCTCGCGGGTGTAGAGGCCGTTGAGCTTTGCGGAGACCGCGACGGAGGCTTGCTCTAGCGATACGCAACGCAAGATGCCGCGCAGCAGGTCGGGCTTTGGGAGACCACGCTCGGTCAGGACACGCATGTCTTCTTGCAAGTGGCGTCCAGTCGCCAGATAGTTGAACTCGAATGCTTCGTCGGCTGTGCTGCCGCGTCGCCGAAGAAAACTATGCACCGTCTGCGCCATTGTCTGCTCCCCCCTGCGCCCTTCATAGACGGTAACACGCCACGCTGTTGCCAGCAACCAGGCGTGATGCCCATTCAGGTCGTGGTGATCGTTTCAAGCAGGTGCTCGATGAAGCTGGGGCCATCGGTTGCTATCGAGACATCGGTGGTCGAAGCCGCGTCGTCATCAGCGGTCAGCGTGACGCGGCGGTCAGCGTAGGCGGCGCACAACGTCGCCGGGCGCATGCTGAGGAAGCGCTCCGTATAGGCCAGGGTAAGCGTCAACGGGTCGTACATCGCGGTGTCGACGCGGGCCATCTGTTGCAGGTAGAGCTCCAGCATATCGGCTGCGCCGGCACAAGCTGGGTCGCCAGACTCGCGTAACTGGCGGGCTGCAGGAGCGCCGAGTCGGGCCTGGACGGTCACCTCGAACGTGCCTACCCTCAGGCGAGCGCCGCTCTCCAGCACCAATCGCGTGGCGTCAGGATCACAATTGACGTTGTGTTCACCTTTCTCGGCGTCTGGTCCGAGCCGCCCGCCCATGACGATCAAGGCGCGCAGACGCCCGGCGAGCCGAGGCTCCTGGCGCAGCGCTGACCCGACGTTGGTGAGCGGTCCAACGGCGACCAGTACCACCGGCTCCTGGCTGGTCATCACTTGCTGAATGAGAAAGGCTTCAGCCCCTGCGTTTGCGCCGCTGCCGATGGGCTCCTCGTCGGGGGCGAACCCCAGCCCGGACTTCATGACGGGGCCGGGGTCGCGGCCAGCCAGCGTCCGGCTGAGACCGCTGACGACGGGTACGTCGGCGTAGCCTCCCAGGCGCAACAGCTTGCGGGCGATACGGCTGCGTTGGGCGACGTCGCCATAGACGGTGGTGACTCCCAGGAGTTGCACCGTGGGCTGGCGGGCAGCGAGCAGGAGGGCGAAGACATCGTCAACATCGTCGCCGATGTCGGTGTCCAATAGCAGCGGAATGCGGCTGGGATCGGGTGACATGGCTGGTCCTTTCTTGGGACGGCTGGAAGTCTAACAGGGCCGCGCTCCACGAAACGCTTGATGCGGCGCTCCAACGTCGGACGCTCCAGCAACACGCGATGGTTGCATTTGCGACAACGCAGCCCGATGTCGGCCCCAAGGCGCACGATTGTCCATTCGCTGCCGCCACAGGGGTGCAGCTTGCGCAGTTGGACCACGTCGCCCAGCCGTAGTTCCAGCACCATTGGTGAATGCAGTTTCCTCTGCGGTTATGCTACCACTCGTTGAGTCCGTGAAATTCCCCAATGCCGAGAGGAGCGCCTGCCTTGTCCCCGTTTATTGATCTGCGCAGCGATACCGTGACGCTGCCGACCCCGGAGATGCGCGCGGCGATGGCGGACGCCGTCGTGGGCGACGATGTCTTCGGGGAGGACCCAACGATCAATGCGCTGGAGGAACGCGGCGCCGCGCTGCTGGGCAAGGAAGCCGGCCTCTTCGTCCCCACCGGGACGATGGGTAACCTGATCGCCACCACCACACACTGCCGGCCGGGCGACAGCGTGATCCTGGGCGATAGCTCCCACATCTTCCTGAACGAAGTCGGCGGCATGGCCGAACTGGGTGGCCTGGTGGCGCACGTCCTGCCTGATGGCGACGGCAAGCTAAACCCCGAGCAGGTGGCGGCGTCCATCCACTCCGCCTCGATGCATACGCCGGGCACGCGGCTGGTCTGTGTGGAAAACAGTCATAACTACGCTGGAGGCGTCGTCAGCACGCCGGCCGAGCTGCTACGCATCCGCACGGTAGTAGAACGGCACGGCATCCCCATCCACATGGATGGCGCCCGCATCTTCAACGCGGCG
>DHIZ01000133.1:8445-38171 GCA_002404055.1 Chloroflexi bacterium UBA4733
CATGCGCCAGGCCGGGGTGCTGGCGGCGGCGGCGATGGTGGCCCTGGACACCATGATCGACCGGCTTGCCGAAGATCATGCAAATGCGCGGCGTCTGGCCGAAGGGCTGGCGCGCCTCGACGGCTTCCAGGTCGCGCTGGACACGGTGCAGACCAACATCGTCATGGTTGATCTCCCCACCGCCGAAGCCGCCGAGACATGCGCCGTGCTCCTGGCGGAGCGCGGCGTGCTGGCGCTGCATATCGGCGTCCGCCGCATCCGCTTCGTGACACATTACGGCATCACGGCGGATGATATTTCGCATGCGCTTGAGGCGGCGGAGCAGGTGGCGGGGCGGTTGTTGGCTGCTGCTGGGTAGGCGGGAACATGGCCACGTTTTCTGCAACGTTCGCCCGGCGTTTGTATCGGGGTATCTCGCCGTAGGGGCAGGTCCCCGTGCCTGCCCTGCTCGCCTGCCACAAAGGCAACGTGGTTCGCAACCGGACCTGGGCAGGCACGGGGACCTGCCCCTACGGCTCTCCGTCCTTTTCCCCAACCTCCCTCCGTCGTTGGGTTGTACTCCCGTCGGGTGCACTCATACTCCGGTTACCAACGCCAGCAACATTTGTGTGATGTCCACCACCGACGCCATCGCGATGTGCTCGTATGGCGTGTGGATGTCTTCGTAGCCGACGCCCAGCAGGATGGTGGCGATGCCGTGCTTGTTGAAGATGTTGGCGTCACTGCCGCCGCCGGTGGACCTCAGTTGTGGCTCGCGTCCCAGGGTGCGGATGGCAGCCTGGCAGCGCTGCACGATTGGTGTGGTGGCATCGTAGGAGAAGGCGGAGTAGCTGTCGCTGACGGTGAGATCCAGGCGGCAGCCGGTGTTTTCGGCAGCTTGATGAAGTGCGGCTACCATCGCTTCGGTCTGGCGGGCTAACTTGCCGCTGTCACGGCTGCGCGCTTCACCGACCAGTTCACAGCGGTCGGGCACGATGTTGCGCGCCTGACCGCCGCGGATCAGGCCGATGTTGGCCGTCGTTTCAGCGTCAAGGCGGCCGAGCGGGATGGCGGCGATGGCTTGCGCCGCTGCCACGATGGCGTTCTTGCCGAGCTCCGGCGCGACACCGGCGTGTGCACTCTGGCCGATGAATGTGGCTTCGATGCCGGTCTGCCCCGGTGCGGCGACGACCAGGTGATGCGCCGGCCCACCGACGTCGAGGCAGACGCCTTCCCGCGCGGTGAGGCGGTCGAACTCTACCAGCTTGGCGCCGCAGAGTCCGATCTCTTCCTGGACGGTGAACAGGATGTCGAGCGGGGCGTGCGCTACGTCGGACGTGTGCAGGAGCTGCAGTACCTCCAGCATGGCGGCCACGCCGGCTTTGTCGTCAGCTCCCAGGACGGACGTGCCGTCGGTGCGCAGCACGTCGCCGTCCATATGCACCTTGATGCCGGGTGTTGGCTGCACGGTGTCGACATGCGCGTTCACCAGCAACGCGGCGGCTGTGCTGTTCCGCTCCGGCAGGTGGGCGTAGATATTGTTGACGCCATCAACTGTACTTGCTATACCCAGCGCGGTCAATGCTGCGCGGACGTAGGCGACCGCTTGCTCTTCCTGCTTGGACGGGCTGTTGATCTGCACGAGGTCGAGCAGCGTCTGCAGCAGCCTGTCCCGGTGTACTGCCGGTAACGACATACGATTCCCCCCTACAACAGCGCATCAAGGCGCGACCGCAGCAGCCCGGCCACGTCGGCTATCGGCACGCGCTCTTGCTGCATCGTGTCGCGGTCGCGGATGGTCAAGGCATTGTCGTTTAGGCTCTCGAAGTCCACAGTGACGCACCACGGCGTGCCGATTTCATCCTGGCGCCGGTAGCGCTTACCGATGCTCTGCGTCTCGTCATAGTCGGTGGCAAACAAACGCCGCAGTTGCCGGTGGACGTCGCGGGAAAGGCCGGCCAGTTCCGGCTTCTTGGAGAGCGGCAGCACCGCAGCTTTATACGGCGCTAGCAGGGGGTGAAAGCGCATGACGACCCGCGTCTCGTCCTTGTCGGGCTCCTCGTGATAGGCGTCCAGCAGGAAGACGAACAGCGAGCGGTCGCAACCGGCCGACGTCTCGATGATGTAGGGCGTGAAGCGCTCGCGCGTGGCGTCGTCGAAGTAGGAAAGGTCCCTGCCGCTGAACTGGCTGTGGCGGGAGAGGTCGTAGTCTGTGCGGTTGTGGATGCCCTCGAACTCTTTCCAGCCGAAGGGGAAGAGGTACTCAATGTCCTCGGCGGCCGCAGCGTAATGGGCAAGCTCGTGCTTGCCGTGTTGACGGAAGCGGAGCTTTTGCTCGCTCACGCCCAAGCGGAGGTAATATTCCCACCGTACCTTGCGCCAGTGCTGGAACCATTGCTCCGCCTCGGCAGGGGCGCAGAAGAACTGCTGCTCCATCTGCTCGAACTCGCGTGTGCGGAAGATGAAGTTGCCGGGCGTGATCTCGTTGCGGAAGGCTTTGCCGATCTGGGCGATGCCGAAGGGCAGCTTGCGCCGCGTGGTAACGCGCACGTTCTCGAAGTTGACGTAAATGCCCTGGCAGGTCTCCGGGCGCAAGTACACCATGGCGGCGTCCTCCTCCACCGGGCCCATGTAGGTCTTGAACATCAGGTTGAACTGGCGCGGGCTGGTGAGTTGGTGTTGCCCGCAGTTAGGGCAAGCCAGGGTGGCAATGAAGCCCTCCGGCGCTTGCTCGCCCGGTTCCAGCACCTCCGCACCCGGCAACTGGTCCAACCGGAAGCGTTGCTTGCAGTTCCGGCAGTCCACCAGCGGATCGGTGAAGTTCTCGACGTGGCCGGAGGCGTGCCACACCGTGGGGTGCATGAGGATGCTGGCGTCCAGTCCCACCACATCGTCCCGTAACTGCGTCATGGCGCGCCACCAGGCCGCCTTGACGTTGTTCTTCAGTTCCACGCCCAATGGTCCGTAATCCCAGGAACTGCTGAGTCCCCCGTAGATTTCGCTGCTGGGGAAGACAAAGCCCCGGCGCTTGGAAAGGGAGATGATCTTGTCGTAGAGATCAGCCGGCACCGCCTCCGGAGTGTCCACCACTATTGCGCATCCTCTCACCTGGCATGAGCGCTCGCACCAACGAACCGCGCCTACCGGTGGAACACTATACCGGCAGACCCGAAGGTTACAACTGACATGGATCCGCATGTCGGATACTATGATGGCCAACGAATGGCGAAGAACGGAGCAAGCATGGGTACCAGCGTCGAGTTTCGCAGCAACGGAGGCTCTGCACAGGGCTGGCTGGCGGTTCCGGATACGGGCAAGGGGCCGGGCGTCATCGTGATTCAAGAGTGGTGGGGGCTGGTCGAGCACATCAAGGACGTCTGTGAGCGCTTTGCGGGCGCCGGGTTTACGGCGCTGGCTCCCGACCTGTACCACGGTAAGGCGACCAGGGAGCCCGATGAGGCTGCCAAAATTATGATGGCGATGAGCATGCAACAGGCGGCGAAGGACCTGAGTGGCGCTGTCGACTTCTTACGCGCGCACCACTCCGTCACCGGCGATACCGTTGGCGTTGTGGGATTCTGTATGGGTGGTAGCCTCGCGCTGCTGCTGGCCCAACAGCGGCCTGATGCCATCGGCGCAGCCGTGCCGTTCTACGGCGTCGGGCCGGCCATGGCCGAGGCCAACGACTGGACAGCGCCAAACGCGGCCTTCCAGGGCCATTACGCTGAACACGACGACTCTGCCGGCCCGGCTGCCGCCCGGCGCCTGGAAGCGGAGCTGCGGCAGGCCGGCAAGGAAGTGCAGTTCTTCATCTATCCCGGCACGCAGCACGCCTTCTTCAACGACACCCGGCCTGGAATCTACAACGCCGAGGCGTCGCGTCTCGCCTGGGAACGGACGGTGCGTTTCCTCCACGACAAGCTGGGGTAGGGCCGCCCGCCCTTTTAGGGGCGGGCCACAGCCCGTCGCACGGCGTCCAGAACGATCTCGGCCTCGCCCGCTTGGACTGTTTGCGGGTTGAGCGCGATGGCGTCGGCGCCGAACGCGCTCACGGCAATCCGCGGATCGCGCTCCCAGAGCGCCTCGATCAGCGCATCCCGGCTCAGCGGCGCTCCAGAAAGAAGATGCACGATGGCGCGGCTGTGGGGCTGGCCGGCTTCACTGGGGTAGCCGCGCTCGACCGTTACCCCTGGCAGGTCCGCCAGGCCGGTCAACCAGTAGCGCACTGTCGCTTCGTAGCCGGCCAGTGTTGCCGGTTCATCCTGGCCCAACGACCACTCCACGGCGGCGAGGATAGCTGCCAACTCTTCCTTGCCGACCTTCATGGGGCGACCAAGCGTGTGGTTGGGGCTGCCATTGGCCCGGCAACCCTCGATGATATCGCGGCGACCGAGCACCAGACCGGTCGCCTGCGGACCGCGCAGGCCCTTGCCGCCGCTGAAAATAGCCACATCCGCGCCGAGTTCCTTCGTGAAACGCCAGAGATTGGCGACGGGAGGAATCTGGGCTGCAGCGTCCACCAGCACCGGGATACCCCGCTGTCGGGCGATGGGGACAATTTCCTCCAGGGCCAGGGCCCCGGCAGCATAATTGGAACCAGCGAACCAGAGGATGCTGGCGGTGTGTTCGGTGCAGGCGTCGGTCAACTCCTGAGCGGTGGCGCCAATCTCGCGCAGGCGCGCGCCAGTCAGGCGCGCCGCGTAGTCGTAGCCATTGCGCTGGCTTCGCCAGACGATCACCTCGCGTGGTCGCCCATCGAGGTACGGGAAGCCGGCGATCAATGCCGGGTCGATGCCGGCGATGCTGGCGGCAACGGCCAGGGTGATACCAGCGGCCGCGCCGGAAGACACGTAGCAGGCGTCGTTCCGCGTCAACTCGGCAATACGCTCACCAACGCGCCGCTGAAATTCATGGAGGTCGACGAAAGACCGCGCGGCGGCGGTCATCGCCTCCACGACCGGATCGGGCATGATCGACCCGCCAAGTTTCGTCAAGGTCGCCGCCGCATTGATCACACCACGCACATTGAGTCTGCCGTAAGGGGTCGTCACTGTTGTCTCCAATGCCACCTGGCACAGCTATTGCATTACAAATGGACCGGGTGCCGCTTTTTCGTTGGGCGCTTCACGCTGCCCAGAAGCTTAACGTGCCCTGAGCCGGCTGTCATGGCACGTGCGCTCCCCAGAGGGCTGGGCGGACGCCGGAGGACTTGACCACACCCGGAGGAGAGGAAGACAAGGGATGGACCAACGTGAGCCGATGCAAGAAATCGAACGGGATGTTGAGCAAGACTGGGAAGTGTATGGTTCTGACGGCCAGTTGATCGGGCACGTCAATGAGGTCCATAGCAACTACCTCTGGGTGCAGAAGGGGTTGCTCTTTCCGACGGACATGTACATCCCCCTCACTGTCTGCCGTCGCACCGAACCCGGGCGCGTCGAGCTGAGCGTCACGACCGCCGAGGTAACGGCCGCCGGCTGGGACGCCCTGCCAGAGGTGATCAACGCCACTTCCGTTATCCCCGGAACGGCCGTGGTACCGGCGCTGGCGGAAACGCGCTAGCGCGAGGCCGGAATGCTGTTTGGCGAGCGTGCCGCTACAATTCACCACCTAGTCCCCGAAGGTGCGTGCTTCCGATGGGGCGTCCGTCGCCAGCGCGTGGCTCGCCACGCCGTTCGGCGCCAGGACAGATGTCACTGCGATCTCACCGCCTGCCAGTGCCGCGTTGATTTCCGCCAGGGCGGCCGCCGTGCGCGGTTTAGCCCAGCCGCGGCGCACCAGGAATATGGAAAAGTCGTCCACGTAGCTATAGACAACCGGCGCGAAGACCAGGGTGAGCATGGTCGACGTGAGCAGGCCACCGACGAGGACAGTCGCCATCGGGGAGCGATCTTCCGAGCCTGCCCCGATTTTTACGGCCAGCGGCAACATCGCGAACACCATGGTAAAGGTGGTCATGACGATCGGCCGCAGCCGGGTGCGACCGGCTTCGATCAGCGCCGGATTGCGCTCCAGGCCACGCCGGCGCAGCGTGTTTGTGTAGTCGACGAGCAGGATCGCGTTCTTGGCTACGAGGCCCATGAGCATGATCAGCCCCATGAACGAGTAGAGGTTGAGGGTGTTGCCTGTTATGATCAGCGCGATGAAGGCGCCAACCGTGGCCAGCGGCAGGCTGAGCAGCACGGCGAGGGGGTAGAGCAGCGATTCGTACAGGGCCGCCGACAACATGTAGACCAGGACAACCGAAAGGGCGAAAGCCGCCTCCAACGGTGCGAAGACCTGGGCCTGCTGCTGCGATGCGCCGCCCATGATGAAGGAATAGCCGGGCGGCAACGGCACTTGCTGCTGGATAGCCTGCTGGATGGCCGTCGAGACCTGCCCGAGCGGGACGCCGGAGGTGTTTGCGCCGACCGAAACCTCCAACTGCCGGTTCTGGTCACTCAACTGTGCCGGCTCCTGCGTCTGCACGACCTTCGCAACCTGGTCAAGGCGGATCGGCACGCCTGCTGTCGTCGACAGAGTAAGCTGGGAGAAGAGCTGCGGCGTCATATTCTGGCCACCGGGGACTGTTACCACGATCGGTGTCTGGATAGTGCTGCCAGACGGTTGGAGGTAGCCGACGGTCGTGCCGACAATCGCCGTCTGGACGGCATTGCCAATTTGCTGGGGCGTGACCCCCAGGTTGACAGCGGCAGCGCGATCTACCTGGATTCCCAACTCCGGAGAGGTCTGGGACGAGCCATTACGGACCTGAACCACGCCGGGCACCGTACGCATGACTCCCGTGACCTGAGCGCCCAGTTGGTCCAGGGTGTTGATATCTGGACCCTGGATAATCACGTTGATATTCTGACCACCACCGATTCGTAACGCGCTAGGCAGCGACGTCACGATGGAGGCGTCGGGGAACTGCCGGGACAGCGCGCGTATCTTGGCCAGGTAAGTGTCAATAGGCGGGCGCTGGCCGACCGGCAGGAGGTCCACGGACACTTCGCCGCTGCCGGTGGTCGCACCACCGCCGAAGCCGCCGCGCGCTCCCGCGCTGGTGAAGGTCTGCTTGACGCCGGGTATCGTCCTGATTTCCTGGTCGACCTGATCCACGACGGTTTCTGTGCGCGCCAGGGGCGTCCCATTGGCGAACTGCACGTTCACCTGGAGCTGTGAGTTGTCCTCCTGGGGAGTGAACTCGGTACCCAGCAACCCGAGCGGTATGAAGGCGATGCTGGCGACCAGGGCGGCCACGCCGACGAGGATGACGAGCGGCCGAGTTCGCAAGGCGCGGCCCAGCAGCCGGCCGTAGCCATTGCGCACTCGGGAAAAGCCCCGTTCCCAGACACGCCCAAAGCGGGTGAGCGGACCGCCCCCATGGCCTGCCGCCTGATGTTCGTCGTCCATGCCCTCCTTGAGCCAGCGCGAGGCAAGCAGCGGGGTCAGGGTGAAGCCGATGAACAGCGAGAAGAGCGTGGCCGCGACGATGGTGATGCCGAACTCGCGGAAGATCTGGCCGACGAGCCCATTGGTAAAGGCGACCGGCAGGTATACCACCACATCGGTCAGCGTGATGGTCACAGCGGCGAGGGCGATCTCATGCCGCCCGTCCAGCGCTGCCCGGATCGGATGTTTCCCCATCGCCAGGTGGCGGTTGATGTTCTCCAGCACCACCACGGAGTCGTCAACGAGAATGCCGGTGAGGAGCGACAGGGCCAGCAAGGAGATCAGGTCCAGACTGAAGCCCGTGAAATACATGACGGTGAACGTGGAGAGCAGGGACGTAGGAATAGCGAGCACCACGATGAACATGTTGCGGATGCGGTGCAAGAAGACCAGCAGGACAATAGCCGGCAGGATCACGGCCAGGGCCAGGTCGTTCTCGACAGCCTTGAGCGACTGGTTGATATAGTCAGTCTGATCGTTGACGATGGCGACATGCATGCCGGGCGGCAACGCCAACTCGAGTTGCGTAAGTCTGGCTTTGACAGCCGTGTCTACCGCCACAACGTTGGCGCCGCTCTGCGCGGTGATGACCAGGCCGACCGAGTCCTGGCCGTTCAAGCGGGTCTGCTGATCGATCGGCGCATAGCCTTGCGTCACGGTGGCGACCTGACCGAGCGTGACCGGCGTGCTGCCTGGGCTTGCCACTACTAGATTCTTGAGTTCCCCTACTGACTGGAAGTAGGCATCCGTCCGCACGTCGACGACAGTACCGCTCACGTTCGTTGTGCCGCCGGGAATGCTCACGTTCTGCTGGCCCAATGCCTGCGTGATCTGATTCACCGACACGCCGTAGGAGGCCAGTGCCGAGGGGTTGATCGTCACATTGACTTGAGGAATGAGGCCGCCCTGTACCTGAACGGCGGCGACACCGGCTGCCTGCTGTAAGGAGGGCTGCAGTTGATTCGTTGCTGTGTCGTAGAGGGCAGCCAGCGTGCCGCCGGTCAGGGCGAGATTCATGATTGGTGAGGCGTTGGGGTCTGCCTTGAAGATCGTGGGCGTGCCGACGGTGCTGGGCAAGCGGCCCACGATGCGGTTGATCGACGCCGAGACGTCGTTCGCCGCCGTGTTGACATCAGTCCCCTGCACGAACTGGAGGGATACGCGCGACGAACCGGTCGATGAGTTGCCGTTCATCTGCTGAACACCGGCAATGCCGGAGAGGGCGTTCTCGACCGGCAGTGTGACCTGGGTTTCCACCTCCTCCGGGCTGGCGCCCGGATAGCTGATGCTCACGGCCACGAACGTGGCGCTGATCGTCGGCAGTTGCTGCACGGGCAGGAACCGATAGGAGATGATGCCCATCAGTACGAGGGCCAGGATGACCATGATCATGGTCACCGGCCGCTGAATCGCTATTCGTGTCGGACTCATGCGCACTCTCTATCTCGAATCCGCGCCGAAAGGGACCGAGATATGGCGAGCCGGCGCCGCTCGTCATCTCCCTCAACCACAAGTGCTCAGGGGGTAGGCGTCGGTGTTCCTCGCGACTGCCGCCCACCTGCTCCCCCGGCGCCGTTGCCGCCTGCCCCGGTAGCGCTGACGCTGCCGGATCGTGTCTGGCTGGATGCGCCGCGACCCGCGCCGCCAGCGCCCGGCGCTCCCGGACGGCCGCCACCGGGCGCGCCAGTAGCAGCGCCCGACGCCACGCGGACCGCCTCGCCGGGCCGCAGGGTGGCCTGGCCGGTCGTCACGATGGCCTCACCCGGTGTGATGCCCGTCAATATCTGGGTGAGCGTGTCGGTCGCCACCCCTGTCTTGATGGGCACGATCTGGGCCTGGTTGTTGCGCACCACGTAGACGGCGTCCCCGCCGTTCTGCTGCACGATGGCGCCGGTGGGTACGACGACCGCCTGTGGCACGTCCTGCGTCGTGATGACGACGTTGGCAAACATCCCCGGCTTGAGCCGGGAATCGACTGGTGCGGGTGATACCGTCGTTGGAAAGGCGTGGCTGGTCGGGTCCGCCACCGGAGAGACCAGGCTGATCTTGGCGGGAAAGGTGATTGCCGGGTAGGCCGTGAGGGTCAGGTTCACGACCTGCCCGGTGGATACCTGCGCAACGTTGGCCTGCTCAACGTTGACCAGCACCTGAACGTCGGTGCTCACCAGCGTGGCGACAGGCGTCGTCGGAGTGGCTAGCGCCCCTACCTGCAGCAACTGCGAGCCGACCACCCCGGCAAAGGGGGCAGTGATCTTCATCTGGTCGGCTGCCGCTTGTGCTACGGTCACCGCCGCCTGGGCCTGTTTCAACGTCGCCGCCGCCGTGGCAAGGTCCGCCGCGGTCGGTGGCGACGCCACACTATCCAGGTTGGCCTGGGCACTGGTCACCTGCGCCACGCCGGATTGCAGGGTACCTTGCGCCTGGGCAAGGGAGGCTGCATCCTTCTGCGTTGTGTCGGGCAAGGTGACCTGAGCCGCTTGCAGTTGATTCTGTGCGCTGACCACGGCAGCCTTGCTTGCCGCAACCGACTGCGTATAGCCGGCCTGGGCGGTCTTCAAGGCTGCTGCTGCCTGGTCCACCGCGGTCTGTGCCGCCATCGTGTTGCCCTGTTGTTTGGCGGTGTCGGAGTTCACCGCGTCCTGCGCCGATCTCAGCGCCGCCTGAACGCTCGTCACTGCCTGCTGGGCGGCCAGACTGGTGGATTGCTGCTTGGTGCGGTCGGCAGTTGCTGTGTCCTGTGCAGTTTTGAGGGCGTTCTGGGCTGTGACCAACGACTGCGATGCCTGGGCTTGCGTCTGCTGGATCTGCGCCTGCACCGTTTGGACGGCGGTCTGCGCGGTGTTGACATTGGCGTTGGCGACGTTGCAGCCGGCTTGCGAGTTGTTGTGGTTGGACAGGTTGCAGGCGGCGTCCCGAGCGATCTGGGCGCTGTTGAGCGCATTTTGCGCTTGCGCCAACTGCTGCTGCTGCAGCGGGGCGCCCGAGGTGACGGTGGCCTGCTGCGCCAGCAACGCGTTCTGGGCACTTTGCACGGCATTCTGGTCCGCCGCCAGCGCGGCCGTGACCTGTTGTTCGGTGGCCGTCAGGTTCTTCTGAGCGTTGTCCAGCGACTGCTGCGCGTTCTTGAGGGTTGTCTGGTCGGACGCCAGGGAAGCGGCGGCCTGCTGGCCCACGCTTCCCACGTTCTTCTGCGCGTTGGCGAGCGCCTGCTGGGCATTGCCGATGGCTGTGACATTCGGCCCGGCGTTGCCTTGCGCCACTGCGAACTGGCTATTCGCCGCGTCAAGGGCGGCCTGGGCATTGGCGACTGCCTGCTGGGCTGCTGTGGTATCGGCGTTGGCGCTCTGTTGCGCAGCGTCCAGGTTCTTCTGTGCGTTGCCGACGGCCGTCGTGGCGCCGTTGATGCCGGCTTTGGCGATTTCGATCTGGCCGGCTGTCGCACCCTGTGACACCTTCAATTGGTTCGCTTGAGCCGCCACCAGCGAGGCCTGCGCCTGCTGCAACTGCGCCTGCTGCGTGCTGTCGTCCAGCAGGGCGACCACGTCGCCTTGCTGAACCGTCTGCCCCACCTGGACCGGGAACGAGGTGATGACGCCAGAGGTGCGCGCCACCAGATTGACCTGTTTCACGGCGGATACCGTACCGGGGTACGTTAACGTCGCCTTGATTTCTTGCGCCATCGCGGGCGTGACGGCCACCGTCGCTGCCTGGCCGGCTAACGAGGGCGAGGCGCTCTTCGCCACCGTCGTGCCACAACCGGCGAGGACGATCAGGGCCCCCAGCGCGATGCCCAGACGGGGAAACACACGAGTAGCCATACGCACAGAGGGACCCTCTCAGCTATTTAACAGTACGTCAACATAGGGTTACCGAGAATGAGACAGCAACGTGGGTCCCCTCCGGTGTGAAGCACAGCATTGGGACAGCCAGGAAACGGCTCAGTACCAGCAGGACGGCCGCCGTTGAACGCACAACCAGCACAGTAGATGAAGGGCACATTTCAACCATCGCTGCATAGTCGGGCCTAGGTATGAATAGCATGACAGGCGATTATGAAAATTGTGCAAAGGCAAACGAGCCGGAGTACCGAAGTCGCGTTGCCTGGTTGGTGAGTGCCTGGCGCTTTTCCGTCTGGTAAGGACGCTAGGCGTTAGGTAACGCCAGCGGATCGCTGGTCAGCACCGGTGATGCCGTAATCATGCCGCCGCACGGCGCGATGCCGTGGACTTGCCCAACAACGTACCGGTACGCATTCGGCGGCGTGATGCGAACGCTGCCGGCTGCCAGGCAAGGCTGCCCCGCGTTCGGTACATCACTGAACTCCAGCACAAAGTACACACCCGCGCCCGGCGCGAGGGTGATCGTGCGTTCGGGCACGGCGCCAATCAGGTATCTCGTGGTGCTCCAGTGCAGATAGGTCGGGATGGGTTGAGCGGTTCCACCGAGCAGTTGCACGCCGGGGAAACCATACAGGGTACAGGAGGCCGCTGCCGTTGAGCGTAATTGAAAGCTGATACCAATCATACCGGCGGCCACCTGGCCATGTTGTTGCGATAGCACCATTTCGTTACTGCGACAACGGCCGGGCGGCACGGCGGGTAGACCGGTCGGATTTGCCTCCCAGGTGAAGCGCTGGGAATTCAGGCGCTCCTGGATGCCGTCTGGCCCACTGACCCAGGTGTGGTAGCCGTCGGTGAATGCCGTGCTATTGCGGGTACCCACCTGTGGGTGCTTGCGCCACACGAACAGCCCGCCGGTCGTGTGTTGCAGGGTGTCGCCGCTCCCCGGGTTGGGCTGTTCGTCGTCCAGGCACGTCCCGACAACGGCCGGCATCAGGCGCTGCATTGTGGCAAAGCCCAGGACAAAGCGACAGCCCGCTGCCTGTGCCACCGGCGCAGGTAGCCAGGGCGGTGAGAGCAAGCAGACGACGAGTATGCTGATGACCAGACAAACAGCACGCAGGCGAACCACGGACGTACCGAAGGTCAGTAGGAGCCGCCGCCCGGCACGAGCGTGTAGGCATGCGAACCCTTTTCCACGGCCGGCCCCTGGTCCAGGCGTGTCTGTCGGAAGTGCCGTAGGGTCGAATCGGCTTGCATAAAGAATCCCGCCCCGTCCGCTGAGAACACCAGCGCGTGGGCAGCAATGGTCCAGCCGGTCAGCGGTCCCGCGTTAGCCAGTTCTGCCTTCTCTGCTTCGCTCTTGACATCAAACACGGCGAAGGCGCCGGCGCGATCGATGAAATGGTCGTGGTGGACGACGACACCGCGCTCGACCTGGGCGACGTAGTCGTTGAAGAGGGTATCGGCCTCTTTGCGTGTCATGCCGGCAGGCGCCAGGGCATAGACCAGATGGCAACAGAGCTGTGTTTGCTCGTCGGACCGGGAAGGTTCGGGCATGGGGTGCGATCTCCTTTGGCGGAGCGGCCGTCGCTCCGCCTTCATGGTAGCGCGTCACTGCCGATTGGCCGCAATGTACCGGCCAGGCGCAGATCACCGGCACATGTCGTGCCATAACAAGTCAGACGGGTACTATAGTGCGCCGACGGCAGGCGACGGCATGCTGCACGCAGCGAACTGGGATCGGTATGAGCCAGAAGACGTTTTCCCCAGGACCGGCCAATGCCCAGGTGGTCGAGAAGCGCGAGTTCTACCGTCAGAGCGAGGTCGCCGGAACCTACGACGCGCAACGCTTCGGCGGCGCCAGCGGGGCGCACGTCAACGCACGCGAACTGGCGTTGGTCTGTCAACTGCTGCCGCCCGGCGGACCGCAGGCGGACATTGCCTGCGGCACAGGCAGGCTGACGGCTATCCTTCGCCAGCGCGGCGACGTGGTGGTTCCTTGTGATGCCTCACTCGCCATGCTGCGCGTGGCACAACGTCATGCGGTCGGCCCGGTCGTGCAGGCAGACGCTTTTTCGCTGCCCATCGCCGACGCCGCCTGCGCCGGGGCGGCTGCGTTGCGCCTGCTGTTCCACTTCGCCCAGCCCGGGCCGCTCCTGGCCGAGCTCCGGCGGATCGTGCAGCCGGGCGGCGTGCTGGTGTGCGACACCTACTCCTGGTCGGCGCGCGCGCTCGTGCCGCTCGGTCGGCGGCGCTGGGGGGCCGGCGTCAGTACCATCCGCAGGGGCGAGTTTTGCCGGCTGGCTGCTTCGCTTGGCTGGCGCGTGGTAACCGAATACCCGTGCTTTCTTATCTCGCCGTACATCTATCGCCGGTTACCTTTGCCTTTTGTCCGGGTGCTGGAGCGCCTGGAGCGCCGACTGCCGACCGTGCTGCTGTGCAGGGTTTTCTGGGCACTGGAAGCCACGGCTCGCCCACACTGACCAGGCTTCCGCCGGTCGAATGCTTGCTCAACGGCGCGGCGATATGGCACGGCAATTCGTGGTTTTTGTTATCTATACCGATGATAACCGGGGAAGGCACGTTGGCACTGGCACGCTTCAGTCTTGAGCGTGCGAATATGCGCCGGCGTCAAGCAAATACGCCTGGTATGGTGAGGTAACGACCCGCGTAGAGTACATCCTTGTTCGTCAGCGTGTTCGCCTGGGCGATGGCCTGTTCCGTCACGCCGAACCGGGCGGCCACGCCGGAGAGCGTATCGCCGAGGCGCACCCGGTAACGCCTTGGCGTCGGCAGGCCCTGGCTACGGCCTGCACCACCGTTTGCTCCCCCAGGCGTCGGCGCGGGCACGGTCAGACGCCGGCCGGCAATCAGGGCGTCGGCGTTGCGCAAGCCGTTCTGCTGCATCAGCACTGCTTCCGTGACACCAAAGCGCAAGGCGACAGCAGAGAGCGTGTCGCCGGGCAGGATGGTGTAGGTTGTCCCGTCAGAGTCGCTCGTCGTCGCTGTTGAGTTGCTGGCGGCCGAGCCTGAAAGGGTCGGAACTGCCGCTGCCGCTGTTGCCTGTATGGCAAGTGACTGGCCAACCCGTATGCGGCCATCGGCGGGAAGCGAGTTCGCCGCCCGCAGCGCTCCGATGGCGACTCCGAAGTGGACGGCTAAGGCCGAAAGCGTATCGCCCGGTTGCACCACGTACCTTCGTACGCCGCCAGGCCCTGACTGGACGGGAGGGGCGGCCGGGGACTGGGCCGCCGCGACGGTTGGGGACCCGCCGAAGAAGTTGGCGAGCCCATTGGCGATGCCCGTCGCCACACGCTCCTGCAGCGCTGGGGTGGCCAGTTGGGCCCCCTCCGTTGGGTTCGTCAGGAAGCCGGTTTCGATCAGGACAGCCGGCATCGCGGCGTTGCCCAGCACATAATAGTTTGCCGGTTGGACCCCGTCACTGATCTCCCCGCCCTGTGCCAGGGTCGCTGTCTGCACGTCAGCCGCCAGGGCCTGGCCGGCAGCGACGAGCGCCGGGCTGCGACGAACGCCCGTCGCATAACCGCCCGGCCCGCCGTAGAAGGTCATGAGGCCGCGGTAACTGGGATCATTGAGCGCATTGACGTGGATAGCGACGAACGCGGCGGCTCCCGCCCGGTTGGCGATCGCCGTGCGCTGCGCGAGACTGACATAGGTGTCGGTGCTGCGTGTGTACACCACCGCGGCCCCCTGGCCGCGCAATATGGCGCCCAGATCAAGCCCGATCGGCAGCGTGATGTTCTTCTCTACCCGGCCATAGGCGCTGGCGCCGCCATCGATGCCGCCGTGACCCGGATCCACCACGATGGTGCGTCCGGCCAGGCTGCCATCGGCCAACGCCGCCGTCGGCAGACCGAGTAAGGTCAGACCACCAACAAGGAATGCTACGCTGATCCGGCGGAAGCTTGCGCCCCGCCGCCTACCTTGCTTCCCCACTGTCGTTTTCCTCACAAGGGGAAGGTGCTGTGTCGCGGCTCCCGCCACCGATTCGGCCGCGATCTTCTTCCCATTGCCAGCATGCCACGGGCTGAGGGGAGCAACAGGCGATGCGCTTGACCATCAGACAGAGGCCGTTGCCTGCCGGAGAGAACCAGAAGGCCGGTGTCCGCACGGCTGCGAACACCGGCCTACATGGCCAATGGAGATGGGGGTGAGTCGAACACCCCGTCCGAAATGGAGCGGTCGTCGGTATCTACAGGCATATCCGGCAATTAAGTCTCGCCCGCAGATGCCCCACCGGCAGGACACCTTTTGCGCCAGCCCGGTGATCTTGACTGCACCTACGGGCGTGCGTACAGCCACAGCTCGACATTATGACGCCCGGATCCGGCGCGCCGAGCAGGCGCCGGGCGGACGGCCCTACAGCTTAATTAGGCTGCGAGAGCGTAGGTGTTGTTTGTGCCAGTTATGGCGTTTGCCGCCTTTTTAACGAGGCGATGACGGCACCTCGACCTGCAACCTTCGGCTTTTCCACCCCGTCGAAACCCGACATCCCCGTCTGTCCGACCGACCACCGCCGCAAAGCGGAGCCCGCATCCCTCCTGAAAACAGGGACCAGTGAGGAAGGAACACCCCACTATACCATGCCGTCGCGCCCCTCAGCGGATGCGTGCTCGCACGTGAATCCCCTCTGGAACGACGGCCGTAATGCCCGAATACTGCTGCGGGTACACGTCGGAAAGAACTCGACCAGTGGGACCTCCTGGTAACTCCTGGCCATTGGTGATCGAACCTTTCGGGCGGCGAATCGTCAGCATGCAACGTCTTGGCGTACACCCTTGCTCAATCGTTCGCTCTCGGTGGCAGGGTGCGCTGGGCCCAGGCAGCAACGCCCCCCAACCAGGCCAACCCCGCGAGCCAGCCGCCGATCACGTCGGATGGATAGTGTACGCCAAGGTACACGCGGCTGATGCCGATGCCGAACGCCAGCACGATGACCAGCACGGGAGCGACAAGGCGCAACCAACCAGGCAGGTGGCGCCAGATCAGCGCCAGCAATACCAGCAACAAGCAGAGCGTGGCGAAGGCGTGACCGCTCGGAAAGCTCCAGCTATGCGGGTTGACGTGCGTCCAGAGCAGGGGACGCGGCCGGCGGAAGGTGAACTTCAGGATGTCGTCCCAGGCGCCCTCACCGAGCATGACCCCCGTGAGCAACAACGCCTCCAGCCGCCGGCGAACGACGACCATGAGGATGTCGGCGACCATCACGACCCCGGCGACGGACGGGATATAGCCCAGGACCGTGAGCCCTTGCATCAGGCTCGTGAGTACCGCGCTGTCGTGCGAATGCAAGCCGAGTTCCAGCGAGTCGTCGGCGGACAGTGAGGCGCCGGTGAAAACCGCAATCATCAGCACGATGAAAGCGACCAGGGCAACGACGCCGACGGTCGGAAACCAGACCGGCAAGGGTTGGGCCGGGCGTATCCCGGCCACGAACCACCGTCGGACACGTTCGTATTGCGACGCCATGCTCCTCCGCCTATCCTGCTGTCTGTGCTTTCGTGAGCGGCAAGCTCACGGTAAACGTTGTCCCGCTGCCGGGCGTGCTGTGTACGGCGATCGTGCCCTCGTGGGCCGTGGCGATCCATTGGCAGATCGACAGCCCGAGCCCCGCCCCGCCCTCGTCGCGCGAGCGCGCCGCGTCGGCGCGATAAAAGCGCTCGAAGAGGTGTGGCAGGTGTTCGGGCGCAATGCCGACCCCGCTATCGGTCACCTGCAGCAACGCACGACCGTCAACGGCATTGACACGGACTTCCACTTTGCCTCCGACCGGCGTGTACTTCAGGGCATTGTCCACCAGGTTCACAATGAGTTGCGTGAGTCGCGCCTGATCCCCGGAGATTGGCGCCGGGAACTGCGAGGGGGCGCTGAGCATTACGCCGCCTGCTTCTGCTAGCGGCGTGAGTGTTGCAACGGTGTCGGCCACCAGGGCGGTCAGGTCCAGACCCTCATGATCAATCTCCACAGGGCCGCTGTCCACTCGCGCCAGCATGAGCAACTCCGAAAGCAACTGCGCCATCTGTTCCGCTTGCTGATGAATCTCCCGGAGTGCGGCTCGGTAGTCCTCGGGGCGGCGCGCCTGATCCAGCGCAAGATCGGTCTGGGCGGCAAGCACCGCGAGTGGCGTGCGCAACTCGTGCGAGGCGTCGGCGGTGAACTGGCGTTGGCGAGAAAAGGCCTGCTCGAGCCGGTCGAGCATCTGGTCGAACGTTCCGGCTAACCGACCAACCTCGTCCGGGCTGGGTGGCAAGTGCAGGCGCTGCGTGAGGTCTTCGGCGCTGATCCTTTGCGCCGTACGGGTGATGCGGTCGATGGGGTCGAGCGCCCGGCTGGCCAGGAAACTGCCGCCGAGGGCGGCAAGCACGAGTGTGAGCGGTACAGCCACAGCCATCTGCAGCGCTAACTGGTGTAGCGCCGTTTCGCTCAGGTCCTGCGACTGCGCAACCTGCAGCAGCGCGATTGTCTGGCCGTCCGACCGCACCGGCGTCGTCAGGACGCGCCAATCGTCACCGACCGCTGCTGATACGGTGGTCAAACTGGCGAATGTCCGCTGCTGGTTTGCGCTGGGGGGCGGAAGCGCTGGTGTCAGTCGACCCTGGGCACTCGCCTCGAGCCGTGCTTCGCTGGGACTGTAGAGCACCACGACGATCCCGGCGGGCAGTTGTTCCAGCGCACGGCTGAGGAAGGGCCCACCGTGGTCCATTTCCAGCGTACTACCTATCTGCTGGGCTTCCAACGCCAGCGCACGATCGGTCTCGTCTCGCAGATTTTGCGCCAGGCGCACATAGAGGAATGCGCTGAAGGTCGCCAGGATGACCATGAGGAGTGCGACGTACCACAGCGTCAGGCGAACGCGAATGGGACGCAACAGGTGAGCGATGCGCTGCAAGGTGGCCATAAGACGCCTCACGCCGGCGGTCGCAACTGGTAGCCGGCGCCGCGCATCGTGCGGATCAGGCGTGGCTCCTGATCATCATCCAGCTTTCGGCGCAACGATCGAATGTACACGTCGATCACATTGGACATGGCGGCGAAGTCGTAGTCCCAGACGTGTTCGGCGATCTGGCTACGCGAAAGGACTCGACCCGGATTGCGCAGGAGGTATTCCAGAACGGCAAATTCTTTGCTGGCGAGTTCGACCACACGGTCGCCTCGCCGGACTTCCTTGCTGACCGTGTCGAGTGTCAAGTCGCCGGCGCGCAGCACCGGGTCCTTGTTGACGCCGTCGCGTCGGAGCAATGCCCGGGTACGTGCCAGCAGTTCGCGAAAGGCAAACGGCTTGATGAGATAGTCGTCGGCCCCGCTATCCAACCCGGTGACGCGGTCATTGACGGCGTCGCGAGCCGTCAGGAGCATGACAGGAACGTGGTTCTCCTTCGCCCGCAACTGGCGACAGAGCGACAGGCCATCAAGCTTGGGGAGCATGACATCCAGTATCAACAGGTCATACGGCTCGCTCTCTGCTAGCTGGAGTCCCGCCTGGCCATCGAAGGCGACATCGACGGCGTAGCCATGTTCCTGCAGCCCCTGGCGCAGAATCGCGGCGAGCCGGTGCTCATCTTCCACAACGAGAATTCGCACAGACGCACCAATCTTCAGCGTGGCAGGCCGGCAGTCGCCAGCGCACGACGACACCAATGATGTCCTTGCCTATGCTAGCCGATTGCACATGAAGCCAGGATGAAGTCGGGGGAAAATGGTGTGAGCACGGCCGCCCGAAGGTGCAGCGTCCGGTAACTTGACCGCAGACCGCAGTCGCGGCCCTGTTAGACTTCCAACCAAGGTTCCCCTGCCTGATCTAAACCGTATTGACCCTGAGACTGGTCCGATCTATGCTACAGCGGCGTGCAGGTAGTGCATGAAGGAGAGCGTCTGAACATGTTCCCAAATCGTCGCGCCGTAGTCGGCGCAGTTGCCTCGTTGGTCTTACTTAGTGGCTGCAGCGTCACGACTGCGACCGGCGCTCACGGCGCAGCTCCGGGCGCCGGTGCTGCCGGGCCAGCCTTGCTCGCTTCCGGCAACGGCGCACCTGCCGCACAGACAGCGTCGACGGCCTTCGGTGCAGACGCCATCACCAACGTCGCCAAAAAGGACACGCCGGGGGTCGTGCAGATCACCAATGAGCAGGTGCAACTCGGCTCGATGGGCCAGGGCGGCGGTCAGGCGGTGCCGGCCGGCGTCGGCACCGGCATCGTGTTGGACAATCAGGGGCATATCCTCACCAATGACCACGTCGTGAGTGGCGCTCAGAAGCTGGTGGTCACGCTGTCGAATGGCTCGAAGGAGTACCCGGCTACCCTGATTGGTGGCGATGTGCGGTCCGACCTCGCGGTGATCCAGGTCAGCGGCGCGAACATCCCGCCGCTCGCTCTTGGCGACTCCAGCAAGCTCCAGGTTGGCCAGTGGGTGATCGCCATCGGCAATGCGCTGGCCCTGCCGGGCGGGCCCACGGTGACGGCGGGTGTCGTGAGCGCCTTGAACCGCACGGTCCGAGAGCCAGGGCAGGTTAGCAGCAGCAACCCGAATGCCCAGGCCGCGGGTGGGCCGTTCCTCTTCGACGCGATCCAGACCGATGCCCCGATCAACCCCGGTAACAGCGGGGGACCACTCGTAGACCTCAACGGTGACGTCGTCGGTATCAACACCCTCGGCGCCGGCCAAGCAGAGCCGGGCGTGCAGTCGGAGGGCATCGGCTTTGCCATCTCGATTAACACTGCCAAGAAGATCGCCGACCAACTGATTGCCCAGGGACACGTCACCTATGCCTTCCTGGGTGTGGGCACTGTGGACAACACGCCAGCCCTTGCCTCGCAGTATGGGTTGCCCGATGTGCCTGGCGCTGCGGTGGGCGCCGTGACACCTGGGTCGCCGGCAGCGCAGGCGGGCATTGCCCCCAAAGATGTCATTACCGCGATCGGCAATGCCCAGATCAAGAGCAACAGCGATGTGCAACTGGCGCTCACGTCGGCTAAGCCGGGAGAACAGGTCAGTGTCAGTTGGGTGAAGGCGGGAACCAACCAGAAAGTGACGAAGAACGTCACATTGGCGCAGGCGCCGACCGCCTGATGGGTGGCGGTGGGGCGGCGGTGCTCAGGCGCGGAATAACCACCGCCGCCGCCTCCCTCAGATCCGCCACGACGTAATCAGGTCGTTCCTCTGGTACAGCGTGAGCGGCATCCTCGGCAGTCGCAATTCCGCTCAGGACCAGAATTGTGAGATAGCCGGCGGCGCGACCGGCCCGAATGTCGGTGCCCAAGTTATCACCGATAACCACCGGGAGCAGATCGCCAGGGAGGTCGCGCAAGAGCGCGCGGTACATAAATGGCTCCGGTTTGCCGGCCGGCACGGCGCTGCGGGCGGTGGCTCGCTCTACCGCCGCCACGATACTGCCTGAACCAGGGAGCCAACTCTCTTCCCAGGGGTAGGCGCCGTCCAGATCGGTGGCCACAAAGGGCACACCGCGTAGTCCGACCGCCTGGGCGCGGGCCAGCTTGCGGTAGCTCAGCTCCAGATCAAGGCCGACGACCAGGGAATCGGCCGCCGGGTGCTCCTCTTCAGCCACGGGTTGCATACCACGCTCCCGCAACTGGCGCGCTACTTCGGCGCTGCCCAGTACGAAGGGACGCCGCACTTCGGGCCAGCGCGTCTGCAGTAACTCGGCAGTGGCCCAGGCTGCCGTCACCATTCGTTCTGGGCGGACGCTGATGCCCATGTGCAGCAGACGGTCGCTGATTTCCTCAGTCGAGGACCAGCCGTTGTTGGTGGCGAAGCATAACTCGTGGCCGGCCGCTTCCAGCAGTGCCAGCGCTTCCGGCACACCCGGCAAGACGTGGCGTCCCCGGTAGAGCACGCCATCCATATCCAGCAGGAGCGCGAGTCGCGTCATCCTACCCCTGACGTGACGTTGGCGTCTTCCAGCAGTTCGCGCAACGCGTACATATACCAGGTGCTGGCGGCCTTCAGCTTGGGCCGGCCATAGGCGCCCCGGCTGCCGAAATGCGTCTCGATGGAGTAGACGCCCGCATAGCCGTCGGCTTGCAGTGCCGCGATCACCTCCGGCCAGGGCACGGCGCCGGTGCCGAGCAGCACGCGCATGTGTACCCCTGGGGCGCCGGTGGTGGGGTAGGCGCGCTCCTTGACGTGGACGTTGGCGACCAGCCCGCGAATCAACGCATAGCGGTTGGGAAAGAGCGGTTCGGCTCCCATGTCGTTGGCCACGTCCCAAGCCACCTTCAGCGCCGGGCTGCCCACGGCGTCGATCACCATGCGCACCTCGGTGAGCGATCCGCTGTAGGTGGAGTGCTCCGGCTCGATGGCGAAGGTCAGGCCCGCCGCTTCCACTTTGCGCAGGGCGCGCCCGAGTTTCTCGGCGATCTGGGGCAACATACACTTCAGGTTCGGGCGCACCTCCATGTGGGAGTGATCGGCGTTCCAGAAGGGGAACATCCGAATCACGTCGACGCCGAAGAATTGCGCCTCCTCAATCAAGTAGTCGACCTTCGGGAAGTGCTGGGTCTCGTACTCGTCCCCGATGTCACACTTGCCGAACTGGGACTGGATGCAGCCGAGGCGCATATCGCGTTCCTGCAAAGACTGGCGCATCCGCTGCCAATCCTGGCGCTCGAACTGGCGCCACTGCTTGCCCCAGGCGTTGCGCAGGTCAATATACTGGAGACCGCAATCGGCCGCGGTGGCCACCGCTTCTGCGAAGTCGGGCGAGATCTCGTCGCTGAAGATGCTGGCGGGTGTCATGTGGTGTGTCTCCCTCCCGTTCGATATGCAGGGCCGCGACTGCGGCCCCCCCCTCGTCAACGTCGACGAACCGGTAGTGGATGCGTCGATCATGCGGTTGCGAACCTCTCGTTCTTTCCCTCAGCGCCCGCCTGGCGACTGAAGTCGCGGCTACCAGAGCGAAGTCCGCCTGCGCGGACTAGGTCAGCCCGCGCAGGCGCCGGCAGCCGCAGGCTGACCATTCGCTCCGTCAGGCGCGACTTCAGTCGCCGGCCATCTGCTTAACCGCCTGCTATGCCACTGCCGAGCCCCGGCTCGGTCATCGCCACGGGGTCAAGCGCCGCTTCCAGTTCGGCTTCACTGAGCGACGTTTGGTCCCGTGCCACTTCGCGCACGGTGCGGCCGCTCTTGTAGGCTTCCTTGGCGATGGCGGCCGCCGCATCGTAGCCGATCAGCGGCGCCAGACCGGTGCAGATGGCCAGGCCCTGCTCAATCATAGCAGGTCCCTTGCTGGTCGCGCTAATGCCTACCACGCATTGCTCCACAAAGTTGTTCACGGCGGTGGCCAGCAAGGCGATGCTCTGGAGCAGATTGTAGGCGGCAACGGGCATCATGACGTTCAACTCAAAGTTGCCGGACTGGCCGGCGATCTCCACCGTCGTGTGGTTGCCAATCGCCTGAGCGCAGACCATCGAGAGCGCCTCGGCGATGACCGGGTTCACCTTGCCAGGCATAATCGAACTGCCGGGTTGGACCTCCGGGAGCGTGATCTCGCCGATGCCTGCCCGCGGACCGCTCCCCAGCCAGCGAATGTCGTTGGCGATCTTGAGCATGCTCACCGCCACAGCGGCGGTCACGGCGCTGGCTTCCACCACGGCGTCGATGGTGGACTGCGCCTGGAAATGGTTGCTCGTCTCCCAGACCGCGACGCTGGTTTTCGCGGTGAGCTTTGCACAGACCAGGCGGGCGAAGTCGGGATGCGCGTTGATGCCGGTGCCGACCGCTGTGCCGCCTAATGGCACCTCCGCCAGCTCCGTGGCAGCGTGCTGCAGCCGGCGCACCGCACGTTCAGCTTGACCGGCGTAGCCGAGGAACTCCTGGCCCAACCGGATTGGCGTAGCATCCTGCAAGTGGGTACGCCCCGTCTTGATGACCGACCAGAACTCCTGTGACTTCGCTTCCATCGCGGCTTGCAAGCGCTCCAGGGCGGGTATGAGATCGTGCTGGATGCCCAGCAGTGCCGCCACTTGAATCGCCGTCGGGATCACATCATTGGATGACTGGCAGATGTTGACGTGGTCGTTCGGGTGAACGGGCTTCCGTGAGCCAATCTGGCCGCCCATCAGCTCGATGGCCCGGTTGCCGATGACCTCGTTGGCGTTCATGTTGGTCGACGTACCCGAGCCGGTCTGGAAGACATCGACAACGAACTGATCGTCCCACCGGCCGTCCGAAACTTCCTGCGCTGCCTGGATGATTGCCTCGGCCGGCGCCCGGTCCAGCAGGCCGAGGTCGACGTTGACCTCGGCAGCGTAGCGCTTGATGAGACCCAGCGCGAAAATGAAGCGCCGCGGCAGGCGCAGCTCACTGATCGGGAAGTTCTTGACTGCGCGCATGGTGGAAGCGCCGTAGTAGGCGCCCTCGGGCACCGGCAGTTCGCCCATCGAGTCGCGCTCAATACGCGCGGGTGGCATCGTTGGCATTCTTGTCCATCCTTATCCGCCGGCACTCACCGGCTACGTCCAGGTAGTGTAGCGGTACGGCGGTACTGTGCGACCAATCACATTCCCTGCTCTGCTGGTTAGTATAAAGGAGTATGGCTCGTCGCTGCAGCCGTGACCATCGAGGCTGGGTCGCAAGGCGTTGGGGAGGCGGCGATCGTGGGGGAGCGTCGCATGGGATCGCGGCGGGGGTTCTGCCTGCCTCTGGTAGTGCTGGCGCTGGCGGGTAGCACAGCGTGCTCGCCGCCGCCGCGTGGCGCCTTATACGACCGCTTCCTGGCGCCGCCTGCCAGCACGGCCGTCGTGCCCAGCGGCGCCAGTCTGGCGCAGTACTACACATTGGGAGCCTATCGCGTGGGCGACCAGCTTGCTGCTGCTTCGAACAGCCTGGACGACGGGTTGATCGACCGCCAGCAGGGCCTTATTAGCGCCGGCTACCTCACCCTCGTGGCGCAGCGTAGCAACGAGGCGGCCCAGGGCGCCCTGACGGAAGCGCAGCAACTAGCCCCGCCGCCGGAGATACGCAGTCAGGCCGACACCTTCTTCGCCGCAGCGGAAGCGCTTGCCGCCTCGGTCAGCGACACGCAGCAGGCGCTCTCCACGCCAGGTGGTGTCGCGGGGGCGCGCCTGCTCACAGCGACCCAGCACCGCCGTAGCGCAGCGCAGACGCTGGAAAGCGTGATGAGCGCCCTGGAGGCGGCAAGCTGGCGACATTCCTCGGCAAGTATCGCGCCAAAATAACAGCGCACCGATCACGCTGGCCCGTTCCTTGCGGAACGGCACGCACGGAGGTATCGAACGATGGCGATGATCAAGCGCGCGCAGGCCTTCTGGGCGAAGTTCGGCAACGATTGGGGCATGAACCTGGCGGGCCTGCTGGCCTATAACTTCTTGACCGCCATATTCCCGCTGCTCTTAGGCATCCTGGCGATCGCCGCGTTGCTGGCGCCCGCCTCCGTGATCCAGCAGCTCGCCGGCAAGATGAATACCGTGCTGCCCGCTTCCTTGACGAGTGGCGCCAACATCAATTTTTACACCATCCTGCAAGGCTTTCGCAAGGCGTCGGGCATCACGGCCATTATCAGCCTCGTTGGGCTGCTCTGGACGGGTTCCAACCTCTTCGGCGTCATGGAGAACTGCTTTAGCATCGTCTTTCGCACCACCGATCGCGGGTTCATCCAACAGAAGCTGATGTCGTTCGCCATGATCCTCATCTTTGCTATCCTGGCGCCGCTGGCGGTCGTTGCTTCCTCTATCTCCGGGTCGGTGTCCGGTCTGACACACTTCTTCGGTGATATACCCGGTCTGGGTCTGGTGTTTGCCATCGGCGGCTACGCTGTCGGTGTACTGCTGGCCTTTGTGCTCTTCTTCTGCATCTACCTGATCGTTCCCAATATGAAAGTCAACCCGCGCGACGCCTGGCGCGGAGCCATTTGTGCGGCTGTGCTCTTTGAGATCGTGAACCTTGTCTTCCCCTTGTACGTCCGCAGTCAGCATAGCCAGTTCGGTTCGTTCGCCCTACTGCTGGCGCTCTTGACATTCTGGTTCTGGGTGCTGTCGCTCATTTTGCTCCTCGGCGCGGAACTGAACTCCTTCGCCGCCATGGGGCAGCGCGCCGCCGGGGGTGACTTGCCCACCTTGATGCACGACGTGCAGGTCCGCGACGGGTGCCGCTCCGGGGGCACGCTGCTGGCCTTGCTCGCCGGTCTGTTGGCTGTGCTCTCGGCGGTCCGCAGGAACGATCATTCGCGCCTGTTGTGAGCCGCGCCGGCGTCTGCTATCGTGTGCCTGACGCCATGGCGGGGGCCAGGACAGTGCGGGGAATCAGGACAGTAAGGAGTAACAATGCCGCGCCGCTTCACCGTCGAAGAGGCGAACGCGCTACTGCCGACTATTATCCCAATGCTGGAAGAGTTGCGGGAGATCGCGGAGCGCTTCACCGAGATTCGGGACGAACTCGCGGCGGTCACTCCGGCCGGACGGCTGAACGGCATGGCAAGCCGAGCGGTGCAGCTCGAGACGGAAGCGACAACTGCCACCCTGCGGGCAGAATCATTATTGCGGAGTCTTTACGACCTCGGTGTCGAAGTGAAGGACCCGCTCACCGGGCTCATCGACTTCCGTTCCTGGCGCGGAGGACAGGACGTGTACCTCTGCTGGCGCTTAGGGGAGCAGCAGATCGCCTGGTGGCATGACCTGGACAGCGGCATTCGCGGCCGCCGCCGCCTCTAGGGCCGCCAGAGCGGCCGCCACGACGGCGTCGGGGGCGAGCCGCCGGACACAGGGGTGCCAGGGAAGGTCAAGCAGGTCCCAGTGCAGCTTGCCGCAGGGGGCACAGAGCATCCGGCTGGCGACCGAGCGGTGCCTTCGGGGATCGCCCCAGGGCCCGAACACGAGCGGATCAACTGGACCATAGAGACGCACGCTGGGCACATCCAGGGCGGCGGCCAGGTGCAGCGGCCCGCTATCGACGCCAAGTACCAGCCTGGCGCCCAGCATCAGTTCGGAAAGCAGGTCAATATCCGGTGCGGCCGCAAGACCGACTGCGTTATTTCCGGCGTGGCGGAGGATGGGTGGGAGAAGGTGCTGTTCGTTGTGGCCGGCCATCACTAGCGTTCGCAAACCCAACCGGCTCCGCAGGTCGCGCAACACGGCCGTCCAGTTCTCAGCCGTCCAGAGTTTGACCGCTGCTCCAGAGCCGGGATGGAGCAGCAGGTAGGGCTCGTCTGGCCCCAGGCCGGCGGCCACCCGCTGCGTGACCGCCACCGTAGGCGCCGTCCGCGGCGCGAAGCGCAAGGCGTGTTCCAGTGACCACACCGGCGAGTCGCGCGCGCCGCCAGTCAAGGCGGCCACGACGCGCAGGTGCTGCGCTGCTGCCGGCTCATGGGGTACAGGGGTGACGGCATGGGTGAGGAACGGGGCGCAGAGCGGGGTGGCAGTGCCGGCGCGCGTGCCGATACCAGCGGCGGCCAGCAGCAGCGCTCCCCAGTAATAGTCGTCGCGCAGGAGCAGCCCGGCGTCGAAGCTGCCCTGCCATTGCCTTGCTACTCGGACCAGTAGTGACCAGCGCGCCGCCACGCCGGGTTGCGTCGCCGGATCGAGGCCAGGAAACGGCAGCGCGATGATGCGGTCGGCATCCGGCAGGCGGCGCGCTACGTCCTCGCCGCGCGGTCCCACTGCCAGCGTAATCGCGGCTTTCGGAAACATCAGCCGCAACGTATGCAGTGCCGGTGAGGCCAGGAGGACGTCGCCCATGTGGTCTGGCTTCACCACGACGATCCGGCCTGGCGGCGCGGGTGACGCGGACTGCCGCGTGAGCCGGCCGGCCAGTCGAAAGAGTGCGGCGCGAGGGAGCAAGCGCGACATCTAGCAGTCGCCTGATCGCCTGCTCAGCAGAACTGCCACCGCCGCCTCACACACAACGTCGGCGGGTAGGTGCTCCTGCCAGGGGCGGGCGAAGACGTACGGCCGGCGAACGCTGCCTTCGCCGCCGATTCGGAGCGAAGGTGCGGGCGATACGACGCGCACCGATTGACCACGCGGTGCATAGAGACGGGGTTCTGTTGGCCCGAAGATGGCGACGGTCGGGCAGCCAGTTGCTGCCGCGAGGTGGGTTATGCCGGAGTCATTGCCAACGAAGACACTCGACTGGGCAGCGAGCGCACCAAGGGCTGCCAGTGATGTCTTTCCGACAAGGTCGTGGAGCGTGGTTCCCTGCGCTGCCACCGCGTTGGCGACAGCGCGGTCGGTACCCGCACCAACCAGGGCCACGGTTGCACCAGCCTCCTGTAAGGCGGCGGCTACAGCCGTGTAGCCGCCGGCACTCCACCGCTTACCTGGCATACTCGTACCGGGGTTCTCGCCACCCCCCGGCGCTAGAAGGGCGAGCGGCCGGCCGGCGGGCAGCGTTCGCACGATCGCGTCTGCTTCCTCGCGACCCATTCGGCCCGCGAAAAACTGCGGCAGTGGCAGCTCAGGCATGCCGAGCAAGGCAAGAAGACGCTGTGCCTGGTCTAACTCATGCAGGTTCGGAACTGGTCGGACGCCTATCGTGTACAGGCGCCCGCGTCCAGCGCTGTTGTACCCGGCGCGAACAGGAACAGCGGCGAGCCACACCAGCACGGCGAGCACCGGCGAGCGGTCAGGTACGATGGCCACGTCAAAATGGCGGCGCCGGAAGGCAGGCCAGAGGCGCAGCAGTTCGGCTGGCCGCTGTTTGCCCCGCAGGCCGAGGTTGCCAATATCCACGACATCGCTAACCGCCGGATGATGCGCGACTGCAGCGGCCGACCAGGGGCCGGTCGCGACCGTGATGGCCGCGGCCGGCCAGTGCTGGTGAACTGCCGCGATGACGGATGTCGTTTGCACCAGATCGCCCAGGCAACACGGTTTCAGAATGAGGACCCGGCGGGGCGGCCCACCTTTGGTAGCCATCACCGGGAAGGCGGAGCCCGTCGTCACGCCACCGTCGCCGCTACAGCCGTTGGCGGCACCGCAGGCACGACGAAATAGCTTTCACAGGCAATGTCCAGCAGTTGCTTACTCATCACCGCGGGAATATTCAGGTAGCGCGCCGTATCGATTATTTGATCCAACAGGTCGCGCGGATGGCAGGCGCGTAGCGGTATCCCACGCTGGCCATAGTGTCGCTGCAGCAGGTAGCTGACAGCGGCATCGACGTACTCGACGCTGCGTTGCCGGCACATGCGGCGAAAGATCTCCCGGTATTGTTCCGGCGTCGGGCTGCGCACAAACACCTTGTAGCGGATGCGCCGCAGAAATGCTTCATCGACAAGATCGGCAGGATCGAGGTTCGTGGAAAAGACGATCAGTTCGTCAAAGGGAATCGCTACCTTCTTGCCGGTGTGCAACGTAAGGTAGTCGATACGCTTCTCTAACGGCACGATCCAGCGATTGAGCAGGTCGCGCGGCGAGACCTGTTGGCGGCCGAAGTCGTCGATCAGGAACATGCCGCCGCTGGCCCGCATCTGGTGGGGCGCCTCGTAGAAGCGAGCTGTCGGGCTGTAGCGTAAGTCGAGCGCGTCGAGCGTGAGCTCCCCTCCCGAGATCACCACCGGCCGCTTGCAATGGACCCAGCGGCCATCCGGCCGGTTCAGCCGGGTCTGCTCGACCGGAGTGATCCGGTGCATTGCGGGATCAAAGAGCTTGATGATATGGCCGTCGACCTCCGTCGCCTCCGGCAGCCAGAGATCGTTGCCCAACAGTGAGGCAATCCGCTCGGCGATCGTCGTCTTGCCGTCACCCGGCGCCCCAAAGAGGAGCAGCGAGCGGCCGGAATTTACTGCCGGTCCTAACTGGATCAGCAGGTCGTCGGACAGCACCATCCCCGCAAAGGCGGCCTGCAACTGCTCCTGGGTGACGGGGGCATCGCGGATCGACTGGGCGTTGACGGCGTCACTGTAGGCGGCGATCGGTACCGGCGCTTTGCCGGTGTAGGCCGAGCGCTCCAGCGCCTCGCGCGCCATCAAGCGGCCGCGGTCGGTGAGGTAATAGCGGTAGCCACCGGTGCCAAGGCCGGTGGCGCCCGCCACATCGACCGCCTTCTGGTTCTTGAGGCTCTCAAAGGCACGATCCAGCACGTTGGAGAGCGGCAACCCCATCATTTCAGCCAACTGGTGCCCGGTCGCCTCGGCGCTGTAGTAGAGGGTCTTCACCGCCAGATCAACGATGGCGCCGAGCGACAAGCCCGTATCTTCCACCGACTGTGGCTCGCGAGGAAAGAAAGCAGCCGTCTGTCGTCTCACCGGACCCTTCATATATTGGTTAGTATGGTAGCACGGGTAGCGGAATTGCTTCGGCAGGAGCTACCTAACAGCGTAGGCGAGCGCCCGTAATAGCCAATAATAGGGCTGTTAGACTATAGAAAGCTGCGCTATCCTGGTCGGCCGAACCACCGGTGTGGCGAACCGACCGATCGGCGTAGGGGCAGGCCCTCGTGCCTGCCCTGGTCGCCCGGCGACAAGCGATCGTTGTTTGC